>NZ_JBEXRC010000042.1:0-71305 GCF_040612915.1 Streptomyces sp. NPDC006326 | reverse complement strand
AAGCGACGCGAACGAAGAGAGCGCCCTTGACGGCCCGGCACGACACGGAAGGACAGTGGACTGACGGGACGCCCCCGAACCTCCTCCGACGCCGGTCAAGTCGGACCCGTCCCCCGAAGCCCCCGCCCCACCCCTCCGACCCCTGTCCGGGGCTCACCCCGTACGCCTCGGGTCTGTCCCGCCCGGCCCCGGCCGTACGGTCGGGGGGCTCTACGCAGGCGTCGGCCGCGACAGGTCGGACCGCGACGGACCGGTCAGTGCCGGATCCGGCGCCGGGCCGAGGACGGCGGCACGCCGGTCGCCCTCCCGGGCAAGGGCCGGGCCGCGCAGGCGCAGGATCCGGGCGACGCCCAGGGCCTCCACCACGAACACCGAGGAGAAGGCGATCCGGTAGTCGTCACCGGTGGCGTCCAGCAGGATGCCCACGGCCAGCAGGGTCGTCATCGACGCGAGGAAACCGCCCATGTTGGTGATGCCGGAGGCGGTGCCCTGGCGCTCGGCGGGGTTGGCCGGCCGGGCGAAGTCGAAGCCGATCATCGACGCCGGGCCGCAGGTGCCGAGGACCACGCACAGGGTGACCAGCAGCCACATCGGGGCGTGGGTCCCCGGACAGACCAGGACCGAGGCCCACAACAGGGCGGTGAGGCCCACGGTGCCCAGGGCCAGCGGGATCCGGGCCGACTGGCGGCGGCCGATGAGCTGGCCGTAGAGCAGGCCGAAGCCCATGTTCGAGGCGACGACCAGGGTCAGCAGCCCCGCCGCCGTGGTCCGGGCCAGGCCCTGGGCCTCCACCAGGAACGGCATCCCCCACAGCAGCAGGAACACCATCGCCGGGAACTGCGTGGTGAAGTGCACCCACAGGCCGAGCCGGGTGCCGGGTTCCTGCCAGGCGTCCCGGATCTGGCGGCGTACGAAGCCCCGCCCCGCACCGGAGGCGGCCGGCGCCGGTTCGTACCCCTGCGGGTGGTCGCGCAGGAACAGCACCAGCGGGACCAGGACGACCAGGCCCGCCACCGCGCTGCCCGCGAAGGCGGGGATCCACCCGACGCCGTGCAGGACGGGGGCGAGGATCAGCGTGGAGACGAGGTTGCCCGCCATCCCGACCAGGCCCGCCAGCTGCGCCATCAGCGGGCCGCGCCGGGCGGGGAACCACCGGGTGCCCAGGCGCAGCACGGAGATGAAGGTCATGGCGTCACCGCAGCCCAGCAGGGCGCGCGCGGCCAGGGCCATCCCGTACGAGGGGGACAGCGCGAAGCCGAGCTGGCCCGCGGTGAACAGGACGGCGCCCAGGGTCAGCACCCTCTTGGTGCCGAGCCGGTCCACCATGAGGCCCACCGGGACCTGCATGCCCGCGTAGACGAGCAGTTGGAGCAGGGAGAAGGCCGCCAGCGCGGAGGCGTTCACGTGGAAGCGGTCCGCCGCCTCCAGGCCGGCCACGCCGAGACTGGTGCGGAAGATCACCGCAACGAAGTAGACGGCGACGCCGAGGGACCAGACGGCGACTGCCTTCCGGCCTCCCGGCGGGTCCCGCCAGACGGAGGCCGGAACCGGTTCAGCGGTCATGACGGCCCCGCACCAGCGCCTCGACCCGGCCCACGTGCCCGCGTACGGCGGCGGCGGCGGCCTCCGCGTCGCCGGCGCGCAGCGCGTCGAGGATCTCGGCGTGCTCGTCCAGCGTCCGCTGCACCCTCTCGGGATGGGAGTGCAGCAGGGCCACGCCCATCCGCAGCTGCCGGTCGCGGAGTTGGTCGTAGAGGCGGCACAGGATCTGGTTCCCGGCGCTGCGCACGATCTCGGCGTGGAAGCCGCGGTCGGCGGCCGTCATCGCGGCGAGGTCCCCGTCGGCGGCGTGCCGGCGCTGCTCCTCCAGCAGTGCGGCGAGCCGCTCCAGCAGGCCGGGCGGCGCCGGGACGGCCCGGCGGACGGTGAACTCCTCGACCAGCAGCCGGGTTTCGAGGACGTCGCTGATCTCCTGCGCGGAGACCGGCAGGACCAGAGCGCCCTTCTTGGGGTACAGCTTCAGCAGTCCCTCGGTCTCCAGGCGCAGCAGGGCCTCCCGCACCGGGGTCCGGGACACCCCGACGGCGTCGCCGAGTCCGCCCTCGGTGAGGAGGGTGCCGCCCTCGTAGCGGCGTTCCAGTACGCCCTGTTTGACGTGCTGGTAGACGCGGTCGGCGGCGCTGGCGGTCATGGTCGCGGCAGGCATGCGCACAGCATAGATACATGAGGTGTGCACACGTCTTGCCGTCCAGGATGCGGACGCAGGCCGGACGCGGCGGACCCCTTCCCCGCCCGGCTGCATCGAAGGATGTACCCCCGCTTCGTCCGCCCGCAGGACGTGGCGCGCCCCGGGCGCCGGGAGGCTGAGGTCATGGCCCACACCGCCCTCACCACACCCCCCGCGACCACGACGCGCATCCCCCTGCTCGACGTCCTGCGCGGCGCCGCCGTCCTCGGCACGCTCATGACGAACGTCTGGATCTTCACGGCGCCCGGATCCGAGTGGAGCGTGCTGCGAGGGGACCTGCCCGTCCCCGACCCGCTCGCCCACCCCTCCGCCGCGTCCGTCGCAGAATCCGCCTTCCGTTTCCTCGCCGACGGGAAGTTCCTGTCCCTGCTGACGATCCTGTTCGGGGTGGGCCTGGCCATCCAGTACGACTCGGCCGCCCGGCGCGGGGAGCCGTGGCCGGGCCGGTACCGGCGGCGCGCCGCGTTCCTGTTCCTGGAAGGGACCGTCCACTTCGTCCTCGTCTTCGCCTGGGACGTGCTGATGGGCTACGCCGTCACCGCACTGCTGGTCGCCTGGCTGCTGGCCCGCTCCGAGAAGGTGCGGCGGCGGGTGATGTGGGCCGCGGCCTCGGTGCACACCACCCTGGTCGCCCTGGTGACGCTGGCGGCCCTGGCGAAGCCCGACGCCGACGGGCCCGCGGCTCCCGGCCCGGAGGCCGTCCGGCTCTACGCCCACGGCGGCTACCTCGACCAGGTCCGCTTCCGCCTCGACCACGCCCCGGCGCTGCGCATCGAGCCCGTGTTCTCTTTCGGGCTCCTGGTCTTCCTCTTCCTCCTCGGGGTCCGGCTGTACCGTGCGGGCGCCTTCGCGCCGACCGCCGCGGGACGGCGGATCCGCAGCCGGATGGCGGCCTGGGGGCTGGGCCTCGGCCTGCCGCTGGGCGCCGCCGCCGCGCTCGGCGGCCCGGACTTCTTCGTCCTGGGCCGCTACGGCATCGCCCCGCTGATCGCCGTCGGGTACATCGGCCTGATCGGAGCCGCCCTCGACCGCTTCGCGGTGCCCGGGGCCGCCGCCCTCGGCTGCGTCGGGCGCACCGCCCTGTCCGCCTACGTCGGCCAGAACCTGATCTGCATGCTGCTCTGCTACGGCATCGGCCTGGGTCTGGCCGACCGGCTCGGCGGGACCGGGCCCTGGTGGGTGATGGGCCTGTGGGCGGCGGTGTCCCTGTTCCTCGCCGCCGGGTCCGCGCTGTGGCTGCGGCGCTTCGGGCGGGGGCCGCTGGAGGCCGTCCAGCACCGGGTGCTCAGGGCGCGGCGGTGACCTCCACCTCCAGGACGAACTCGTCGTACGGCGCCTCGTCCGGGTAGGGCGGCCGGATCTGCGCGAAGCGGATCCGGGCCCGGCCGCCCGGGCAGCGGCCCCGGACCAGGTAGCTGCGCTCGACGGAGGCTCCGGGCACCACCTGCGCCGGAGCGGGCACGGCCTCGCTCACCGACACCGCGTCCGCGTCACCGGTGACCTGCCAGGTCCACACGTATCCGCGCGCCCCGCGCCCGGTGAGCCGCAGCTCGTACGACTCCCCGGCGGCGAGGGCCACCTCGCGCACCTCCACGGCGCCGCCCTCCACGCTCAGGCGGGGCCGATCACCGGCCCCTCGTGCCAGCCCGCGCTTCCCCCAGACTCCGTCCGGGAGGTGCCCCCACGCCAGTAGTGCTGGAGCTGCCGGTCCGTGCGCAGGACGATGACCTCCAGGTTGAACCCGAAGCTGCCCTGGAGCATCCCGGTCACGGCGAGCACGTCATGGCCGAAGACGGCGCTGCGGCTCCAGGCGGCACCCGCCGCGTTGCCCCGCCACCAGTGCTCGACGCGGCCGCCGGCCACCGCCACGCACAGCTCGTAGTTCCCGGCGGTGTCCTCGTCGGCCGCCCCGTACTGCCCTTCGATCATGCACGGGGCGGAGGTGGCCGAGCCGCCGAACACCTCTCCGGGCCGCCAGGCGAAGCCGTTCGGGTCGTCGCGCCACCACAGCTGCATGCGGCCGTCCGTACGGGTGGCGACGAGGTCGAGGTGGCGGCCTCGGGTCTGCACGAGGGCCGGGCCGTAGTGGGCGATGCCCGCGGCGAAGCGGCCGCCGTCGTTCCAGGTCCAGGGGGCGCCGTTGATCCGCCACCAGTGGTTCAGGCGCCCGTCGGCGGTGCGGACCACCACCTCGAAGTTGCCGGGCTTGCCGTAGTCGCTCTGGATGAACGCGGGCGTCGAGCCGATGGCGGCGTCGCCCGGGCCGAAGGCGCCGCCGTCGCGCCAGGCCCCGCCGGACTGCTCGTAGTACCAGTGGCGCAGCCGGCCGCCGGTGGTCACGTGCAACGACTCCATGTTCCGGTTGTACGTGGTCCCGGTGAAGGCGGGCTGGCCGGAGGCGTCGTTCGCGAAGGCCGCGGCGCGGGCCCACGGGAAGGGGGCGTCGCCCTCGCGCCACCAGTGCTGGAGACGGCCGCCGGTGGTGGTGGCGAGCAGCTCGAAATTGCGGTGGGCGCGGCCGTTGCCGCTCTCGTAGACGTTGCCGGAGTGCAGGCGGCGTTTGGTCCACGGGTCGATGTTGGTGCCGCGCAGGCCGCACTTGGCCCAGTAGTCGATCTTCACCTCGCCGTAGGCGATCCGCCCGTAGCCGCCGACGTGGTAGCCCGTGCCCCAGGAGTTCTTGAACAGCCAGCAGCCCGCCGCGTCGTCGTAGCCGACGACGAGCACGCAGTGGCCGCCCGCGAGGTGGTCGCTGGTGCGGTGGTAGACACCGGAGCCGAGGCCGAAGAAGTCGTCGTACACGTCGAAGCAGGCCGTCAGCGGGCCGACGGTGTCGAGCCACACCTTCTGCTGCTCCACGTCGCCGAGGCGGACGTAGTCGGTGATCCGCACGGTGCGGCCGGAGCGGTCCCAGCTCGGCGTGTACGCGGCGCGCCAGCCGTCGCGGCGGTCGGCGGGGACGGTGGCGGGGGGCGGGGAGTACGGCCAGCAGTCCGGGTCGGCGAGACCGCCGTTCGCCTTGATCCAGTCGAGGGCGGTCTCCGGGTTGGAACCCTGCCCGCAGGTGAACTTGAGACCGTCGTGCACATCGCCCTCGGACCGCTCCGCCCAGACGTCGTGCTCGATCCGGGCCATGGACTCGACCAGTCCGGCGGCCCCGAAGGCCCAGCAGGAGCCGCACGGGTCCTGGTCCTTGACCTTGGTGATCCAGGGCCACCCCCAACGGCTGCGCCAGTCCACGGCGGTGGGGCGGGCCGCGGTGACCGCCGGGCCCCCGGTCGCGGGCAGCAGGCCGTGCGCCGCGCGGCGGCGGGTGAGGTGCGGATTGCCGCTCTCCCGGCCGATGAGCGCACGCAGGTCCACGCGTCCGGCGTCCTCGGCGCGGGTGAGGTTCGCCCCCGGTTCCAGGCCGAGCGAGGGCCGGGGCACGGCCTCGTCGTCGGCGAGACGTTCGATGACGGACCACCGCGCGCCCTGCTCCACGAGCCGCGCGCGCAGTTCCCCCGCCGTCTGGACAGACTGCTCCGGCATACCGGCCCCCCAGCTGGTCCACCTTGTACGGATGCGAGACCCGCGGAGCGTCCTCCCGGTGCAGGGGCGCGTCAAGGGGGTCCGCAAGGTCGCGCGGTCGCACGGTGGGGCGTACGGGCGCTCCGTATGCGCTGGTCACGGGCGGGGCGTGCGCCGGCCCCGGCGCCCGTGGAACGGGGCGCCGGGGCCGGCGTACGAGGCCTGGGTGGGCCTGTCGGGAGTGCTCGCTACTCGTCCGACACCACGGGAGCGGCAAGCTCCGGGGCGGCCGGGGTGACCGGGGCGGCCGCCGGCTGCTTGGGCAGGCCGGCCAGGTTGGGCGCGGGCAGGCCGCCGTTGGCCAGGAGTGCCGCGACGGTGTTGACCATGCCGGTCACGGCCTCGCCGGCCTTGGCCTTGGCGTCGGTCGAGCAACCGCACGGGCCGGCCGCCTTGAGGACGGCGTCGACGGAGACCTTGAGCTGGTCCACGGCGGTGGTGAGGAGGTCGACGCGGGAGACCGCGCGGACGGGGGCGACGGCCGGGAGGGTGACCGGCTTCATGGCCTCCGCGGGCGGGTTGACGGGCGCGGCCGGGGGCTTCACCGCGTCGGTCGGGGGCTTGATCGCATCGGCCGGGGGCTTCACGACGTCCACCGGGGGCTTGACGGCCTCGGCCGGAGGCTTCACCGCTTCCGCCGGGGGCTTCACGGCCTCAGCCGGAGGCTTCACCGCCTCGGCCGGGGGCTTCACGGCCTCAGCCGGAGGCTTCACGGCCTCAGCCGGAGGCTTCACCGCCTCGGCCGGAGGCTTCACCGCTTCCGCCGGAGGCTTCACGGCCTCAGCCGGAGGCTTGACCGCCTCAGCCGGGGGCTTGGCCTCTTCGGCCGGAGGCTTGACCGCGTCGGCCGGAGGCTTCACGGCCTCGGCCGGAGGCTTCACGGCCTCGGCCGGAGGCTTCACCGCCTCGGCCGGAGGCTTCACGGCCTCGGCCGGGGGCTTGACCGCGTCAGCCGGAGGCTTCACCGCCTCAGCCGGGGGCTTGGCCTCTTCGGCCGGAGGCTTGACCGCGTCGGCCGGAGGCTTCACGGCCTCGGCCGGGGGCTTGACCGCGTCAGCCGGAGGCTTCACCGCGTCGGTCGGGGGCTTCGCCGCGTCCGCCGGGGGCTTCGCCGTGCCTGCCGGGGGGTCCACCTCGTCCGCCGGGGGCTTCGCGGGGAAGCTGACCGGGAGCTTCGGCGCGTCCGCCGCGGGCGGCTTGGCCGCCTCGGCCGGGGGCTTGGCCGGCGTCTGCGGCGTCGCCGGAGCGGCAGCCGGAAGGGTCTTCCTCACCTCGGCGAGCGCCGCCTCGATCTTCTCCTTGTGCGCGGCCAGATCCGCCTCCGGCAGCTTCCCGTCGGGCGACTTCAGCACCTCGCCGAGGAAGTTGGTCACGGGCTGGATGAACGCGCTGATGGCGCCGAGGGACTGCACCTGGGTCTGGAGCGCCTCCGAATCCGGGATGGCCTTCGGTGCCGCCGGGGCGGGCGGACGCTCGGGTGTGCCGACGGCTCCGGCGAGGCCGGTTGACGCGCCCAGCAGGGTGAGGCAGAGGGCAGCGGGGAGGGTGTAGCGGGTGAAGCGACGCAACGTATCTCTCCTGTCTGTGACAGCGGGGGTGAGGACGGCACGTCCGGATCCGGACGTGCCCCAGTCCACTCACAGACAGCTCGTCACCGGCCGCAACCCGAGACTGTCCCGCACCCTCGGCAAACAGGCGGCGCATCCGGTGGTCCGATGGCTGTGACCTGCACGGATCGCTTCACCCTTCGGCTGTGCTGCACCCTCGTGACCTCCACCCCGGCCTGCCCCCCTTGGTCAGGCCGGAGTGGAGGAGCGCTCCGCCCGCCGGTCGGCAGGGATTCGGCCGGTGCGCCCGGCGGGGGCCAGGCCCCACAGGGCGAGGCCGATGGCCAGCAGGAACACCCCGCAGGCCGCCTCGAAGGCGAAGGCGTACCCGCCCGTGGCGGCGGCCGGATCCCCGGCGGCCAGCAGGGTGGCCGTACGGGCGTCCGCGGCCGAGGTGATCAGCGCGAGGCTGATGGTCGGCCCCGCCAGGATGGCCGTGTTCACCACGGCCCCCGCGAGGGCGGACTGCTCCTCGGGGACCCCGCCGACGGCACCCACGACGGCCGCGGACATCAGCGTGCCGATCCCGGCCGACAGGATGACCAGGCCGGCGAGCACGGTCGGCGTCGAGCCCGTACGCATCCCCACGCCGCCGATGAGGAACAGCCCGGCGGCGATGACCGCCAGTCCGCCCACGGCGACGGCGCGGACGCCGAGGCGGGCGACGATCCGGCCCGCGACGAAGCCGACGCCGAGCAGCATCGCGCTGTACGGGACGAAGGCGAGGGCGTTCTGCAGTGCCGAATAGCCCCGTACCTGCTGGAAGTAGAGGGCCAGCAGGAAGGCGGTGCTCGCACCGATCGCCGGACCGAGCAGGGCGCAGACCAGGGCGGTCGCGCGGCGCCGGGACGCGAGGAAGGCGAGCGGCAGCAGCGGGGCCCGCACCCGCTGCTGGGCCGTGACGAAGACCGCGAGCAGGAGGGCGCCCAGCGCGAGCGGGGCGAGGACCTGCACGGCGGCCCAGCCGTGCGGGCCGACCATCACGAAGCCGTAGCCGAGGGTGGAGAGCGCGAGGGTGGCGAGCACCGCGCCGAGCAGGTCCACCGGGACCCGTACGGGCGGGTGGCCGGCCGGCAGCGCCCGGGGCGTCAGGGCCAGTACGCCCAGGGCGACCGCCGCGAGCAGTCCGAAGCTCCACCGCCAGGACAGCCAGGCCACGAGCGCCCCGCTGAGCACGATCCCGACGGCGGCGCCGAGGCTGGCCAGCAGGCCCCACCGGGCCAACGCGGTGGCGCGGGCCTTGCCTTCGGGGAAGACCACGCGCAGCAGTGCCATGGCGGCGGGGGCGGCGAGCGCGGCCCCGCACCCCTGGAGGAAGCGGGCGGTGAGGACGGTGTGCGAGGTGGGGGCCAGCGCCGCCGCGAGGGAGGCCGCGGCGAACAGGGCGGTGCCCCGGGTGAAGAGCCTGCGCTGCCCGACCCGGTCGGTGAGCCGCCCGCCGAGCAGCAGCAGCCCGCTGAAGGCCAGTCCGTAGGCGGCGCTGTCGAGGATGAGGTCGATCCTGCTGAGGCCGAGCTCCCGCGCCATGGCCGGACCGGCGGCGAACGTCACCGAGACCGATGCGTTGAGCAGCAGCTGCACGGCGCCGAGGAGCGCGAACCGCACCCGGGTGGTCCGCGGGGCGGCGGCGGCCGGGGCCTCGGGGAGTTCGTCCATGCGCGCAGTCTGGCAGCAGCTGACACGAGCCGTGCGGGGCCGCGTGCCAGTCCGTCAGGTCGGCCGAAGTCGCCCCGGCCTACGACTCCTTGGGCAGCAGCACCACACGGCTGCCGTGCAGTTCGCCCGCCTCGATGCGCTGGTGCGTACGGGCGGCCTGCGACAGCGGTACGCGCTCCACGGTGCGGGCGCGCAGCCGGCCGTCGGCCAGGAGCCGGTTGATGGAGCCGGCCGCCTCGGCGAGTTCGGCGGTGGTGGCGTGCGAGATGACGAAGCCGACGACGGCCCCGTCCTTCATGTAGAGCGGCCCTGCGGGCAGGGCGGGCCGGGTGCGGGCTCCGGCGAGCAGGACGATCCGCCCGCGGTGGGCGAGCACCTCGACGGCGCCGGCCAGGTCGTTCGTACCGGAGGTGTCGACGTGGACGTCGATGCCGCAGGGACTGAACTCACGGATCCGGACGGACAGTTCGGGGTCCTTGTAGTCGAACACGGCCTCGGCTCCGAGCGAGCGGCAGTACTCGGCGTCCCGGGCGGCGGCGGTGGCGACGACCCGGGCGCCCGCCTCCGCGGCCATGACGATGAGGGCGCTGCCCACGTTGCCGGCGCCGCCGCCGACAAGCACGGTCTCGCCGGGGCGCACCCGGCCGTGGGTGAACAGGGCGAGATAGGCGGTGCCGGCGGGGTGCAGGACGGCCACCGCCTCGGCGGCGTCCACACCGGGGGGCAGGTGGTGGAGGCGGTCGACGGGGACCACGGCCCGTTCGGCGGCGGCGCCCTGCCGGCCGCCGTGGCCCAGGCTGTTGCACCACACGCGGTCGCCGACGGCGAAGCCGGCGGCGCCGGGACCGGCGGCCACGACGGTGCCCACGAGGTCGCGGCCGACCACGAACGGGAACTCGACGGGGGTCCGGAAGAGCCCGGACCGCACGAAGGTGTCCACCGGGTTGACGGACACCGCCTCGACGTCGACCAGGACGTCCGTCGGACCGGGGGTCGGTGGGGCCAGCTCGCCGTAGCGGATGTTCTCGGCGGGGCCCAGTTCTTCGATGAAAGCTGCACGCATGGTCCGATCCTCCCCACGCCGGTGGCGATCGGGCACCGGGCTCGTGCCGGTTCCGTCAACTCCGCGCCAGGCGGGTACCGGGTGTGTCCGGGCATGCCCGAAGGGCCGCTACGGGGGTGTGAGCGGCCCTTCGGAGAGGGGGGGTCGGCCTGCCGGATCAGAGGGCGGCGTCGGCGATGGCGCGGGTCTCGCGGATCTTCGTGCCGAGAGCGCCGAGCAGCTGCTGGAGCAGCTCGATGGTGGTCTCGTCGGTCAGGTTGCCGTTCTCGTCGAAACGCTCGTGCGCGCGGAAGATCTGCAGCTCGGGCTTGCCGACGACCTTGGAGTCGGTCCACAGGAACATCTGGCGCAGGGCGAGCTGGGCGCGGACGGTGCCGAAGTTCGTCGGTGCGGCGCCGGCGATCGCGACCGGCTTGCCGGTCAGCGAGGAGTCCAGGGCGGGGCGGCTCGCCCAGTCGAGGGCGTTCTTGAGGACGCCCGGGATGCCGTAGTTGTACTCGGGGGTGGCGATGAACAGGCCGTCCGCCTCGCTGATGCGGCGGCGCAGGTCCAGGACGGCGGCCGGGGCGTCCTGGGTGTCCTGGTCGGTGTCGTAGGGCGGGATGTCGCGCAGGCCCTCGTAGATCTCGATGGCCAGGTCACCGGGGGCGTGCTTCTGCGCGGCCCGGACCAGGGCGCTGTTGTACGAGGCCGCGCGCAGGCTGCCGGAAATGGCCAGGATCTTGAGCTCGGGCATGAACTGTCCTTCCGCAAAGGTGACATGCGCAGCGAATGCCGTACCCGGCAGGCCCCTGCGAGGTGAACGTCGGTGAATGAGCAGGAGTCTGGGCGCGCGGGGCGGGCGGCGACAACCGTGCGGGGCGGTATCTGTCAGCTAGTGCACGGGGACCGGGGGGCCGGCACTTGATCCGCACAGGACCGTGTGCAATAAATGAACTGAACTGTATAGTTCACTGAAGCCGAACACGACGGCCCTCACGACCGCGTACGACGAGAGAAGGCATGATGACCACCCTCGACTCCGTTATCGACACCGCCGCCGCGACGCGTTCGGTGGTCGACGTCCTCCAGCCCGTCCACACCCTGGAGGGCGAGGGCTTCCCGGTCCGCCGCCCCTTCCCCACCCCGCGGATCCCGCAGCTGGACCCCTTCCTGATGGTCGACCAGGTCGGTCCCGTGGACCTCGGCCCGGGCGAGCCCAAGGGCGCCCCCGACCACCCGCACCGCGGCTTCGAGACCATCGCGTACGTCCTGCAGGGCGACATCGAGTACGCGGACTCCACCGGCAACCGCGGTGTCGTGCCCCCCGGCGCCGTGCAGTGGCTCACCGCGGGCGCGGGCGTCGTGCACTCCGCGCAGCCGACCGACGACTTCCGCGCGGCCGGCGGCCTCCAGCACAACCTCCAGATCTGGGTGAACCTCCCGGCCTCCCTCAAGGGTCTGCGCCCGCGCACGCAGAACCACGGCGCGGCGGACATCCCCGTCGTACGCACCCTCGACGGCTCCTGGTTCAAGGTCATCGCGGGCACCGCGATGGGCGTGACCGGCCCCTTCGACACCCAGGTCCCGGTCACGGTGGTCCACGCCTCCCTCGCCCCCGGCGGGAGCGCGCGGCTCCCCGCGCCGAAGGGCCGCAACGCGGCGGTGTACGTCCTGGCCGGCAGCGCCTCGGTGGCGTCGAGCCCACTGGCCGACGGCGAGCTGGCGGTCCTCGCCGACGACGGCGAGAGCGTCCGCGTCGAGGGCGGGCCGGTCGGAGCGGACCTCCTCTTCCTGACGGGCGAGCCGATCGGCGAGCCGGTGGTCCGCAGCGGGCCGTTCGTCATGAACACCCACGAGGAGATCGAGCAGGCCTTCGACGACTACGCGGCGGACCGCCTCGGCCGCTACGAGGACTGAGCCGGTGCCACGGGCCTTCCCGCGGGGCCCGTCAGCCCGGGAAGAGCGCCGCCAGCGAGGTGAGGATGGCCAGGGCCGGCTGGGCGATGTCGGCTCCGGCGGCCAGGAGCGTGCGCAGGCGCTCCAGGCGGGTGGCGGCGGCCGGCGCGTCCGGTTCCGGAGCCGCGGCCAGGCGGGCCAGGGCGTGGATGGCGTCCGCCGCCTCCTCCCGGTCGCCCTCCGGCACGTCTCGGCTGCTGAGCACGAGCTGGAGGAGGCGGGTGAGCTCGTCGCCGCCGGAGACCGCGGAGTAGGTGTTCTGGAAGTCCCGTACGACCGTGTCCTGCGGGCGGTTGACGAACGTGGTGTTCTCGCCCTGGAAGTAGAAGTTCTCCGACACTCCGGCTCCTGAGATGACGACGACGTTGGCTGCGGCGGGGACGGCCGGGCGCATCGCGGCCTTGATCGCGGCCTCGGCCCCGCGGACCGCGGCGAAGGCGGCCGCGTCCGCCGCGCGTTGACTCTCGTGGTGCTCGGCCGGCACGGCGGCCAGGACCCGGCTGACACCGCCGAAGAGGGACCGGAAGTAGGCCGTGGAGGTGTGCTCGACCGGGAAGACGATCTTCTCCGCCTCGGGGACCGGGCCGTCGAGCGCGTGGAAGAAGACCAGGCAGGGGAGGCGCTCGGGTGCGATGCCGAGCGTGGCGGCGACCTCGTACGCGCCCTGCGGATCGTAGGGGGTCCAGCGCAGCCAGCGCACCGCGGACAGCACCCGGTACAGCTCGGGCTCCAGGTGGCGGCGCCAGTACTTCCTGGCCGCGGCCCGGCCCGCCCGCCGCTCCACGGCGAAGACCCGGGTGGCGGGGCCGGACAGCACGTTCAGGTCGTCGAAGTGGGTCCGTACGTACGTGGCCAGCTCGGCGTCGGCACCGGTGTAGAGCAGCACTCCCCACAGGCGGGGCCTGCCGTCGGGGGCCGCCGTGGTCTGTGCGAGCGGGAGCCAGCCGAGCAGCTCTTCCGCGGTGGCGGCCGTCCCCATCTCGTACATCGCGAAGGGCGGGTGCTCGACACAGAGGACGACCAGGTCCCCGTCGGCCAAGGCGGTCCCGGACAGGAGCAGTTCGTCCGGGAGGCGGTCGTCGGTCTCCGCGTCGGTCAGCCAGACGTCCACGATGCGGTCCGGGCCGAAGAGCGAGTGGCCCCGGGGCCCGGGATCCGGGGCGAGGGGCTCGGGGGCCGCGGCTCCCCGTCGGCGCGCCTCGTCCAGGCAGCGGTCCTTCAGGGCGCCGACGGTGAGCAACCCGGCGTCGGGCACGGAGATCTCGAAGATCCCCCCGTGCATCCGCCGGTCGAGGGCCCGCCACCGGGCCAGGCCCGGGGCGGGGCCGTCCCCGCCGGGTTCGCCGCCGCCGGGCCCACCCGGTTCCCGCTCGGCCGGCTCGTCCTCCCCGGCCCGCTCGGGCGCGAAGCCCCGCCTCACCGTGTCCGAGAGGATCCAGGCCGCCCGGCCGCTGTACGTGCCGTGCCGGACCGCGGTCCAGTCACCCTCGCGGACCACGACGTACAGCCGCATGCGCACCTGCCCCCTCGGCGGTCAACTCCCCGCCGCAGGTTACTCCTTGACCCCGTACTGGTTCAGGAACATGTCCACTCCGCCCTGCACCAGCCGTTCCGCGAGGTCCGCGTCCAGGGCCGTGCCGTAGACGCCGTAGACCAGGTGCGGGGAGAGGACCAGGCCGGAGAGCTGGAGCACCGCCAGCTCCATGTCCGGGATGCGCAGCAGCCCGCGCCGGTCGAGCCGGCCGAGGGCCGCCGCCAGGGCCGCGTGCTGGCGGCCGGGGCCCTCCTCCTGCCAGGTGGTGCCGAGCTCGGGGAAGCGGTGGCGCTCGCCCGCGATCACGTTGCGCAGGGCCAGGACCTCCGGCGAGGTGAGTCCGGCGACCCAGGTGCGGCAGGCCTCCAGCAGGTCGGCGCGGACGTCGTCGGACTCGGCGAGCCTGGCCTGGATCACCGACTGGGCCACCTCCAGCGCCTCGTCGAGCGTCTGCCCGATCACCGCGTTGAACAGGTTCTCCTTGCTGCCGAAGTGGTTGTAGATGGTGACCTTGGAGACGCCCGCCTCGGCGGCCAGCTGGTCCACCCCCGCCCCGAAGCCCTCGCGCAGGAAGACCGTGCGCGCCGCCTCCAGGATGGCCTGGCGCTTGCGCGCGGCACGCGCCCCCGTGGGGACGGGCTGGGGGGCTTCGTTGGTGCCGGTCCGTGCGCTCATGTCGATCCCTACTCCTCGGCTGCGGGCTCCAGTCTAGATCCCAACTGAACTGTACCGTTGCGTTCAGTTGAACTGAACTGTATGGTTCATCTAGCCGAGGCGCCGAAAGGGGCGCACCAGTACGGCAGTTGAAGCATCCGAACACGCAACAGGAGGACCCACCCATGAGCGCCACCCAGACTCCCCTCTTCCGGTCGCGCGCCCAGGTCCGGGTCGACGCCGCACCGGCCGAGGTCTACGCCGTCGTCAGCGACCTGGCGCGCAGCGGCGAGTGGAGCCCCGAGTGCCTCGGCGGGGAGTGGAGCTCCGGCGCCCCGGGCGCGGTCGGCTCGGTGTTCCGCGGCGAGAACGAGCGCAGCGAGGACGTCGTCGCCTGGGCGCCGGTGGTGCGCGGCAAGTGGACGACGTACGCCGAGGTCGTCGCCGCCGAGCCGGGGCGGACCTTCCAGTGGGCCATGCACAACAGCTCCGGCGAGAAGCAGGACAGCGTCTGGGGCTTCTCCATCGAGGCGGACGGCGAGGGCAGCCTGCTCGCCCACCACTTCCGGATGGGCTCCGCCACCGAGGGGATCCGCGGGATCACCGCCGAGATGGACGAGACGCAGAAGCAGCAGTTCTTCGCCGAGTGGGGCGAGAAGGTGGCCGGCGACCTCGCCCGGACCCTGGAGCGCATCAAGGCCGTCATCGAGAAGGACCTCGCCGGGCAGCCCGCCTGAGCACCCGCCCCACCCCGTGACCGACTCCACCGCAAGGGACCCCAGAGAGGCTAGACGATGATTCTCCAGCGCATCGGGAACAAGGGCATCCGGCTCGGAACGCTCTTCGAACGGGCTGCCGCCAAGCACCCGACGAACGTCGTGATCCTCGATCACGACCTGGACATCGCCCCCTCACTGGGGCGCCGGGCGACCGTGGCCGAGGTCGCCGACCTGATCGACGACATCGCCTCCCGGCTCTGGGCCGCCGACGTCCGCCCCAGCCGCCGCGTGGTCGTCTACAAGTCCGACGGCTTCGACATCACCCTGCTGGCCTGCGCGGTGGCCCGCATCGGCGCGGTGCCGGTGCTGCTGTCGCCGAAGCTCGACGGCGAGACGGTCGCCGAACTCGTACGCCGTACCGACCAGCCCTACCTGATCACCGACCAGAACAAGCTGGAGACCGAGCTGCCCGCCTCGGTCTTCGAGGAGGCCTCGCAGGTCCTGCTGACCTCCGGCAGCTACCAGCAGGCCACCGAACTGGCCTCGCTGGCCGGCTCCCCCCGGGTCCCGGCCGTCACCATGCCGCCCGAGCACCCCACCCTGATCACCCACACCTCGGGCACCACCGGCACCCCGAAGCTGGCCGTACACACCGGGGCCACCCTGCAGGCCCGCTACCGCCCGCAGGCGGCGATCGCCAAGCCGCTGCTCCCGGGCCGCGAGACCATCGCCATGCACGTCTCCTTCGTCCACTCGCGGCTGATCACCGCCCTCGCCATCTCCCTCTTCCGCGGCTTCCCCATCGTCGTCCTCGCCGATTCCGACCCCAAGCACGCCGCCGACCTCTTCGCCCGGCTGCGTCCCGGCATCCTGGAGGCCCACCCCAACTCCTTCATGGAGTGGGAGGAACTCGCGGACGACCCGCGCGGACCCCTGTCGAACGTGAAGCTCTTCAGCAGCACCTTCGACGCCATCCACCCGCGCACGGTGCAGCGGCTGCTCGCCGCCACCCGGCGCAAGGGCGCCGTCTTCGGCCAGCTCTACGGACAGAGCGAGATCGGCCCCGCCGTCGCCCGCTCCTTCTCCAGGCGCCGCGGGCTCGACGCCGACGGCCGCTGCGTGGGCATGCCCTTCCCCGGCATGACCGACGTCCGCGTCGTCAGCCGCAACGGCCTGCCGCCGTCCGAGACCAACCCGGGCTTCATCGAGGTACGCAGCGACGGCCGGATCGTCACCTACCTCGGCGAGCAGGAACGTTACGACAAGCAGGTCAACGACGGCTGGTGGCGCATGGGCGACGTCGGCTACCGCACCAAGTGGGGCTGCGTGCACCTGCTGGACCGCGAGGTCGACCTGATCGAGGGATTCGGCTCCACCCTCGCCGCCGAGGACACCCTGTTCACCCGGCTGGAGGAGCTCGCCGAGGTCATCATCATCCCCGACGAGACCGGCCGGGCCGTCCCCGTCGTCTGCACCAAGGACGACAAGCCGCTCGACCCGGAGGCCTGGAAGGCCGCCACCGCCGGCCTCCCCCCGATGGCCGACCCCGTCCAGTGGCGCCAGTCCGACCTGCCGCAGACGGCCACCACCAAGATCAAGCGGCTGGAGCTCGCCCGGCTGCTCACCGCCGGCGCCCCCTCCCCCGCCGGCATTGAGGAGAAGGTCTGATGTCGAAGCTGATCATCGTCGGCGGCGGAATCGGCGGGCTGGCCACGGCCCTCGCCGTCGCCCGGCAGGGACACCGCGTCCTGGTCCTCGAACGCGCCCCCGAGTTCGCCGAGATCGGCGCCGGCATCCAGCTCGCCCCCAACGGCCTGCACGCCCTGGACCGCCTCGGCCTCGGCGAGGCCGTCCGCTCCACCGCCGTACGGATGGACGCCCTGCGGTTCATGGACGGGGTCACCGGGGAGCACGTGGTCAGCATGGACCTGACGGAGCGCTACCGCGAGCGGTTCGGCAACCCGTACGCCGTCGTCCACCGCGCCGAGCTGCACACCACGCTGCTGGAGGCCTGCCGGGCCGAGGACGCCGTGGAACTGCGCAGCGCCGCCGCCGCCGTCGGCTACGAGCAGGACGCGAACGGCGCCACCGTCCTCCTGGAGGGCGGCGAACGCATCACCGGCGACGCCCTGATCGGCGCCGACGGCATCCACTCCGCGATCCGCGCCCAGCTCGTCGGCGACGGCGCGCCCCGCAACTCCGGGATCACCGTCTACCGCGCCGTCATCCCGATGGAGCAGGTCCCCGCGGAGCTGCGCCACCTGACCTCCGTGACCTGGTGGACCGGGCCGGGCTGCCACTTCGTGCACTACCCGATCGCCGGCGGCAAGTACCTCAACCTGGCGGCGAGCAGCGACAACAAGGCGACCGAGATGCTCGCCGGGGTCCCCGCCACCCAGGGCGACATCCGCCGCGAGTTCGCCTCCCTCGGCGAGGACGCGCAGCGCCTGCTCGCCCTCGGCGAGGGCTGGAAGTCCTGGGTCCTCGTCGACCGGGACCCGGTCGACACCTGGACCGACGGCCGGGTCGCCCTCCTCGGCGACGCCGCCCACCCGATGCTCCACTACGTGGCGCAGGGCGCCTGCCAGGGCCTGGAGGACGCCGTGATCCTCGGCGACCTGCTCGACTGCTCCACTGGTGAACTCCCGCAGCGCTTCGAGAAGTTCAACGCCGACCGGCGCGAGCGCACCGCCCGGATCCAGCTCCTGGCCCGCGAGAGCATCAAGCTCTGGCACACCTCCGGGTCCGCCGCCGGCGACCGCAACGCCGCCCTGTCCGCCCTCACCCCCGACCAGCTCCACGACTACGTGGCCTGGATGCACGGCGCCCGCACGACCGGCGAGCCCACCGGGATCACCGGCACCACCGACCGAAACGGAGTCCAGCGATGAGCGTCCACCAGGGCCGGATCCAGGTCGCGATCATCGGCGCCGGACCGCGCGGCCTGTCCGTGCTGGAGCGCCTGTGCGCCAACGAGCGGCAGAACCCGGCCCACAGCGCGGTCACCGTCCACGTGGTCGACCCCTCGGCCCCCGGCGCCGGCCAGGTCTGGCGCCCCGACCAGTCCCAGCACCTGCTGATGAACACGGTCGCCTCGCAGATCACCGTCTACACCGACGACAGCGTCCGCACCGAGGGCCCGATCGAGCCCGGCCCCAGCCTGTACGAGTGGGCCCAGGCCATCGCCGCGAACGGCGATGCGGACGGGGCGACCCTCGCCGAGGCCCGCCGCCTGGGACCGAACACCTACCCCACCCGCGCCTTCTACGGCAGCTACCTGAGCGCCACCTTCGAGCGCGTCGTGCAGGGCGCCCCGGAGCACGTCACGGTCGAGGTGCACCGCTCCCGCGCCGTGGCCATGGCCGACACGCACGGCACGCCCGGCGGCCGGCAGGGCGTCCGGCTGGAGGACGGCACGCGGCTCGACCACCTCGACGCCATCGTCATGGCGCAAGGGCACGTACCCGCCCGGCTGACCCCCCGCGAGGCGAAGACCGCGAGCCTCGCCCGGATCCACCACCTCACCTACGTCACGCCCGCCAACCCCGCCGACCTGGACCTCAAGGCCGTGAAGCCCGGCGAGAACGTCCTGCTGCGCGGTCTCGGGCTGAACTTCTTCGACCACATGGCGCTCTTCACCGCCGGGCGCGGCGGAACCTTCGTCCGCGGCGAGGACGGCCGCCTGGCCTACCGGCCCTCCGGCAACGAGCCGGTGCTGTACGCCAGTTCCCGGCGCGGCATCCCCTACCATGCCCGCGGCGAGAACGAGAAGGGCGCGTACGGCCGCTACCTGCCGCGGCTGCTCACCCCCGAGGCCATCGCCGGCCTGCGTGCCCGCTCCCGGGGCGGCGAGGGCATCAGCTTCTCCGCGGACCTGTGGCCGCTGATCTCCCGCGAGACGGAGAGCGTCTACTACGGCACCCTGCTGGAGACCCGGGGCCGCGGCGACGAACGCGAAGGCTTCACCACCCGCTTCCTGTCGCTGGAGAACGAGGAGGACCGGGCCTCGCTGCTGGACGTCCACGGCATCGAGGAGGAGCAGCGCTGGGACTGGGAGAAGCTCTCCCGTCCGTACGGCGACCGTGAGTTCACCAGCCGGGAGGACTTCCGGCAGTGGCTCGTCGGATACCTGGAGCAGGACGTCGCGCAGGCCAGGGCCGGCAATCTCAGCGGTCCCCTGAAGGCCGCCCTGGACGTCATGCGCGACCTGCGCAACGAGATCCGCCTCGCCGTCGACCACGGCGGACTGGACGGCGATTCGCACCGCGACGACCTGGAGGGCTGGTACACCCCGCTGAACGCCTTCCTGTCCATCGGCCCGCCGGCCTCCCGCATCGAGGAGATGATCGCCCTGATCGAGGCGGGGGTGCTCGTCCTGACCGGTCCGGGGACCGAGATCCGCGTCGACACCGCCGCCGGCGACCAGGCCACCTTCGTCGCCAGTTCCCGCACCGTCCCGGGCCCGGTGGTCCGCGCCACCGTGCTGATCGAGGCCCGCCTGCCCGAGCCCGACCTGCGGCGCACCGACGACCCGCTGCTGCGCCACCTGCTCGACACCGAGCAGTGCACCACCTACCGGATCGCCGGGTCCGACGGCACCAGCTACGAGTCGGGCGGCCTCGCCGTCACCGAGCGCCCGTACCGGCTGCTCGACGCACGCGGCCGCGCCCACCCGCGCCGGTTCGCCTACGGGGTGCCCACGGAGTCCGTGCACTGGGTCACCGCGGCCGGCATCCGCCCCGGCGTCGACTCGGTCACCCTCGGGGACTCCGACGCGATCGCCCGCTCCGTCCTGGCCCTTCCGGCCGCGGCCACGGTCCCCTCCGGGGTCGCCCCGCTGCCCGCCGAGACCGACCTGACCGGGGTCCTGGTATGAGCTCCCTGCCGCGCCAGGACCTCCTGACCGACGCCGGACTGCTCTCGCCCGTGCGCGCCGGTACCCCCGCCGAGGAGGCCGTGTCCGACCTGGCCTGGCTCCAGGCCATGCTCGATGCCGAAGCCGCCCTGGCGCGGGCCCAGGCCGCGCTCGGCACCCTCCCGCAGGAGGCCGCCGACGCCATCACCCGGGCGGCCCGCGCGGACCGGCTCGACCTGCGGGCGCTCGCCCTGGCCGCCCGGGAGACGGCGAACCCGGTGGTCGGCCTGGTGCAGGCGCTGACCCGGGTGGTGGCGCAGGAGGACCCGAAGGCCGCCGAGTACGTGCACCGCGGCTCCACCAGCCAGGACATCCTCGACACCGGAGCCATGCTGGTCGCCGACCGCACGCTGCGGCTCGTCCGGGCCGACCTCGGGCGCACCGCGGCCGCGCTGGGCCGCCTGGCCGCCGAGCACCGGGACACGGCCATGGCGGGACGGACCCTGGCCCTCCAGGCCGTGCCCACCACCTTCGGGCTGAAGGCGGCCGGCTGGCGGCAGCTGGTGCTGGACGCGGACGAGCGGCTGGCCCGGGTCCAGGAGGGCGGTCTGCCGGTGGCGCTCGGCGGGGCCGCCGGGACGCTGGCCGGGTACCTGGAGTACGCCCGCATCGACCACGCCGGCGGGCAGCCCGAGCCGGGCGCCTACCTGGACCGGCTGGTGGAGGCCTTCGCCGCCGAGACCGGACTCGCCCGGCCCGCCCTGCCCTGGCACGTGCTGCGCACGCCGATGGCCGACCTCGCCGCGGCCCTCGCCTTCACCGCGGGCGCCCTCGGCAAGATCGCCGTCGACGTGCAGAACCTGTCCCGCACCGAGGTCGCCGAGGTCGCCGAACCCGCCGTGGCCGGCCGCGGCAGCTCCTCGGCCATGCCCCACAAGCGCAATCCGGTCCTGAGCACCCTGCTGCGCAGCGCCGCCCTGCAGGTGCCGGTGCTCGCCACCGGGCTGGTGCAGTGCCTGGTGTCCGAGGACGAGCGCTCGGCAGGCGCCTGGCACGCCGAATGGCAGCTGCTGCGCGAATGCCTGCGCCTCGCCGGGGGCGCCGCCCACACCGCGGTCGAACTCGCCGAGGGCCTGGAGGCCCGGCCCGGGCGGATGCGCGCCAACCTGCTGCTGACCGGCAGCCGGATCGTCTCCGAGCGGGTCGCGGCCGTGCTCGCGCCGCAGTTGGGCAAGGCGGCGGCGAAGGAGCTGCTGACCCGGGTCTCGGCCGAAGCCGAGGAGAGCGGACGCCCGCTGCACGAACTGCTCGCCGGGGAACCGCTGCTCGACGGGCGCTGGAGCAGGCAGGAGCTGGCGGCGCTGTGCGACCCGGCGACGTACACCGGGGGCGCGGGGCCGCTCGTGGACCGGGCACTGACGCGGCGGGGCTGATCTTTCGAACGACTCGGCGGGGCCGACCCATTGAGCGTGACTGAACTGAACTGTATAGTTCAGTGAAGTCGGACCCCGAGTAGAAAGCCGAGGAGCCATGACGCCGCCCGCACGGCCCGCCACCGGACGCTGGATCGAGGACTGGGACCCGGAGAACGAGGAGTTCTGGCAGCGCTCCGGCAAGCGCATCGCCCGCCGCAACCTGATCCTCTCGGTCCTCTCCGAGCACATCGGCTTCTCCGTGTGGAGCATGTGGTCGGTCCTGGTGCTCTTCATGTCACCCGAGATAGGCCTGGGCTTCACGGCCTCGCAGAAGTTCCTGCTCGTCGTGGTGCCCACCCTGGTCGGCGCGGCCCTGCGCCTGCCCTACAGCTACGCGGTCACCCGCTTCGGCGGCCGCAACTGGACCGTCTTCGCCTCGGCGGTCCTGCTCCTGCCCGCCCTCGCCGCGTTCTGGTTCGTCCAGCGGCCCGGCACCCCGCTGTGGGTGTTCCTGCTGATCGGCGCGGCCGGCGGGGTCGGCGGGGGGAACTTCGCCTCCTCGATGACCAACATCACCGCCCTGTTCCCGCAGCGCCTCCAGGGCTGGGCCCTCGGCATCAACGCGGGCGGCGGCAACCTCGGGGTCGCCGCGATCCAGCTCATCGGCCTGCTGGTGATCGCCACCGCGGGCAGCACGCACCCCGCGTACGTCATCGCCGTCTACCTCCCGCTGATCGCCCTGGCCTCGCTGCTCGCGGCGCTGAAGATGGACAACTTCGCGGCCGTGCGCAGCGCGCCCGGCGCCCAGCGCGAGGCCGCCCGCAATCCGCACACCTGGTGGATCTCCCTGCTGTACGTCGGCACCTTCGGCTCGTTCATCGGCTACGGCTTCGCCTTCGGCCTGGTCCTGCAGAGCCAGTTCGGGGCCACCCCGCTTCAGTCCGCCGCCCACACCTTCCTCGGGCCGCTCCTCGGCTCGCTGTTCCGGCCGGTGGGCGGGTTGCTGGCCGACCGGTGGGGCGGGGCGCGGGTCACCCTGGTGACGTTCTGCGCAATGGCCGCGGGGACCGGGGTCCTGCTGGTGGCCTCCGCGCAGGGCTCGTACGGGCTGTTCATCGCCGGCTTCACCGCCCTGTTCGTGCTGACCGGCACGGGCAACGGCTCCACCTACAAGATGATCCCCGCCGCCTTCGCCCGGCAGGCGCAGGACGAGGTCACCTCCGGCCACGACGCGGCCGGGGCCTTCGCCCGGGCCCGCAGGCTCTCCGGCGCGGTGATCGGCATCGCGGGCGCGGTCGGCGCGCTCGGCGGAGTCGGCGTCAACCTGGCCTTCCGCAGCGCCTACAGCGGCCCCTCGGCCTCCGGCGAGCCCGCCTTCCTGGCCTTCCTCGGCTTCTACCTGGTGTGCGTGCTGGTCACCTGGGCGGTCTACCTGCGCCGCCGCCCCGCCACCGACGGCGACGCCGCCGCCGCCCGGCGCGAACTGGCCGGTGTCTCCCGTGGCTGACGTCGAGACCCACTGCCCCTACTGCGCCCTGCAGTGCGGCACCCGCCTCACCCGTGAGGACGGCCGTACCCGCGTCGAGCCGACGGCGTTCCCGGTCAACCAGGGCGGCCTGTGCCAGAAGGGCTGGACCGCACCGGCCGTGCTCGACACCCCGGGCCGGCTCACCCGCCCGCTGGTGCGCGGCGCCGACGGCCGGCTCGCCCCCGCCACCTGGGAGGAGGCCCTCGACACCATCGCCGGCCGGCTCCGGGAGATCCGCGCCGCACACGGGCCGGACGCCGTCGGCGTGTTCGGCGGCGGCGGTCTCACCAACGAAAAGGCCTACCAGCTCGGCAAGTTCGCCCGGGTCGCGCTCGGCACCAGCCAGATCGACTACAACGGCCGGTTCTGCATGTCCTCCGCCGCCGCCGCCGGCACCGCGGCCTTCGGACTCGACCGCGGCCTGCCCTTCCCCGTCACCGACCTCGCAGCCGCCGAGGTGGTCCTGCTCGCCGGGGCCAACCCGGCCGAGACGATGCCGCCGCTGATGCGCCACCTGGCCCGCGCGCAGCTGATCGTCATCGATCCGCGCCGCACCCCGACCGCCGAGGCCGCCGCCCTGCACCTCCAGCCGGCCCCCGGCACCGACCTCGCGCTCGCCCTGGGGCTGCTGCACCTCGCCGTCACCGAGGGCCACGCCGACCACGGCTACCTGAACAAGCGCACCACCGGCTTCGAGGCCGCCTGGAAGCGGGCCGCCGCCTGGTGGCCGGAGCGGGTGGAGCGCGTCACCGGGGTCCCCGTGGCCGAGATGCGCGAGGCCGTGGGGCTGCTGGCGGGCGCGCGGCGGGCGTACGTCCTGACCGGGCGCGGCGCCGAACAGCACAGCAAGGGCACCGACACGGTCGCCGCCTTCATCAACCTCGCGCTCACCCTCGGCCTGCCCGGCCGGGAGGGCAGCGGCTACGGCTGCCTGACCGGCCAGGGCAACGGCCAGGGCGGACGCGAACACGGCCAGAAAGCCGACCAGTTGCCCGGCTACCGGATGCTGGCCGATCCCGCCGCGCGCGCCCATGTCGCCGAGGTGTGGGGGGTGTCGCCGGACGAGCTGCCGGGCCCCGGGCGCAGCGCGTACGAACTCCTCGACGCGCTCGGCACGGACGGCGGCCCGCGCGCCCTGCTGGTCTTCGGCTCGAACCCGGTCGTCTCCGCGCCCCGCGCCGCCCGGATCGCCGACCGGCTGAAGTCGCTGGACCTGCTGGTCGTCGCCGACTTCGTGCCCTCGGAGACCGCCGAACTGGCCGACGTCGTCCTGCCCGTCACCCAGTGGGCGGAGGAGGAGGGCACCATGACCAGCCTGGAGGGCAGGGTGCTGCGCCGGCGCCGGCTGCTGACGCCGCCCGGAGAGGCCCGCAGCGACCTGGACGTGCTGCACGGCATCGCCGTCCGGCTCGGCCAGGACCCCGGCCGCTTCCCGACCGCGCCCCGCGAGGTGTTCGAGGAGCTGCGCCGGGCCTCGCGCGGCGGGAAGGCCGACTACTCCGGCATCAGCTACGAACGGCTCGACGCGGGCGAGGCCCTGCACTGGCCGTGCCCCGACACCGGCGCGGGCGCGCAGGCCCACCCCGGCACGCCCCGCCTCTTCCTCGACGGCTTCGCCCACCCGGACGGGCTGGCCCGCTTCGCCGAGGTCGAGCACCGCGACGCCGCCGAGACCCCCGGCGCGGACTTCCCGCTGTACGCCACGACCGGCCGGGTGCTCGCCCAGTACCAGTCGGGCGCGCAGACCCGCCGGGTGCCCGAGCTGGCCGCGGCCGCACCGGAGGCCTTCGTCGAGGTGCACCCCGACACCGCGCGCCGGCACGGGCTGCACGAGGGGGCGATGGCCCGGGTGGTCTCGGCGCGCGGCGCCGCGCTCGCCCGGGTCCGCCTGATCGGCTCGCTGCGCACGGACACGGTGTTCCTGCCGTTCCACTTCGCCGGGGCCGGCCGGGCCAACCTGATCACCAGCCCCGCCCTCGACCCGCGCAGCAGGATGCCCGAGTTCAAGGTCTGCGCGGTGCGGCTGGAGCCGGCGGAGGCCGGGCTGTGAGCGCGGGCGAGGTGCTGGTCGTCGGCGGCGGCCCGGCCGCGCACCGGTTCGTGGAGCGGCTGCACCGCCACGGCCACCGCGGCCCGGTCACCGTGCTCGGCGCCGAGCCGCAAGCCCCGTACCACCGGGTGCTGCTGGGCTCGGTACTGGACGGCACCCTGGGCCCGGACGCCCTCGCCCTGCCCGCGCTGCCCCCCGGGACGCGCCTGCGCACCGGGGTCGGCGCGACCCGCATCGACCGCGCCCGTCGGCGGGTGCACACCGCCGACGGCTCCGTGCACCGCTACGACACGCTGGTGCTGGCCACCGGGTCCCGGCCGGTCGTCCCCCGGATCCCCGGACTGCCCCGGGTGCCGTCCCCGCAGGACGGGGTGGCCGCCCCGCGGACCCTCGCCGATGTCGCGCTTCTCGGGGCCCAGGGGACGGGCCGGGCGGTGGTGCTGGGCGCCGGGATGCTCGGGGTGGAGGCGGCCGCCGCGCTGCGCCGGGCGGGCCACGAGGTGGCCCTCGTCCACCGCGGTCCGCATCCGCTGGACCGGCACCTGGACACCACCGCCGGCCCGCTCCTGACCCGGCGTCTCCAGGAGCTCGGGGTGGAGGTCCACACCGGGCGGGAGGCGGCCGGGTACTGCTCCGGCAAGCTCACCCTCGACGACGGGCGGGTGCTGGCGGCCGACCTGCTGCTGCTGTGCACCGGCGCCGTCCCGGAGACCTCGCTCGCCCGCCGGGCCGGGCTCGCCGTCCGCTCAGGCGTGGTGGTGGACGGCATGCTGCGCACCGACGACCCGCGCATCCACGCCATCGGTGACTGCGCCGAGCACCCCGCCGACACCGCCGGGCACCTCGAACCGGCCTGGGCGCAGGCGGAGTCGCTGGCCCGGCAGCTGGCCGGCGACCCCGCGCCCCACACCGGGACCCGGCACGTCGCCCGGCTGCGGGTGCCCGGCCTCGACCTGGTCCGGCTGGGGGGCGGCGCGGCTCCGGCCGCGGGCTCGGAGGTCGTCGCCTTCGCCGATGCGGCGCGCGGCCGGTACGCCCGGCTGACCCTGGACGGCGGGCGGATCACCGGGGCGGTGCTGCTCGGACTGCCCCGGGCGGTGGCCGCCGTGAGCCGGCTCTACGAGCAGGACCTGCCGGTGCCGGCCGGGCGGCTGGAGTTCCTGCTCGGCATCGCGCCGGCCGCCCCCGGGAGCGACGAGCTGCCCGACGACGCGGTGGTCTGCCGCTGCAACACCGTCACCAAGCACACCATCACCGAAGCCTGCCGGGCCGGCGCCGCCGACGTGGCGCAGATCGCCGCGGCGACCCGGGCCACCACCGGCTGCGGCGGCTGCACGGACGCCGTGCGCGCGCTGTGCGGCGCCGCGGCCCGCATCGAAGGGAGCAGCACCTCGTGAACCGCACCCAGCGCACCCTGGTCGTCGCCGGATACGGCATGGCCGCCCACCGCCTCGTGGAGGAGCTGCGTTCCCTCGACACCGCGGGAGCCTGGCGGATCGTGGTCCTGGCGGAGGAGCGGCACCCCGCGTACGACCGGGTCGCGCTCTCCTCCTACCTCGACGGCAGGAGCGCGGCGGACCTGACGCTGGCGGCCCCCGGGTTCCTGGACGACCCGCTGATCGACCTGCGGCTGGGCACCGCGGTGGCCTCGGTGGACCGCGCGGGGCGCTCGGTGGTCACCGCCTCCGGCGAGGTGGTGGGCTACGACGCCCTGGTGCTGGCCACCGGCTCGCGGCCGTTCGTCCCGCCGGTGCCGGGGCACGATCTGCCGGGCTGCCACGTCTACCGCTCCCTCGACGACCTCGACGCGATCCGCGGGGCGGCCGTACCGGGCCGCCCCGGTGTGGTGATCGGCGGCGGCCTCCTGGGGCTGGAGGCGGCGAACGCGCTGCGGCTGCTCGGCATGGAGCCGCACGTGGTGGAGCTCGCCCCGCGGTTGATGCCCGTACAGGTGGACGCCGCCGGCGGCGGTGTGCTCGGGCGGCGCGTCGAGGAGCAGGGGCTGCGGGTGCACTGCGGTACGGCGACGGCCGCGGTCGAGGCCGGTCCCGACGGAAGGGCCGCCGCGGTGGCCCTGGCCGACGGTACGTCCCTGGAGGCGGCCGTGGTGGTGTTCTCGGCGGGAGTGCGGCCCCGGGACGAACTGGCCGCTGCGGCCGGCCTGGCCACGGGCGAGCGCGGCGGATTCCTGGTGGACGGGCTGTGCCGGACCGGGGACGGGCGGATCTGGGCGATCGGCGAGTGCGCGGCGGTGGAAGGGCGCTGCCACGGGCTGGCCGCGCCGGGCTACCGGATGGCCTCCTCGGTCGCCCGGCAGTTGCTGGACCTGCCCGCGGACCCGTTCGGGGAGGCGGACCTGTCGACCCGGCTGAAGCTGCTCGGGGTGGAGGTGGCGAGCTTCGGCGACGCCCAGGCGAGCAGCGCGGGAGCGGTGGAGCTGAGCCGCCTGGACGAGACGGCGGGGACCTACGCGAAGCTGGTCCTGGCCGCGGACTGCCGCACCCTGCTGGGCGGGATCCTGGTCGGCGACGCCCGGGCGTACGGCGAGATACGGCCCTTCGTGGGCCGGGGACTGCCGGCCGCGGGACACCGGCTGCTGGCTCCCGCGACATGAAGGCGACGTGAAGGCGGCATGAAGCGGCCGCCCTCCGGGACGTGGGGTTCCCGGAGGGCGGCGGGTGGAGCGGGTCGGTGCGAGGGGTCAGACGGTTTCGAGGGTGCGGCCCTCGGCCTCCGGCGAGGCGCCGGCGGGGACCGCGGCCCCGGCCCGCGCGGCCTTGGCCGCCCTGGCCTTGCGGGAGCTGGAGAACCGGCGGGTGATCGGCGCCTCCACCCACGCGTACAGCGCCCAGGACAGCAGCACGGTGGCGACGATCTGGCCGGCGATCAGGGCGATGCCGACGGGCGTCGAGAACAGCTGGTCGCCCAGCAGGGAGCGGGAGTAGGCGAGCACGATGTAGTGCAGCAGGTAGAAGGCGAAGGAGATCTCGCCGAGCCAGATCATGAAGCGGTTCTTGAACGGCGTGGGCTTGCCCTCCGCGTCACGGGAGGCGACGGCCGCGATCAGCAGCACGATCGGGATGAGCGTGACCGAGCGCTGCCCGTACAGGTGGGGGACGTACATGGCGACGGCGTAGCTGACGGCCAGCAGCAGCGCCGACCAGGTCATGCCGATGTTGCGCCAGCGGCCCGCCATCACGGCGCGCGCGACGAGGATGCCGAGGGCGAAGTCCAGCAGCCGGACGGGCGGCAGGACGTACGCGAACCAGTACTGCACCGTCGAGGTGCCGTCGGCGCCGGGCATCTGCATGCCGGTGTTCTCGATGACCGCGTAGGTCAGCGTCGGGGTGAGCAGGACGGCGGCGACGACACCCGCGATCCAGTACTTCAGCCGGGCCGGCGCGATCTTCTTGATCAGCAGGAACAGCACCGGGAAGGACAGGTAGAAGACCGCCTCGGCGCCGAGGGACCAGCTCGGCGGGTCCACGCTGAAGTTGGTGGCGAAGTCGGGCACCCACACCTGGAGCATGAGCAGGTTGACCACGGCCTGCCAGGGCTTCGTCATGACCGCCGCGAAGGTGACCAGCGCGAGCGCCCAGGTGATCACGTAGTTCGGGTAGATCTTGACGAAGCGGCGGCGCCAGAAGGCCCGCATGGTGTCCTGGTCCCGGGCCGACCAGGTCAGGACGAAACCGCTGAGCACGAAGAAGAACGTGACGCCGAGGGCGCCGGCCTGCGAGGCGTACTTCGCGAGGGCGTCGTTGGCGGAGTCCTCCTGGAACAGCCTGATCCACGGCACGCCGAGGGAGGCGTGGAAGAAGAAGACCAGGAGGGCCGCGGGGAAGCGCAGACCGGTCAGGGAGTCGAGCCTGGGCGCTCTCGCGGGTCTGGAAGTGCCCGTTCCGTTCATGGGCATGACAAAGATGCTCCTTGGTGAGTGACGGGTGGGTGCGGGATGGAGGGACGGGATGAGCAGGACGGGTCCGGCCCGGGCGCTGTGCACGCCGCGGGCCGGACCCACCCGGTCTTGCGGTGGGACGGCGGCTCAGTCGCGGATGACGGTCTTGGTCCGCATCAGGAACTCGCCGAGGTAGCCGTCGTGCGGAACACCCGGCCGGATCCAGTAGGTCGGGTGGTCGCCGAGGTAGACGTTGCTGATGGTGGGCTCCGCGAGCAGCTCGTCGATCAGCGCCTCGTCGTCCGTGAAGGCCGTCAGCACCAGGGAGTTGCGCAGCGGCCCGATCCCGTCGGCCGGCGACCACGGGGCCACCCACACGCACGGGAAGGGCAGCTCGATGCCGGCCTGCTCGGCGTCCGGCCGCTCCAGCTGGTGCACGGACGGGCGCAGTACGGCGCTGCCGTCGCCGAGCTCCTCGACGATGCCGTCGCCGCCCAGGTGCGCCGTGGTCCCCGCCGCCTTGGCGAGCAGGAACTTCTCGATGGCCCGCGCCCCCTCCACCGGCTGCACCGCGAGGACGGCCTTCTCGTCCTCGGGGGGCAGGCTGGGGATGGTGGCGAGCCGCTCGGCGATGGCCTGCGCGAGCGGGGCCGGATCGCCGTCGACGAGCACGGTGGTGGCGTTGATGCAGGCCACACCGCCCTGGTGGCTGATGGAGTCCACGATGGTGTCGAGGTGGTCGCGCCAGTCGACACCCGCGGGGATCAGCATCTTGGAGCGGCCGGGGCCCTGCGGGAGCACGTTGGTGCCCGCGTACTTGCGCACGACGTCGTCGCCGCCGTAGACGAGGCCGAAGTCGGCGCTGCGCAGGATCTCGTCCGCCGCGTCGTAGTCCGTGGGCAGCAGCACGACCTGGTCGCCCGCGAAGCCCGCGGCCCGCAGCGCCGAGATCAGCCGGTGCGGGGTGAAGGGCTCGCGGCGCGAGGGCCGTACGGCGACCCGGTAGCCGAGCGCGAGGGCCTCGACCCACAGCGAGTGCGGCCCGGGGTGGTTGCCGGCCGCGTGCACCGCGAACACGTCGCCGCGCCGGGTCCACACCGCACTGCCGCCGCGGGTGCCCTCGGCACGCCAGTCCTCCACCGCGCCGGCCGGCCGCGCCTGGTAGGCGGCGAACCGGGACAGCTCGGTGGCCTCGATGATGGCGGCCGTCGCGGCCTGTACGACACCCAGCGGCACCCCGGAGACCCGGGCGACCGTACGCTCGTACTCCGCGAACGACAGGCCGTCGATGGTCTCCTCGGCGAAGATCTTCCCGGCCCGGGCCAGCGCGGCGGTCCGCTCGTCGAGCGGGAGCGTGCGGGCCTTGCGCAGGGCGTCCATCGCCCGCGTCACGAACAGCTTGGGCACCAGGCTGAGTTCGGCGGCCGGGGCGCCCGTCACATCGGTGACGGTCATCCGCTTGCGCGCGCGGAAGGGTCCCGAGGGCCCGAGCGCGTCCAGCGTGATCAGACCGGCGCTCCCGGCATCCATTAGTAGACCCCTTCGATGACGGTCTCGTTGTCGAACTCCTGGACCGGGGCGATGTCCGCCACGGAGTCGCCGAGCTGCCAGACGCCCTCGGGCGCGGGGACGCGGGTCGCGTAGTCGCGCTCCAGGTTGTTCGGCATGAACAGGCTCTTGCTGACGTGGTGCATCACGACCTGGCCGCGCTCGCCGTACGGGACGGTCTGCCGCGTCTCGGGGTCGACCACGTCGAAGACCATGTGCGGGGAGAACGGGTCGTAGATGCACGGGTCGTCGTCGGTCAGGCCCGGGCGCTCGCTGGCGTTGCCGAGGATCATCGTCGAGCCGTAGCCGCTGTAGAGGTGCGCCTTGGGGAAGACCTCGGTGCGGTACAGGTAGCGGGTGTCGGCGTCCATCTGGGTACCGACCCAGTTGATCGCCTTGACCTTGTCGTCGATGAGCTTGGCGAGGTCCTCGCGGCGGGCGAGCCGCTCCAGGACCGGCGGGGTGCACATCAGGACGCCGATGTCCTGCGTCTGGAGCAGGAAGGCCACCTGGTCGACGATGTGCTCGGCGTAGGCGCCCGCCTCCGCGGTCTTGCCCTCGGAGATGAGCTTCTTCACCCAGCGCGGGTCGAGGTCGACGGTGAAGGCGAGGCCGCCGCGGAAGGCGGTCTGCCGCTTGATCACGTCACCGACCATGTGCGGGCCGGTCGGTGCGACGACGAGCCAGTTCACGTTCTGCGGGACGCCGTGGCGGTCCAGCTGCGCGCTGCTCCAGGCCAGCAGCCGGTCCAGCCACTCCTGGAGCAGGACGATGCGCTTGGGGGCGCCGGTGGTGCCGCCGCTCTCGTAGACGCCCACGACATCCGGGTTCTCCCCGTAGCCGCGCGGTATGAGGTCCTCGGCGCGCACGTGGCGCAGCTCGTTCGCGAGGTTCGGGAACCTGGACAGGTCGGCGAATCCGCCGATGTCGGTCAGCGGGTCGAATCCGAGGCTTCCCGCGCGTTCCAGCCAGAACGGCGAACCCGTTTCCGGGGAGAAATGCCAGCGCAGCGCGGCGCGCAGGAATTCGTCGGGGTCCGGCTGGGTGTCGAGTGGAAATTCCAGCAAGGGATCAACGGTGGACACAATGCTCCTTCCGGGTACGGAGTAACGCCGTACTCTTCGCATCGTGCGCGGAGCCCCGCGGCCGGGTCCACGCCCTTCCGGTGAGTACGTCAACTGTCTGTGTCAGGTCAGCTGGATCCCGACGGTCCGGTTCGCGCCACCGCCTTGCGGGAGTTCGTCGAGAATCATTCCGAAGTGGGTGCGGTAAGCGGCCAGAACCGCCTCCTCGCCGTCGAGTTTCTCGATCGTGCGGGCTCCGCCCTCGATCCGGACCAGGCGGTTGTTCTTGAGCGTGACCCGGCCGTCGGCCAGCGGCATGGAGCAGAACAGCTCCTGGAGGAACGGGGAGTCCGGGCTGGTGCGCCACCACCACAGCGTCGGACCGAAGTCGTCCAGGCGGCAGGGCCGGTCGTCGAGCCGGTACAGCGGCCTGCCGTCGAGCTCCACGTCGTGGCCGCCGCCCGGCGCGGGGCTGACCCGGTACTCCCCGTGCGGGTCCTGTTGCAGGTCAGAGGTGGTGAGACGGAGCGGGTGGCGGCTGTTGCGGCCGAATCCGGCGTCCACCAGCCAGGGCTCGCCGCCGACGGTCACGCGCAGCGCCAGATGGCACATCGCCGGCCCGAGGCCGTCCGGCCGGTACACCCGGCCCGGCAGGATCTCGACGGCGTACCCGAGGGAGCCCAGCAGGACGGCGAAGGCCGAGTTCACCTCGTAGCAGCCGCCGCCGCGGCGCCCGCGCACGATCTTGTCGACGACCTGCTCGCCGAGGTGGATCGTCCGGTCCAGGTGGTAGTCGATGTTTTCGAAGGGCACCGACAGGACATGGCGCTCCTGGAGGTGGCGCAGCCCTTCGAGATCCGCCTCCTCCGGCCTTTTCGCGCCGATCCTGTCGAGGTATTCGGCCACTTCCGCTTCGTCCAGCATCGCATTCTCCTTGACGATTCGAACCCGGCAGCGTACGCCGAATGAAAACACGGCACCGGCCTGCTCCCGGCTCGATCTGACGGACAACCCGGCACCTGACACAGTGCCCTTCGCTTTGTTGCCGCCTTCTTGCGCGGTTACCAGCATCGGATGGTCCAGAGTCATCCGACGCGGCACATTCGGTTCGAATGGGCATCACCGTGGAGTCGGCGTGACTGACCGCCCGTCGCCGACGATGGAGTACTCACGGCCATGTCCCTCTCCGCCGCCACCAGCCCTTCACCGGACAACCGGACCGGAAACGAGACCGACGACGCAACCGCAGCCGCGGCCGCAGCAGCGGCCGTGCTGGTCCACACCGGCGCCGGGGTGATCGCCGGGCAGCGCGCCGGACGGCTGTCCGTCTTCCGCGGGGTGCCCTACGCCGCCCCGCCCGTCGGCGCCCTGCGCTTCGCCTCGCCGCGGCCGCCCGTCCCGTGGAGCGGCGTACGCGACGCCACGGCCTTCGCCCCCGAGTCACTCCAGCCGATCATCCCGGCCAGCGGCGAGGACTCCCTCTACGCCAACGTCTGGACGCCCGCCACCGACGGCAGCCGGCCGGTGCTCGTCTACATCCACGGCGGCGGCTGGATGGTCGGCGGCGGCAGCCTGCCGGTCTACGACGGCGCCCGCCTCGCCGACCGCGGCGACCTGGTCGTCATCACCTTCAACTACCGTCTCGGCGCCCTCGGTTTCGGCCTGCACGAGGAGCTCGCCGACCCGGAGACCGGCGACTTCGCCAACTGGGGGCTCCAGGACCAGGCGGCCCTGCTGCGCTGGGTCCACGCGAACGCCGCGGCCTTCGGCGGCGACCCCGGCAACATCACCGTCGCGGGCACCTCGGCGGGCGGCGCGAGCACCTGGCAGCTCGCGCTCATGCCCGAACTGGCACACATCATCCGCCGGATCGTCCCCATCAGCGCCTGCCACGTGTGGGACCCCTCCACCTCGCTGACCCCGGCCGACTCCCGCCAGGCGTACGAGCTGCTCGCGCAGCGCTTCGGCACCACCGTGCCGGGGCTGCGCGAGGTGCCCGCCCCCGCGCTGATGGAGGCCTGGGAGGAGCTGTTCGGCGGGCTGCCGGGCGAGCGCGCGGTGGGCAGCGGCCGCGAGTTCCGCGGGCCAGTCGTCGACGGCCGCTGGATGAGCGCCTTCGACTGGGAACTGCCCACGCCCGAGGTGCCGGTCCTGGCCGTGCACACCCGGACCGAGGGCTCCTTCTACACCGGCCCGTGCCCGCCGCAGCCCACCCCGACCCCGCCGCCCGCCGACGCGGCCGAACTGCGGGAGGCCGTCCGGGGCGTCCTGGAGAAGGGCATGGCCAAGGTCCCGTACGAGCTCGTCGACGCCTGCATCGCCGCCTACCGCGAGGCGGCCGCGGCCGACGGGCTGCCGCAGGACCCGCTGTCGCTGTGGACGGAGATCTGGGGCGACGCGCTGTTCCGCTACCAGATCATGCGGCTCTCGGAGCGGCACGCCCGCCAGGGCCGCTCCCCGCAGTGGGTCATGGAGTTCGCCCAGCCCGTCCGGCCCCCGCACCACGGCACCCCGCACGAGGCGACCTCGCCGTTCCTCTTCGGGACCTACGCCGACACCGCCGCGATCGCCGCGACCTACCCGGTACCGCAGGCCACGCCCCTCTTCCACGACCGCCCGCAGGAACGCGCCGTCTCCGAAACCTTCATGGACCTGGTGGCCGCCTTCGCCCGCGACGGCGTGCCCGCCGCTCCCGGCGCCCCCGAGTGGCCGGTCTTCGATCCCGAGCGGCCCAGCACCCTGGTCCTCGGCGGTGAGCGGATCGCGCAGACCGCGACCACGTCGAAGCTCCGGCAGCTGCGGTTCTGGGACGAGGCCGGCTGGGTCCCCCGCCCCTGACCTGCTCCGACGGCCGCCCCGACGGCGAACCCGGCGCGGCGGCCGCACCCGCCCCCAGAGACACGAATGAGGTTCTTGCCATGGCAACCCTGGAAACAACCGCCGAGACCGCCGCAGAACAGGAGGTGGCGCAGCGGACCCCGCTGAAGGCCTGGTTCGCCGTCGTCTCCGTCGCGGTCGGCATCTTCACCCTGGTCACCGCCGAGCAGCTGCCGATCGGCCTGCTCACCTCGGTCGGCTCCGCCCTGCACGTCTCCGAGGGCACCGCCGGACTGATGGTCACGGTGCCCGGCCTCGTCGCGGCGCTGTCCGCGCCGCTGATCCCGGTGCTCGTCGGCCGACTGGACCGGCGCTTCCTGCTGGTCGGCCTGATGACCGTGATGGCGGTCGCCAACCTGGTCACCGTCCTCGCACCCAACTTCGGCGTACTGCTCGCCTCGCGCGTGCTCGTCGGCATCACCATCGGCGGCTTCTGGGCCATCGCGGGCGGTCTCGCCTTCCGCCTGGTCCAGCCCGCGGCGATCCCCCGGGCCACCGCGCTCATCTTCGGCGGCGTCGCCGCCGCCAACGTCCTCGGCGTGCCCACCGGCACCCTGATCGGCGGGCTGGCCGGCTGGCGCACCGCGTTCGCCACGCTCGGCGTCCTCGCCTTCGCGGTGCTCGTCGCCCTGCTGGCCCTGCTGCCCGCGCTGCCCGCCACCCGGCCCGTCGGCGTGCGCGAGCTGATCGGTCAGTTCGCCAACCGCGGCGTACGGGCCGGCATCATCGCCACCGCCCTCATCGTCACCGGCCACCTGGCCGCGTACACCTACGTCAGCCCGATGCTCCAGCAGGTCTCCGGCATCGACGAGGACCTGATCAGCGTCCTGCTGCTGGGCTTCGGCGTCGCCGGCATCGTCGGCAACTTCGTCGCCGGAGCGGCCGTCGCGAAGAACCTGGGCCGCACCATGGCCGTCATCATCGTCGCCCTGGCCGCCGCGATGCTGCTCTTCCCGCTGCTCGGCAAGACCCAGGCCGGCGGCATCGCGCTGCTGATCCTGTGGGGCCTGGCCTTCGGCGGCGTCTCCGTCAGCCTGCAGACCTGGATGCTCAAGTCCGCGCCCGACGCGATGGAGGCCGCCTCCGCGCTGTGGGTGTCGGTCTTCAACCTCGCCATCGCGCTCGGCGCACTCGTCGGCGGTCTGATCGTCGACCAGGTGGAGCTGATCACCGTGGCCTGGCTCGGCGGGGTCGTGGTCCTGCTCACCGCGCTCACCCTCCCGAGCCTGCGGACCTCCGGCAAGGCCGCCCGGTGAACACCCCGTTACCGAAAGGAACCCCTGTGACCAGCCCCGACTTTTCCGCCCTCGGAGCAGAGCTGCGCGGCCCGCTGCTGCTGCCCGGCACCGACGCCTACAAGGAGGAGACGCTCGGCTTCAACCGGATCCTGCCGGACAGCCGGCCCGCCGCCGTGGTCGTGGCCGACGGCACCGCCGACATCCTCGCCACCGTGCGCTTCGCCGCAGCCCACGGCCTCGCCGTCGCGGTCCAGGCCACCGGCCACGGCGTCTCGCTGCCCGCCGACGGGGCCGTGCTGATCAACACCCGCAACCTCAGGGGCGTACGGATCGACCCCCGCGCGCGCACCGCCCGCGTCGAGCCCGGCGTCCAGTGGAGCCGGGTCATCGAGGAGGCCGCCGCCTTCGGCCTGGCACCGCTCAACGGCGCCTCCCCGGGCGTCGGCGTGGTCTCGTACACGCTCGGCGGCGGCCTCGGCCCGCTCGGCCGCTCGTACGGCTACTCCGCCGACCACGTCAAGAACATCGACCTGGTCACCGCGGACGGCGAACTGCGGCACGTCTCCCCCGAGGAGCACCCGGACCTGTTCTGGGCGCTGCGCGGCGGCAAGGGCAACTTCGGCGTGGTCACCTCCCTGGAGATCGGCCTCTTCCCGGTGGCCCGGCTCTACGGCGGCGGCCTGTTCCTGCCCGGCGAGCACATCGACACGATCCTGCGCACCTGGCGGGACTGGACGCGGACGGTCCCCGACCGGATGCAGTCCTCCATCGCCGTGATGCGCTTCCCGGACATCGACGTCCTGCCGGAGCCGGTCCGCGGCCGCTTCCTCGCCCACATCCGGATCGCCTTCAACGGGTCCAACGAGGAGGGCGAGGCGCTGGTGCGCCCGCTGCGCGAGATCGCCGAGCCGGTCCTCGACACCGTCGCGGACATGCCGTACACGCGGGTCGCGGAGATCAACATGGACCCGACCGTTCCATTCGTCTACTACGAGCGCTCCACCCGCATCCGCGAGCTCGACGACGCGGCGATCGACACGCTGCTCCCGCTGATCAAGGAGGGCGCGGACGCGGTGCGCCCCGGCATCGAACTGCGCCACCTCGGCGGCGCGCTGGGCCGGCAGCCCGAGCACGCCAACGCGCTGCCGCACCGCGAGACGGCGTACACGCTGTTCGCCGGGGCCCCCGTGTGGCCCGAGCACGTCCAGGACGTGCGGGAGTTCCAGGAGCGGCTGATCGAGACGATGGAGCCCTGGCGCATCGGAGGCCCGTTCCTCAGCTTCATCAGCGCGCTGGAGAGCTCCCCTCAGCACCTGAAGTCGGCGTACGACGAGGAGACCTACGCCCGGCTCGTCACGGTCAAGGACGCGTACGACCCGCAGAACGTGTTCCGCGTGAACCACAACATCCCGCCCACCGGGTGGCAGTCCCGATGACACAGGAGACGAAGAAGAACATGCTCAGCGAAGCGATGGTGGACGCGTACCTGGAGCGCATCGGCGCGCGCCGGCCCGAGCGGGCCGACCTGCACGCGCTGCGGCACCTGCAGGAGCGGCACGTGCTGTCGGTGCCGTTCGAGAACATCGACTACCACGTCGAGGGCGCCGAGCTGGGCCTGGAACGGGACTTCCTCTACGACAAGATCGTCACGCGGCGCCGCGGCGGCGGCTGCTACGAGCTGAACCCGTCCTTCGGGCACCTGCTGGAGGCCCTCGGCTTCTCCGTGGAGATCCTGGCAGGCCAGGTGTTCCTCGGCGGGGCCTTCGGCGCCCCGCTGTGCCACCTGGCGCTGCGGGTGCGGCTGGACGGGCAGGACTGGCTGGTCGACGCCGGCTTCGGCAAGAACAGCCGCTTCCCGCTGCAGATCGACTCGGCGGAGGTGCAGAAGGACCCGCACGGGGACTACCGGGTGGTCCGGACCGACGACGGCTTCGTCCAGGTCGAGCTGAACGGGAACATCCAGTACCGGCTGGACGAACGGCCGGTGCGGATCGGGGACTTCTACCCGACCCTGTGGTGGTACCGCACGGCGCCGGACTCGGTGTTCCTGCACAACCTCATCTGCTCGATCCAGAACGAGTCCGGCCGGGTCACCGTCAACGGCCGGGAACTCACGCGCACGGACGGCAGCGGCACCACGACGGTGGAGCTGGCCGACGACGACGCCCTGCGCGCCGCTTACGAGGAGCACTTCGGCGTCGTCATCGACCCGGCCGCCATGCCGAAGCAGCCGGACGTCGACCCGGCGATCCGCATCATCATGCAAATCGACTGACCCTTTCCCTTTATATCTTCCCTTCCCCGCGGAAATCCCCGCGCCGGCCGGCGCGGGGATTCCTGCATTTTCCACCGCAGATGGACCTGACGAATCGACAACTGGTCCATACCTCCACGGGAAAAAGGACGCCATCATGGAAGGGAAAGCCGCCCCCATTCCCTTTCAAGGAGAGAATCACATGCTGAAGAGCACCCGTCTCAAGGTCGCCGTGTTCGCCGGTGTCGCCGCGCTGGCCACCGCGACGGCCGTCACGGGTCCGGCGTCCGCGGCCGTCGAGGGCGGCAGCGGCTGCTACACCCTGCCGGGCAGCTGGAAGGTCGTCGACGACAACACCCACGACACCTTCCTCGGCAGCTACCACGGCAGCGCGACCGCCACCTCCGGCGTCGTCAACTTCACCTCGCCGAACAACACCACGACCGCCTCGCACGGCGAGTGGAAGCAGACCGGCTGCGGCACCTACTCCGACACCGACACCGCCTTCCTGATCGGCACGGACGGCAAGGCCAATTCCACGATCACCTTCAAGGCCAACATCACGGTGACGGGCCGCAACACCGCCAACTTCGACTTCGCCTTCCAGATCAACAACCTGGACGGCACCTTCGTCACCGGCGGCGCCTCCACCGGCAAGGCCACCCGCATCGCCGTCCAGCCGCGCTAGGCACCCCGCCGCCCCTCGCCCTTTCCCCAGCGCCCGTACGGGCCCGGCTCCCCCCCGCCGGGCCCGTACGGCTTTTCGGCGTGCGCGCGGCTGCGCAGGGAGTACGGGCACACGAGCGGGGCCCGTCACCCAGGTGACGGGCCCCGCGGCGGCAGTGTCCGGGATCAGGCCGGGTCGGGCGCCGGCAGCGCCGCGACGACCACCTTGACCTCGTCCGGCGTGAGCTCGATGCCGAACTGCTCGGCGAGCAGGCCGGCCACCTCCTCGTCCACGACGGACCTGACCTCGACCGTGCCGTCCGCCCGGGTCAGCGTGAGCTTGCGGTGGTTGAGGTTGAGCCGCCATCCCTCGGCGATCCGCTCCAGGAACACCCGCCCGGTGAAGGGCGAGCTGGAGTGGGTGGAGATGAAGTAGTTCGCGACGACGCAGTCGATGTGGTGGTGCGCCTCGGTGGCGTACCAGTACAGCGGGAACCAGTCGTCCTCCCGCTTCAGCGAGAGCACCCATTCCTTGTCCGAACCCTCGACCCGGGCCAGCCGGTACACCCAGCCGCCCTGGTCGCGGACGATGCCGTCGGAGACCGGGATCGGCTCCAGGGGACCCTCGTCGCCGAAGCCGACGTCCGCGAGGTACGTCTCGTCGCCGACGGCCACGCTCAGCACGAGGTGCGTCCGCGGCAGCGGCTTCGGCGCGTCCAGGAGCGGGCGGGCGTACAGGCGGGTGACCTCGTACCCGAGCCGCTCCAGCAGGACCGCGAACAGCATGTTGTGCTCGTAGCAGTACCCGCCGCGGCTGCTGCGCAGGAGCTTGGACTGCATGGCGTCCATGTCGAGGTCGATGCCCCGGCCCAGCAGGATGTCGAGGTTCTCGAAGGGAATGGCGAGGGCGTGCGCCCGGTGCAGCCGGCGCAGGGTCTCCGCGTCCGGCTGCAGCGGCCCGGTGATGCCCAGGCGGTCGAGGTACGCCTGGACGTCGAGGCGGTCGGCCTGCCACTGGGCGGCGCTGCCGATGGGCTTCACGCTCAGCCCTTCTTCTCGCTGTCGAGCATGGCCATGCCCTCGGCGTCGAAGCGCGTACCGGCGACCTCCTCGGCGGGCACCGCGCGCTCGATCTCGGCGACGTCCTCGGCGGTCAGCTCCAGGGAGAGGGCGCCGAGCGCCTCGGTGAGCTGCTCGCGGCGGCGGGAGCCGACGACGGGCACGATGTCGACGCCCTGGGCCATGGCCCAGCCGATGGCCAGCTGCGAGGTGGTGACGCCCTTGGCCTCGGCGACCTTGCCGAGGGCCGCGACCAGCTGGAGGTTGCGGTCGAGGTTCTCGCCGCTGAACCGGGGGAAGTTGCTGCGGCCGTCGTCGGTCGCGGCGGCGCGCTGGTGGTTCCAGCGGCCCGACAGCAGGCCGCGGGCGAGGACCCCGTACGCGGTGATGGCGGTGCCGAGCTCGCGCGCCGTCGGCAGGATCTCGTCCTCGATCGAGCGGGACAGCAGCGAGTACTCGATCTGGAGGTCGGCGATGGGGTGCACGGCGGAGGCGCGGCGCAGCGTCTCGGCGCCGATCTCGGACAGGCCGATGTGGCGGACCCAGCCGGCCTCGATGCACTCCTTGATGGCGCCGATGGTCTCCTCGATCGGCACGTTCGGGTCGAGGCGCGCCGGGCGGTAGACGTCCACGTAGTCGGTGCCGAGCCGCTGGAGGGTCTGGGCGAGGGAGTTCTTGACGGCCTCGGGGCGGTTGTCGACGCCGAGGATGCCGCCGGCCGGGTCGCGCAGCACGCCGAACTTGACGCTGAGCGTGAGCTGTTCGCGGTCGTGGCTCTGCAGCACCTCGCGCAGGAGGAGCTCGTTGTGGCCGCTGCCGTAGAAGTCGCCGGTGTCGAGGAGGGTGATGCCCGCGTCGATGGCGGCGTGGGCGGTGGCGACTCCCTCGGCCCGGTCGGCGGGGCCGTAGAAGTCGGACATGGACATCAGGCCGAGGCCGAGAGCGGAAACCTCAGGGCCGGCCGAACCAAGTGATCGCAGCTGAGTCATATCGTCCAGCATTGGGCAGCGCACCGGCCCTCAAAAGATATTCCCGATGGCTGTGTCAGGTTCCACTTGGCCTGAATTCGACGGAAGACGGAGAGGCGGCTTTACAACTCGCGCGGGCTTTGCGGATCATGCACAGCATGACAGAGACCATGCGCACCGTACGTCAGGAAACCCTCGGCGGAATAGAGGTCCTCGACCTGACAGATTCCCCGATTCCCGCTCCCAATTCCACGGAGATCCTGGTAAAGACCCACGCCGCCGGCGTGAATCCGATCGACTGGAAGATCCGTGAATTCGGCTTGTGGCTCACCCCGCCGTTCGGCGTCGGCTGGGACGTCTCCGGCACCGTCGTGGCCGTCTCGCCCGGCGAGAACCGCTTCCAGGTCGGCGACGAGGTCTTCGGCCTCCCGTCCTTCCCGAACGAGGCCGCCGGATACTCGGAGTACGTCGCCGCCCCGGCGCGCCACTTCGCCCGCAAGCCGCAGGCCCTGGACCACGTCAAGGCGGCGGCCCTGCCGATGGCCGGCCTGACGGCCTGGCAGGCGCTCGTGGACGGCGCGGACATCCAGCCGGGCCAGCGCGTGCTCATCCACGCGGCGGCCGGCGGGGTCGGCCACATGGCCGTCCAGATCGCCAAGGCCCGCGGCGCGTACGTGATCGGCACGGCGAGCGCCGCCAAGCACGAGCTGCTGCGCGAGCTGGGCGCCGACGAGCTCGTCGACTACACGGCGCAGGACTTCACCGAGGCCGTCCAGGACGTGGACGTCGTCTTCGACCTGATCGGCGGCGACTACGAGGACCGCTCGCTGCGCATCCTGCGCCCGGGCGGCACCTACATCGGCGCGACCAATCCCCTCGCCCTGGAGGAGATCAAGGCGAAGGCCGAGGCGCTGGGGCTGCGCGGCATCACGGTCAACGTGGCGCCGGACCACGCCGTCCTGGAGCAGCTGGCCGAGCTCGCCGAGGCGGGCCGCATCCGCCCGGTGGTCGCCGAGACCTTCCCGCTCCAGGACGTGCGCAAGGCCCACGAACTGAGCGAGTCGAAGCACACTACGGGCAAGATCGTCCTCACCATCTGACCGCGGGCGGTACACCCCGGCCCCGGCACGGCACCCGCCCTGCCGGGGCCGGCAACGTCAATGGCAGAACTTCTCGGTCGCCTTCGCGGCCCCGTCCTGGTAGCCCTCCCGCCAGTCCATGCTCTGCCGGTTGATGTCACGGGGCGGCTTGGCACGGCAGTTGTGCCGGATGTCGGCGTAGCCCCGGTCGTACCCCTTGCGGTACTGGCGGCTCTTGCCCGCCTTTTCCTTGGGTGTGGCGCCGCAGAACACGTCCCCGTCCTTGCTGCTGCTGACGAAGAACGTGCCGGCGGGCAGCTCGGAGAGGGTGATGGTGCCGTTGGCCGGAACGGTTCCGCCGGCCCCCATGCCACCGTTGCCGCTGGTGACCCACTCCCCGCGGAGCTCGAAGGTGGCCCCGGGAGTGAAGCCCTTCCCGCGGAGCAGGTACACGGTTTTGCCCGGCTCCGAGTTCAGGTCGTCCCTGCTCATGGAGCACTTGGCGGCGGGGGCGGCCGGCGCGGCCGGCGCGGCCACGGCCGGACCGAAGGCGACCGAGGTGACGAGTACCGGGGCAGCGGTGATCGCAAGCCAGGATGCTCCTCGCATGGCTCTGCCTCACAGACTGATGGAGCGCAGTCCCCGAGCACATCCAGCTTAAAGAGGACCCGAGTCCCCCGCACGGCGACAACGGCGACAACGGCGGCGCAAGGGGCGGTGGGGGGCACGTACGGCGCCCGTGCGCCCACCGTCCCGGCCGGTTGCGCGGCCGGCCCGGTCAACGGCCCGCAGCGGCTCCGAATTCCCGGGAGCCGTGCAGCCACGCCACCTTGTCGTACATGTCGTCGTCCGACAGCGAGGCCAGCATCGCGTTGCGCTCGATGCGGGCCCCGCCTGCCGCGTGGTAGAGCCGGCGCCCCATCTCGCGGGCCACCAGCTGCACTTCGGCCGTCCGCTCGCGCCGGGCCGCGTTGTACTTCTCCAGCCGCTGCTCGTAGTCCGCCGGGCAGCCGTCGAGCAGTCCGCTCAGCAGCACCGCGTCCTCCACGGCCTGGCAGGCGCCCTGGGCCGCGTACTGGAGCATCGGGTGTGCGGCATCGCCGAGGAGGGCGACCCGGCCCTCGGTCCACCGGTCGACCGGGTCGCGGTCGCACAGCACCCAGGACTTCCAGTCCCGGCCCAGCTCCAGCAGCCTGCGGGCCGCACCGGACAGTTCGGGGAAGGAGTTCAGCACGTGCTCGTGCTCGGCGGGCACGCCGGCCACCGCCTCGGTGGCGCCGTCGTCCCGCGTGGCCGCCAGGTTGAAGTGCTCGGAGCCCGCGATCGGGTAGTGCACGAAGTGCCACTTGGGGCCCGCCCACAGGGTCACGGTGTTCCAGCGCAGCTCCTCGGGCACCTCCTCCATCGGGATCACCGAGCGGTAGATGGTGTGCCCGGAGACCCGCGGGGCCCCGTCGCCGACCATCTGCTGCCGGATCGCCGAGTGCAGGCCGTCGGCGCCGATCAGCGCGTCGCCGGTGATGCGCCGGCCGTCCGCGAGGACGGCGGTGACCTCGCCCGCCCGCTGCTCGTACGCGACCACGTGGTGGCGGCCGCGCAGTTCGACGCCGGGGTGCCGGCGGGCGGCCTCCAGCAGCGGCAGGTACAGGTCCACGCGGTGGACCACCGCGTACGGGTTCCCGAACCGGGCGCGGTACTTCTCCTTCACGGGCATCGCGGCGACCTTCTCGCCGGTCGTGCCGTCCATGAAGCGCAGCTCGTCGATGAAGACGGCGCGGTCGCGGACCTCCTGGCCCACGCCGAGCAGGTCCAGCGCGTGGAAGGCGTTCGGGCCGAGCTGGATGCCCGCGCCGACCTCCGTGAAGACGTCCCTGCGCTCCAGGACGGTGACCTGGTGTCCACGCCCGGCGAGCCCGAGCGCCGCGGCGAGGCCGCCGATGCCACCGCCGGCGATGAGTATGTCGGCCATGGGTGTCTCACATCCCTTTCGTTGTCAGTGACTGGTGGTGGTGCCCGAGTAGGGGCGCGTACGGGCCGGGAAGAGCCGTTCCAGTTCGGCGTGGAAGCCGGGGAAGGTCTTGCCGACGCAGGACGGGTCGTCGAGCGTGATCCCGGGGACCCGCAGGCCGAGCACCGAGAACGCCATGGCGATCCGGTGGTCCCGGCGGCAGGCGATCTCGGCGGCCGCGGGACGGCCGGGGTGGACGGTGAGCCGGTCCGGTCCGGACTCGGTGCGGATCCCGCAGGCCCGCAGGTTCTCCTCGACCGCGGCGATCCGGTCGGACTCCTTGAGACGTGCGTGGGCGATGCCGTGCACGGTGATGGGCGCGTCGGCCAGCGGGGCCACCGCGGCCAGGGTCATGAAGGTGTCCGAGATGTCCCCCATGTCGACGTCGAAGCCGCCGCGCAGCGGCCCGGTGCCGGTGACGGTGGTCTCCCGCTCGCCGATCTCCACCCGGGCGCCCGCCCGGCGCAGCACCTCCACGAAGCCGAGGTCCCCCTGGACGCTGCCGCGTCCCAGTCCGGGGACGGTGACGGTGGTCCCGGTGACGGCCGCCGCCGCGAAGAAGTACGAGGCGGTGGAGGCGTCGGGTTCGACGGTGAGGTCGGCGGCCCGGTAACCGCCGGGCAGCACCTGGATGGCACCGCCCTCGAACTCGTCGACGTACGCGCCGAAGTGGCGCATCAGCGCCTGCGTCATGGTGATGTACGGGCGGCTGACCAGCCCCTGCCCGCGTACGGTCAGCGGCCGGCGCATCAGCGGCCCGGCCATCAGCAGACCGGTGAGGTACTGGCTGCTGAGCGAGGCGTCGACGGTCAGCTCCCCGCCCGTCAGGCCCCCGGCCGTGACCGTCAGCGGCAGACCGCCGACCGGCTCGGTCACCCGGGCGTCCGCGCCGAGCCGGCCGAGCGCGTCGGCCAGCGGCCGCAGCGGGCGGGCCCGCAGCTGGCCGGTGCCGTCGAAGGTGAAGGTGCCCGCTCCGGTCGCCGCGAACGGAGGCAGGAACCGGGCGGCGGTGCCTGCGTCCTCGCACCACACGGTGCCCCCCGCGGCGGGGGCGCGGCCGCTGCCGCACACCTTCCAGCCGTCCACGCCCGTCTCGACGGGCACGCCGAGGCCGATCAGGGCCTCCCGGAAGGCGACGGTGTCCTCGCTGACCAGCGGCGAGCGCAGCAGGGAGACCCCGTCGGCCGCGGCGGCCAGCAGCAGCGCCCGGTTGGTGATGCTCTTCGAGCCGGGGATCCGGGCGGTCAACACGGTGGCGGTCACCTCGCCTCCCGGTGCGCGGCCCGGGCCAGACCGGCCCGGGCGGTGGCGGCCACCCGCTCCGCGGTGAAGCCGTGCTGCCGGTGGAGGGGGGCGTACGGGGCCCCCGCACCGAACTGGCCGAGCGCGACCGGGATCCCGGCGTCGCCGAACAGCTGGTACCCGCCGAGCGCGGAGCCGGCCTCCACGGAGACCCGGGCCCGCACACCGCTCGGCAGCACCTCCTCGCGGTAGGCGGCGCTCTGCTCCCGGAACCCCTGGGGGCACGGCATGGACACCACCCGGGCGGCAATGCCCTCGCGCTGGAGGATGGCCCGGGCGTCGAGGGCGACGGGCACCTCGCTCCCGGTGGCGATCAGCACCACCTGCGGGGCGCCGCCCTCCGCCTCGGCCAGGACGTAGCCGCCGCGCGCGGTGCCCTCGGCGGGCTCCGTCCCGCCGGCGCCGCAGCGGTCGGGCACCGGAAGGTCCTGCCCGCCGTCGCGCGCGCCGTCCCGCCCGCTGTCCCGCCCGCTCGGGGAGGGCCGGCCGGTGAGGGTGCGCAGCGCGACGAGCGAAGGCCGCCCGGTCTCCTCCCGGGCGGCCGACAGGGCCCCGTGCACGGCCGGGGCGCGCCCCTCCTCGGGGTCGCGGTGGGACCAGCCCGGGTCGCCCGGGTCGTTGCGCAGCAGCCGCTGGAAGAGCAGGTGGGCGGCGGGGGCGGGGCTCGTGGCGGTGCCCGCGCGGCCGTGGCCCGCGGCCTCGACGGCCAGGGCCCGGGCGGTGTCCACGGCGCGCCGGTGGAGGCCGCTCCACTCGAAGGGACGGGGGGATGTCGGGGATGTCTGCGTGGGACTGATCACCGCTGTGCTCACCGCTCTGCTCAGGGCTCCTCTGCTCGGCCGGACCCCGGGGGCGCCGGGGCACTGCTCACTTGCTGGTCACGCGCCGGGGCACACGTCGTGCCGCGCGCTCCTCGGTCGCTGCTCGCTCGCCGCTCGTCCGCTGCTCATTCGCTGGTCTTGCGGTCGAGCACGAGGTCGTGCCCGACGATGTAGGCGGCCGCGTCCGAGGCCAGCCAGACGACGGTGTCGGCGATCTCCTCGACGCCGGCGCCCCGGCCGAGGGGGCAGGGGCTGATGGCGTTGATCCGGATGGACTGGCCGACGTACTCGCGGGCCGCGGTCCGGGTCAGTGCGCTGACGGCGGCCGTGGAGGCGGCGTACGCCCCGAGGCCCGGGAGCATCCCCTGCGCGCCGATGTTGCTGGCGGTGTTGACGATGACTCCCCCGCCGGCGGTCTCCATGTGGGCGATCTCGTGCTTCATGGAGAGCCAGACGCCCGTCAGGTTGGCCGTGAGGGTCTCGGCCCAGACGGTCTCGTCGATGTCGGCGACGCTCTGGTGCGGGCCCAGTTCGGTGGTGTTGTTGAAGGCCACGTTCAGGGCGCCGTGGCGGCGTACGGTCTCGGCGACGACGTGGGCCGCGCCGGCCCCGGCCGTGGTGTCCGACACGTCGGCGGTCACGCTGTCGGCCCGGCCGCCCGCGTCACGGATCAGCTTGACCGTTCCTTCGAGCGTCTCCGGGTGGCGGCCCGCGACCACCACGAGGGCGCCGAGCCGGGCGAAGGCAACCGCCGCTGCCCGGCCGATGCCTTCGCCTCCTCCGGTGACGAGGACGACCTGGCCGTCGAACCGTTCAGACATCAGCGTTCTCCTGATTCTCCGCGTCGGATTTAACGGGAAAGGCGCTCTGTGGAACGCCATCAACCAACCGTCACCCTGCAAGAAAGAGGGGTCCCCGGGGCAGTGGGGTTCGGTCACTTCGTCAGGTCCTGAGGGCATCTGACGTAATGCTGTGAGCGGCTTTGACAGGGGCGTTCTCCCGGCTGATGCTGCACGCCGGCCCAGCGGCGGAAAAGGGAGATCGATGCTGACGCTTTCATGGACCCGTCCGGTAGTCGACGCAGGTCAGGAGTGTGGTGGCGGTCCGACGCGGGAGAACCTGTGGCAGGCGCTGCTACACAAGGCGCAGTTCCCGGTGGACTATGTTCCGGCCATTACGGAATGCCGGATCGCCGAGTGGTACGCCGATGGTTTTCTCCGCGAAATCCGGCGCGGCGACCAGACGTTCCTGCAGCGGGTCACCCCGCAGGAGAGCGCGGGGCGCATTACCTACCGGCATCTGGACGACACCGACATCGCGGAGATCCGCAATGAGATCGGCGAGGACGACCGGGGACGGCTCACGCTGACGCTGAGCATCACCCTGACCGAGCGCCCGGCGGCCGCGATCCTGGCGCAGAACACCTATCTGCGCGACCTCGACTGCGATTTCCACGGCACGCTGGAGGCCATGACCCAGGTGCTGCACCGGGTCATGATGGGCTCCGCGGCCGATGCGGCCACGACGACGGCCCCCCACGGCCCGCAGGGGCAGTGAGGGGCCGTACGCGTACGCCCCGGCTCAGGCCGGCGCCGCCTGCGCGACGGCGCCCGGCCCGGTCCGGCCGTCCTGCCCGCCCTGCGCGAGCGGCCCGCCCTCCCGGATCAGGTCGAGCCCGGGCAGCGCGGGCAGGGTGTGGACGCCCTCGACCGTCGCCTCGACGTCGAACACCGAGTACTGCACCGGTGCCCGCCCGATGAGCTCGGCGGCCCGCGGGGCCAGCGGACGGGCCGCCGCCTCCGCCGACTCCCACAGCAGCACCGCGCCCCACCGCTCGGTCGCGGGGTCCGCGATCCAGAACTTCAGCCGCAGGCCCTCGACGGCCGCGAACCGGTCGACCGCCTCATCGCGCAGGTACGCCCGCAGCGAGGCGATGCTGTGCCCCGACCCCGACAGGTCCCACCAGGCCACCGTCGCCTTCACACCAACTGCTCCTGGAGCAGGCCCGACAGGGCGTCGCCGACGATCCGGATGCCGTCCTCGGTGAGCACCGACTCGGCGTGGAACTGCATCGAGCGGAAGCCGGGCCCGCGCAGCGCGTGCACCTCGCCCGTCTCCGCCTCCCGGCAGACCTCGACCGTGCCGATGCCGGGCACCTCGACGGTGTCCGCGGCGCTCTGCGAGGCGAAGGTGTTGTAGAAGCCGACGCGCTCGCGCCGCCCGAACAGCTCGATCTCCCGCTGCACGCCCTGGTTGGGGTGCTCCCGGCGCCGCAGCTGCAGGCCCAGCTTCATGCTGAGCACCTGGTGGCTGAGGCAGACCGCGAGGAACGGCCGCCGCTCCGCGAGGAGGGTGTCCACCGCGGACCGCAGGTGCGCGATCTTCGGGTGGTCCACGTCCCGCGGGTCGCCCGGCCCCGGTCCCATGACGACCAGGTCGTACGGGGCGAAGCTGTACGGCTCGTCGAAGCGGCAGACCGTGACGTCGGCCTCCATGGCCCGCAGCTGGTGCTCGATCATCGCGGTGAAGGTGTCCTCCGCGTCGACGACCAGCACCTTGCGGCCCACCAGCAGCGGGACCGGCCGGGTGCGGGAGGCGTCGTCGTCGAGCCAGAAGCCGGCGATGGTCGCGTTGCGCCGGCTCAGCGCCGCCCGTACGTCCGGGTGGTCACCGAAGCGCCGCGGCCCGGACTGCTCGAACATCGCCAGCAGACCGGCGGCCTTGGCCCGGGTCTCGGCGACTTCCGACAGGGGGTCCGAGTGGCGCACGAGGGTGGCGCCGACGCCGATGCGCATCCGGCCGCTGCCGTCGATGTCGGCGGTGCGGATGAGGATCGCCGAGTCCAGCGTCTGCCCGGCGTTCTCGTCCTGGCCGATCAGGGCCAGCACCCCGCTGTAGTAGCCGCGGCCCTGGGGCTCGTACTTCCTGATCACGCGGCCCGCGCTCTCCAGCGGGGAGCCGGTGACCGTCGGCGCGAACAGGGTCTCGTGGAGGATCTCCCGAGGGTCGCGGGAGGTACGGCCCTCGATGAAGTACTCGGTGTGCGCCAGCCGGGCCATCTCCTTGAGGTACGGGCCGACCACCCGGCCGCCCGACTCGCAGATCCGGGCCATCATCTTCAGTTCCTCGTCGACGACCATGTACAGCTCGTCGGCCTCCTTGCGGTCGGCGAGGAAGTCCATGACGCCGGGCAGTTCGGGGCCCGAGGCGGGGAACCGGTAGGTGCCGCTGATGGGGTTCATCACGGCCCGGCCGCCGCTGACGCTCACGTGCCGCTCCGGGGAGGCGCCGATGAGGGTGCGGTCGCCGGTGTGCACGATGAAGGTCCAGTACGCGCCGGTCTCCCGCTCCAGCAGGCGGCGGAAGAACCGCAGCGCCGCGTCGACGGAGTAGTCGCTGATGTCGGCGACGAAGGACCGCTTCATCACGAAGTTGGCGCCGGCACCGGTGCCGATCTCGTCCGCGATGACCCGGCGGACCGTTTCGGCGTACGTGTCGTCGTCGATGTCGAAGTCGCCGCCCGCGGCCAGGTGCACCGGTGCGTCGGCGATCCGGCCCAGCACGGTCTCCAGCGGCAGCTGCGCCTGCTCCTCGATCACCATGGCGAGCAGCGGGGTGCCGTCGTCGGGCGCCTCGAAGCCGCGCTCGGCGAGCTGCCGGTAGGGGACCAGGGTGAGCACGTCCTGACGGGCGCCGGCACCGGCCTCCGGGTCCCGCAGCGGGATGTCGGCCAGCGTGTCCGCCTCGGTGAACTCGCCGAGGAAGAGGTCGATGTGGCGGGAGACGGTCGTCTCCGGCCGGTGGATCAGGGCGAAGGCCGGCGGCCGGCCGGTGAGGATCCGGCCCAGCAGGTCCCCGGTCATGCGGATTCCCTTCCCGCGTACGCGGCCACCCGTTCGGGCAGGGCCGTCAGGAGCTCCTTGGTCGTGGTCAGCCGGGCGCACCGGCCCGCGGCGTACTCCAGCGCCATCCGGTGGTCCTCCCAGCTGAAGTCGGCGATGGCGTCGGCGACCAGGAAGGGCTGGATGTCGTTGGTGAAGGCGTCCACGGCGGTCATCAGCACGCCGACATGGGCGTACACCCCGCAGATGATCAGCTGGTCGCGGCCCTGCGCGCGCATCCGCTCCAGCAGGTCGGTCTTGAAGAAGGCGCTGTAGCGCCACTTCGTCAGCATCCAGTCGCCGTCGGCGGGCGCCACCGGGTCCACGACCTGGCGGTGCTCCGGGCTCGGCTGCATGCCGGGGCCCCAGAAGTCCTTGAGCAGACCGCGCTCCTCGGGCGTCATCCCGCCCGGCTGTGCGGTGTAGGCGACGGGGATGCCGAGCTCGGCCGCGCGGACGCGCAGCTCCCCGGCGTTGCGGGACAGGTCCACGACGGGCTGTTCACCCGCGGGGAAGGCGGCCAGGAAGTACTTCTGCAGGTCGTGCACCAGCAGGACGGCGCGGTCCGGATCGACCTCCCAGTCGACGGCGGAGGCGGGCAGGTCGGCCGCCGCCGGCATCGGATACGGGCTGATCGCAGGTATCCCTGCCATGCGTTTCTCCCTCTCGTTCACGCTCTCGTTCACGGTTCGCTGACTGCTTGCACCGGTCTCAGGCACCGAGCGCCGCACCGCCGTCCACGGTGAGGTCGTGCATCGTGATGTGGGCGGCCTTGTCGGAGAGCAGGAAGACGACCGCCTCGGCGACGTCCTCGGGACGCGCCAGCTTGCCCAGCGGGATGCCCACGCGGTACGCGTCCGGCACGCCCTCGATGGAGGCGCGGGCACTGCTCTCGTCCTGCCACATGGAGCTGAGCATCGGAGTGTCGGTGGAGCCCGGCGCCACGAGGTTCGCGCGGATGCCGAACTTGGCCACCTCCAGCCCCAGGCACTTGGTGAACATGGTCGCGGCCGCCTTGGAGGCGGCGTACGCGGACATCTCCGTACGGGCGGTGCCCGCGGCGTTGGAGGCGATCGTGACGATCGCACCCCGCCGGCGCGGCACCATGCGGTTGACCACCGCGCGGGAGACGAAGAAGACCCCCGTGGTGTTGACCGCGAACGTCGTGCTCCACTCCTGGTCGGTGAGCTTGCGCGCCTCGGCGAGCCGCAGCACGCCCGCCGCGTTCACGAGGAAGTCGAGCGGGCCGACGAGCGCCTCGACGTCGTCCACCAGCGCCTCGACGTCCGCGCTGGAGGTGACGTCGGCCGGGAACGGGTCGACCCGGCCGCCCTGCTCGCCGACGGACTTGGCCACCTCGCGCAGCCGGTCCGCATCGCGGTCCACCGCGGCCACCCGTACGCCCCGGGAGGCCAGGGCGCGGACGATGGCCTCGCCTATGCCGCCGGCCGCTCCGGTGACCAGAGCGATCTTTCCTTCCATGATGGAGTAACCCCCTTTGTTTCTTCGGCCTCAGCCGCGCCAGGCCGAGGCGACCTCGACGGCCTGGTCGGAATTGAGACGCGGGTCGCAGAACGAGGTGTACTTCTCGCCCAGTTCATCGACGTGGAATTCGTCGGCAACGCATTCGTGGACCTGGTCGGGGGTCGTTTCCAGATGAAGTCCGGCCGCGACGCCGCCGTTCTCGACCACGGCCTTCTGGAATTCCTCGACCTCGCGCACGACGGTTTCGACATAGCGGGTCTTCACCCCGCCCGGGGCGCTGACCGTATTGCCGTGCATCGGGTCGCACATCCACAGCACGGGGTGGCCGGCCTCGCGGACCGCTCGGACCAGTTCCGGCAGTTTCGCCGCGGCGGTGCCCTGGCCCATCCGGGAGATCAGCGTGAGGCGGCCCGGCTCGCGGTCCGGGTCGAGCTTCCCGCACAGCTCGACCAGCTCGGCCGGGGTCATCTTCGGTCCGACCTTGGTCGCGACCGGGTTGGCTATGGTCGCGAACAGCTCGACGTGGGCGCCGTCCAGCTCGCGGGTGCGCTCACCGATCCACGGCCAGTGCGTCGAGGTGAGCAGCCGCGAGCCGTCCGGCTCGGTGCGCACCATCGGCCCCTCGTAGTCGAGCAGCAGCGCCTCGTGACTGGTCCACACGGGCGCCTCGGCCGCGGAGGGGCGCTGCTCGCCGTGCCAGCCCAGCAGCTCCATGGCGCCGGCCGCGGCCCGGTAGCCCGCGACGAGCCGCTGCGGGTCGGGGCGGCGCAGCTCGGGGTCCGGCTCCGGGCTGTTGACCATGTGCCCGCGGTAGACCGGCAGCTCGACGCCGGCGACGGTCTCGGTCGGGTTCGAGCGGGGCTTGCCGAACTGCCCGGCGAGCCGGCCCACCCGGATCACGGGCTTGAGCGAGCGCGTCTTCATGACACCGGCCAGCACATCGAGGAGGGCCGCCTTGCGGGCCACGTAGCCGGGGGTGCACTCGGCGGGGTCCTCCGCGCAGTCCCCGCCCTGGACGACCTGCACTTCGCCCCGCGCCGCCGCGGCGAGCAGGGCCCGCAGGGCGTCGACGTCCTCCCGGCGCACGAGGGGCGGGGCGTCCGCGAGCTCCGCCCTGGCATTGTCCAGGGCTTCTTCGTCCGGCCAAACGGGCTGTTGGCCCGCGGGCAATGATTTCCAGCGTGCAACACCGTACATGTGGCACCTCCCAGTGCTGAACCTGCCGTGACATCAGATGCAGCGAGAAGTGTGTGAAACGGGGAAACGGGTGAACCACCAGAGATTCCCCACTTCGTCAGGTGGGGGCGCGTTCGGTCAGGTCGTGAGCGGGCGCGCGGAATACACCTGACGCACTACCCCGACGCGCGGGACGGACCGGCCGCCGGACCCTTTAGGGTCCGCACACGTGGTGAGGCACAGAGCACATGCAAGAAGCGGCACTTGACACACCATCACCGCACTATTTCAGGCGCATGTCGTGACGTTCTAAGGTCGGGATCGTGGTTAGTCAAGGAGCTGGAGCGCTGCTGAAGCAACTGGTGTCCGAGGGTGTCTCGCCCTGGCTGAGCGCGCACGACCCCGAGGAGTTCGACGCCGGGGTCCGGTATCCGACGCTGGGATCCCACTTCCACAACGCCCTGGCGCCCGCAGGAAGCACCCTGGCCCAGCTGCGCCGGGCCTGCGACCTCCTGCTCCCCGTCTACGAGGTGAGCAAGGGCACCGTGGGCCACGTCTCGGTGGCGGTGTCGCCCCGGTGGGCCCACGACGCCAGGGCGCTCGCCACGGCGGCCCGCGCCGTGCACCGCTCGGTGGCGCGCGCCAACGCACTGGTGCGCCTTCCCATGACCGCGGCGGGCCTGGAGGCGCTCGCCGACTGCCTCGCCGAGGGGATCGGGGTGCACGCCTCGATGGTGTTCTCCGGCGAGCGGTACGCCGAGGTGCTCGACGCGTACGTCGACGGGCTGGAGCGGTCCCTCGCCTCCGGCCGGCCGCTCGGCGAGGCCCCGATGGTGGCCTCCTTCGCGGTGGGCCTCTTCGACGCCGAGGTCGACGCCCGGCTGGACGAGCTGGGGGTGGACCCCGGCCACGAGGTCCGCGGGGCCGCCGGACTGGCCGTGGCCCGCAGGATGTACCGGCTGCGCGAGGAGCGGCTCTCCGGGGACTGGTGGCGGGTGCTGCGGGCCAACGGCGCGCCGCAGCCGCGGCTGCTGTGGGGGACCGGGGCCGACGGCAGTGTGGGCACGCTCATCGGCTGGAACACGGCCCTCGCCCTGTCCGTGGACACCCTGGAGGAGGCCGCGCAGGACGCGGAGCTGTCCGGGGACACCCTGCTGAACGGGGACGGGGCCGCGACCTGCGCCCTGCAGGCGCTGGAACGGCTCGGCGTCCCGGCGGCGCAGGTCGCCGCGGTGCTGGAGACGGCGGAGCTCGCCCGCCTCCAGCACCGCTGGCTGCTCAGGAGGGGATCCGGTCTCGCTGCCTCTCCGGGAAGCGAGTACCGGTCAGCGCCAGCAGCGGAGCAGCCTTGACCGCGGTCTCCTCGTACTCCGCGGCCGGATCCGACAGCGCCACCACGGCTCCGCCCACCCCGTACGAGACCCGGCCGGAGGTGACGGTGGCGGTGCGGATCACGATGCTCAGATCGGCGGCGCCCGAGAGGGAGAAGTAGCCGATGGCGCCCGAGTAGACCCCGCGCGGGCCGGCCTCCAGCCGGTCGATGATCTGCATCGTCCGCAGCTTGGGCGCGCCGGTCATCGAACCGCCGGGGAAGGCGGCGCGTACGCAGTCGACGGCGCTCGCCTCCGGCCGCAGCCGGGCCCGTACGGTGCTCACCAGCTGGTGGACGGTCGCGTAGGTCTCGACCCGGAAGAGCTCCTCGGCCTCGACCGAGCCCGGTACCGCGCACCGGCCGAGGTCGTTGCGGACCAGGTCGACGATCATGAGGTTCTCGGAGCGGTCCTTCTCGTCGCCCAGCAGGTCCGCGACGAGCGCCGCGTCCTCGGCGGGCGTCGCGCCGCGGGGCCGGGTCCCCTTGATGGGCGAGGACTCGACCAGGCCGTCGCGGGAGACCCGCAGGAACCGCTCGGGCGAGGTGCTGAGCACCGACAGTTCGCCGAACTGGAGCAGCGCGGCGAACGGTGCCGGACTGGTGCGGCGCAGGGTGCGGTACGCGGTCCAGGGGTCCAGCCCGGTCTCGGCCTCGGCCATGTTGGTGAGGCAGACCTCGTAGGTCTCCCCGGCGGAGATCTCCTCCAGGCAGGTGTCGATCAGGTCCAGGTAGGCCGCGCGGTCGTGGCGCAGGGTGATCTCCCCGCCGGCGGCGGCCGGCGGCGGGGCCGGCAGGCGCAGGCCGGCGAGCCGTCCGAGCCGTTCGGCCGTGCCGATCAGCCAGGCCTCGGCGGCGGCTTCGGCCGCGTGCGGAGCGCCCTGCTCCTCGACGAGGGCGAGCAGGTGGGTGGTGCCGGTGGCGTGGTCGAGGACCAGGGCCCGGTCGGCGAAGACCATGGTGGCGTCGGCGACGGGCGAGCGGTGCACGAGGTCGCCCCCGCACTCGGCCTTGAGCTCGTAGCCGAGGTAGCCGACCCAGCCGAGGGTGAAGTCGAAGGGGAGCTCGGAGGGTGCGGGGAGCTCAGTGTGCAAGGAGCGCAGGTCGCGGTCGATCCACTCCAGGAACGCGCCGGCGACCAGCTCGCTGTCGCCTCCCGCGGAGGTGACGGTGACGACCCCGCTCCAGACGTCGGCCGTGGCGACACGGGCCAGCGGTCCGGTGGCGTCGCCCATGACGGAGAACCGGCCGCGGTCGCCGCCGGGCAGGCTGCTGTCCAGCCAGTAGGCGTGGTCGTTGCCGCGGAACAGCTGGTCGAAGACGGTCTCGGCGTCCCAGCGGGTGGGCAGCCGGCGGGTGGTCAGGCGCAGCCGGCGGGCTGCGGCGGGCGCGGCCTCGGGCGCCGGGGCGGCGGGGGCCGGGGCGGGGGCCGGGGCCGGGGCCGCGGCCGGTGAGGGGGCCGCGGCGGTGGGGCGGACGGTCCGGTGCTCCGCCTGGTGGGAGCGGGTCAGCTCGGCGAAGTTCGCGAGCAGCTCGGTTCCGTACTGACTGCAAATGGACTCGGGGTGGAACTGCACCCCCCACAGGGGTCTCTTCCGGTGGCGCAGCCCCATCAGGATGCCGTCCGGCGTCCAGGCGGTGGCCTCCAGCTCCTCGGGCAGGTCCGTCACCGCGAGGGAGTGGTAGCGCACCACCTCCATCGGGGAGGGCAGTCCGGCGAACAGGCCGGTGCCCTCGTGCAGCACGGGCGAGGTGCGGCCGTGCCGGGGCTCGGGGGCCCGGTCGACGGTGGCGCCGTGCAGGTGGCCGATGCCCTGGTGGCCGAGGCAGATGCCCAGGAGCGGCACGGGCGAGTGCCGGACGATCTCGGCGCAGATGCCGAAGTCGGCGGCGCGGCGCGGTGTCCCGGGGCCGGGCGAGACGACCACGTTGTCGAACGCGGCCAGTTGTTCGATCTTCCAATGAGGGTCGTCATTTCGAACAACTTCCGGCTCCCGACCATTGACCTCGGTCAGATAGTGGAAGAGGTTATAGGTAAAAGAGTCGTAGTTGTCGACCAGAAGCGTACGCACGATGAAATCTCCCCCCGGAGCGGCTCAGGCCTAGTTTGCGGCAGTTGGCTTGATTTCGATCAGCATGTGCTCGACCATGTCCTCTCCGTACTCCCCCTCGCGGACCCGGCAGCTGGCCACCGTCTCCAGCTCGCGCCGGCAGGCGTCGGCGATCTCGTGCAGCGCGGCCAGGTCGCCGCGGTCGCTGAAGTGCAGCAGGACGCGGCCGCCCGGGGCGGTCCAGTGCACGGACTGCTCCAGGTAGCGGCGGTGCGTCTGGTAGCCGGTGTCCACGTAGGCCCGCTCGTGCACCGACTTGTACTCGTAGCTCTCCGGCCCCATCACGTAGTTGGAGCTCCAGAAGACGAGGTCGAACCGCTCCTCCTCGCGCAGACCCGAGAAGAGGTCGCTGTGCACGGCCTGCAGACGGTCCGCCACCCCGTGGCGCTCGGCGTTGACGGAGGCGTTCTCCACGGCGGAGGGGCTGATGTCGGCCGCGACCACCCGGTCGTATCCGGCCAGTGCCGCCGTCACGGCTATCACACCGGTCCCGCAGCCTATCTCCAGGAACGAACCCGAACGCGGCGTCTCCTGCGGGACGTTGAGGCCCAGCAGCTCCAGTGCCACCCCCGTGGACGGGGAGTAGACGGGGGCGAAGACCTCGTCGAACAGGTCCCACTCGCGGTCGCCGAGGGTGAACACCCGGGGACGGTCCTCCCTGGTCAGGGACAGCCGGCTGCGGAGCAGCGACCGCTCGTAGCTCTGGAGCTGAGACAGCTGATCCAGCTGAGACAGCTGAGACATGCGAACTCCTCGTGAAGACGTACGGGCTCTGGACGGCGCGGTGGGGTGCCGGCGGTGGTGCCGGCACCGGAACGCTCGGCGCTCAGCCTGCCCTTGAGTGGTCCTGGACCAGAAGGTGCCCAGGTGACAGCATCACTCATGGAGAGTGGTGATCCGATCACCCTCCGCGTCGCTGACCTGTGATCACTTGCTCGGCGTTTCTTGACCGATTCTTGCCCCAAGCGATACTTTCAGGCGGGCCAGGGATTGCTTGCATCTCAGTTGGTGCAATCGTGAACGGCTTTATGGGGGTCGGGGGAAGTCGTGGTTGACCACGCTTACGAAATGCTGGAACTGCTGAACAGAGAGGCGCCTGCGGCTGCCTTCGACGAGGTGGTCCGCAAAGCACGTGAATCCGGTCTGTCCGGGGACGCACTCGCCCAGCTCAGCAGGGCCAGGGACCAGAGCCTCGGCATCCGCGCCCTCTTCGTGCGGCGCCAGCAGCGCGAAGCCGGCCTCGCCGCGCTCGTCGACACCGCGCGGGACCTGACCCTCCCGTACGACCTCGACGAACTCCTCAAGGTGATCACCCGGCGCGCCCGCCTGCTGCTGGGGCTCGACATGGCCTGGGTGAGCTTCGACGACCGCGAGGCGCAGGTGTCCCGGGTGCGTTCGGCGGACGGCCACGCCTCCGCGCTGACCATCGGCTTCGCCATCCCGCTGACCGGCGGCGGCGTCGGCAAGCGCGCCTCGGACGGTTCGGCCCCGTTCTGGTCGGCCGACTACATGAACGACAAGACCTTCCAGCACAGCCCGGTGATCGACGAGGTGGTGCAGGCCGAGGGGCTGCACGCCGTGATGGCCGTGCCGCTGCGGCACGCCGGAACCGCCCTGGGCGCGCTCTACGTCGCCGACCGGCACATCCGGCACTTCACCCCCGACGAGGTGTCGCTGATGAGTTCGCTCGGCGACCTTGCAACCGTTGCGATCGAAAAGGCCCGGCTGCTGGAGCAGACCCGGTACGAGGTGGAGGAACTGGAGCAGGACACCTCACGCGCCCTGGACTCCTCCACCACCGCCCGCCAGCTCCGCGAGACGCACGGCCGTCTGCTCGACCTGGTGCTCCAGGGCGCCGGCCTCGGCAACCTGGCCGCCGAGGCGGTCAAGGGCCTCGACGGCACCCTGCTGGTACGGGACGCCGCCGGCCGCGACCTCGCCTGCCCGGGCGGGGAGCCCCCGCAGCTCAACGAGGCGGAGATCCGCACGGTGCTGCTCGACGCGCACACCGACCGGCAGCCGCGCAGCACGAGCGACGGCGCCTGGGTCGCCTCGGTCGCGGCGGGCGACGACATGCTGGGCACGCTCATCCTGGTCTGCGAAGAGCCCGTCACCGACCGCCAGATCCAACTCCTCGCGCTCACCGCCCAGGTGACCGCCGTGGTCCTGCTCATGGAGCAGGGCATGGCCGCAGCCGAAGGTCACATGCGCGACGAATTCTTCCACGACCTGCTCCGGGGCACCTCGCTGTCCCCCGTACAGATCGCCGAGCAGAGCCGCCGGCTCGCGCTCAACCTCGACGAACCCCACGTCATCGTGATCGCCCGCCCCGAGGGCGGGGTCCAGGGCCGCGTGCTCGCCTGGGCGGCCTCGTACGCCAACCGCCACCACGGCCTCAAGAGCGTGGACGGCGACGTGGTGGTGCTCCTCCTGCCGGGCACCGAGGCGGGCGCCATCGCCCGTACGGCGTCCAAGGAGCTCTCCGAGGTACTCGGCAAGCCGGTGACGGCCGGCTCCGCCGGTCCCGTCGACGACCCGGTCGGCATCGTCCGCATGTACCAGGAGGCCCGCCGCTGCCTCGACGCGGTGGCGGCGCTCACCGGCACCGGCAGCACCGCTTCCCCCGAGGAGCTCGGCTTCCTCGGCGTGCTGCTCTCCGAGAAGCCGGACATCGCCGGGTTCATCAACGACACCATCGGCCCCGTGCTGGACTACGACGACCAGCAGTACACGGAGCTGATCCGCACGATGGAGGCGTACTTCGCCTCGGCCAACAGCCCCTCACGGGCCGCCGAGTCGCTGCACGTCCACCCCAACACGGTCTCCCGCCGCCTGGAGCGGATCACGGAGATCCTCGGCGAGGACTGGCAGAAGCCCACCCAGGCCCTCCAGGTCCAGCTCGCACTCCAGCTCCAGCGCACCCGCCGGGCCCTCAACCAGGGCCGCCGCGGCGCGCCCCGCCAGACCATCGGCTGATCCCCCGGAGGCCGGCCGCCCCCGCCGGGCACGTGCGCGGTCAGGCACTCTCCTGCGCGCGCTGCGTCAGCATCCGTACGGCGTGCGCGGCGGAGGCCAGGGTGGTGTGGCGGTGCCAGCCCCCGAAGGACCGGCCGCCGAAGTCGGTGAGCCCCACCTTCCGGGAGATGCTGGCGAAGTCGGCCTCGACGTTCTGGGACCGCTTCGCCAGCCGCAGCAGCGCTCCCGGGGGCGCCTGCGTCATATCGCTGATCCAGCACTGCTCGGGCCAGCCGCGCGGGTCGTTCCACTCGCCGAACAGCAGCAGCGGACGGGGGGACTGCGGCAGTTCCACCCGTACGCCGACCACCAGCGTGGTGCGCGGACGCAGGGTCACCGGATCCATCCAGGTCACCGGGCGGCGCAGCGTACGGGCCATCAACAGCAGCTGGTGCGCGGCCAGTTCGCGGTTCCCGCTCGACGGCAGCACCGGATCGGCGCACTTGACCCGCAGCGAGCCGCGGGCGGCGGCCACGAAGTGCGTCCCGGAGGGCCCCAGCCGCCGGGCCACCGCGCCCGGGTCGACGTCGGGCAGGTCCAGCACCACGGGCCGGTGGACGTGCCCCACCCAGTCCCGCAGTTCCTCGACCGCTCCGGCGGCGCATTCGAGCGGGGTGGTCGCCAGCTCCGATTCGTGGACGTTGGGGGAGAGCGGGCCCAGGCTGTCCCGCCACTTCTGGGTGAGCGCGAGGCGCCAGTTCACCGGGCAGCTCTGCTCCTCGCCGACCGACCACACCCCGAAGGCGACCTGGCTGTTGACCATCTGCCCCCGCTCCGGCACGAACCGGCGGGCCACCCCGACGGACTCGGTACCGGCCTTGGAGATGACCACCGGCTGGACGACCCAGGCCCGGGGGCGCAGCGCCCGCTCCAGGTACCGGGCGAGGGCGGCCCGTACGGGGCCCCAGTCCCAGGTGGAGGACACCACGAAGTGGTGCAGGCTCTGCTCGGCCGCCCGGTCACCGACGTGCGCCGCGATGTTCCGTATGGACTTGCGGCCCTCGGCCTTGAGCAGACCGCGCAGGTAGACCTCCCCCTTGCGGCGCTGATCGCTGCGCGGCAGCGAGGCGAACAGCTCGGCGCAGAGCTCGTCCACGATCAGGTCCGGCACGAACCGGCTGCTCAGGGTCTCCAAGCGTTCGAGACTCGGTGCGCTCATGATGGATCCATCCCTTCCCCCGGCGTTCTCTCCAGCCCCTCAACCCTGCGTTCGGGGACGGCGGGAGAACCAGGTGGAGCCGTCACACAGATCGGCCCGCCCGTGCACGGCGGGCCATCAGCCCCCGCCGGCGTCCGGGGAGCGGTTGATCATTTGACGAAGTGCGCAACAGGGCCTTGGCCTGGACGGAGACCGGTCGCAGACTCGTCGAGGGCCGCCGGAGCCCGGCCGGACCATCCGCCCCACCCGTACCAGCCCGGCCGCACCCCCGCCGGGTGGTGCTCCCCCCACCACCGCCGTGGCCGCCGATGGTGACCCGCCCACCACCGACGGGCTGACCAGGGGCCCCGGTTAGGGTTCCCCCATGGGGACGTGGAAGGCGCCGAGCGCCATCGAGCGAGAGCTGTACGAAGCCAAGACCCGCAGCGACTGGCCCGCCTACTTCGACACCCTCGCCCGCTCCTGGCTCTTCACCCCGCAGTCCCGTGCGTACCAGGACGCGCACCCCGGTTTCGTGCGGCTCCAGCCCCTCTACTTCCCTCAGATCCGCGGCAACGCCTACGTCGTCCACACCGCCGGCATGCTGCCCGCGCCCGTTCCCGACCCGGTCTTCGAGAAGGTGGGCCTCGACTGGGTTGCCGAGCGGTTCGGAACCGGCAACCCCGCCTACCTGGCGGTCAACCCGGGTACTCCCTGCGAGGCCTTCCTGCCGGCCTCGCCCGCCGACCGGGCCGTGTGGATGTACCACTGGGACCGCAGCACCGACCACGGACTGCCGCAGAACACGGTGCACGCCCTCCATGTCGGCGGACCGCTGCACGGGCCGGTCGCCTTCGGACTCGCCTGCGGCGCCCACCTGGCCGTACGCAACGGGGATTTCTGGAACGCCCTCGCCTACCACGGCGCGGGATACACGGCCCAGCGCGAGAGGCTGCGCGACTCCTGGGGCGTCACCACCCGCGAGGAGTGGCTGCGCAGCACCGAGCGGCTGCTGGCGGCGGACATGGTCAGCGCGGTGTGGGAGTTCACGCTCCGGATCCGCGCCGCCCTGGCCAAGGAGTTCGCGGGGCCGGTGGACATCGAACACTGGCGCCACACCACCGAGGCCACCCTGCGGGCCAGTGCCGAACGCGCCGCGGAGCCCCGGATCACCCCCGAGGGCGTCACCGTCGCCCGGCCCCGCTCCACCGCGGAGATCGAAGGGGAGATCGCCGGGGTACAGCGGGTCATCGGCCGCATCGCCCGCTACGAGCAGCGCTTCCGCGCCGACGGGATTCTCGGCGAGGACAGGTTCGTCCGGTCCGTGGAGGCCTGGGACTACGGACGGGCCTCCCAGATGGCCCGCTGGGGCCTCGGCGCGCGCTTCGGCACCGTCGAGGAGGCCGAGGACGCCGTGATACGGGCCGGCCGGGTCTGCCGGATCGCGTACCGGTCCTGGGAGGACCTCTCGGCGGGTTTCATCCTGGGCCGCTGCCTCCAGTTCGACGAGGAGGAGTACGGGCACTGGTACACGGACATGGCGGCCACCCACCAGGCACTGATGTCCGACCCGGGCAGTCCCTGGCTCAACCTGCCCTGGAACTGAACGACTTCCCGTAGTCCGCCCGACGGCACGGGAACCGGGCCGGGCGCTCGGTCCACCTCAACTAGCCTGCTGTGCATGACCATTGCTCTGAACGACACGGTACGCAGGCTGCTCGACGCCCCGCACCCGGCGGTCCTCTCCACGCTCAACCCCGACGGCAGCCCCCAGAGTTCGGTGGTGTGGGTGTCCCGGGACGGCGGCGAGCTGCTGGTCTCCACGGAACAGGGGCGTCGCAAGGAGCGCAACATCGTCCGGGACGGCCGGGTCGGACTGACCGTCTTCGACACCGCCAATCCCTACGTGTACGTGGAGATCCGCGGCACCGCCACCGTCACCGAGGACACGGACCGCGCGGTCGCCGTCCGCATCGCCGAGGAGTACCTGGGTCCGGGCGGCGGCAAGGAGTACGCCGAGGCCCCGGCCGAGAACCTCAGGGTCGTCGTCCGCATCACCCCGACCAAGGTCCTCGGCAACGCCGCGAAGGCGGGCTGACGGCTCCGGGGGCGAGGCGGCCTACGGCAGTGCGGGACCGACCTCCAGCCAGGCGTCGACGTCCGCCCGCAGGGGGTCGTCGGCCGCCAGGTGGGGGCGGGCCAGCGTCAGCCAGGGCAGCAGGCCCTTGATCTGCCGCAGCCGCCTGGCCCCTCCCCGCGGGAGCGCCCGCCAGTCCCGGGCCTGCTCCCGCGCCTGCTCCGGGGTCAGACCCAGCAGGGCCGGCAGGGCCAGCAGCTCGCGGCACAGCTCGGCCGGGTCACCGCCGCGGCCGGGCCCGAACCGCCCGATCAGGTAGCCCCGTACGGAAACCAGGCCGGCCGCGCGGGCCGGAGCGTCCGGATGCTCCATCCGGCCGATCGCGGCCAGGGCCACCCTCCCCCAGCGCAGCCGGACCGCTTCGGGCAGGTCCTCGTCGTGCATGCCGTTCACGGCGAGGGCCCGCAGCGGCTCCGGATGCGGCTCCTCGCACAGCGGCGGATCACCGGCCAGCCAGGTCTCCAGGTCCGCCAGGGTGTGCCCGGCGGGCGGTACGCAGGTGAGCACCTGCCCCTCCGCCAGCAGGGCGACCATGGGGCCGGTGAGGTGGGCCCGCGCCGCGTGCGGGGGGTCGACCAGGTCGCGGGGGCCGCCCCACGCCTCGATGCGGGTCAGACGCAGGCGCAGTCCGCCCGCGGCGTAGACCTGCCCGGGGCGGGCGACGCCGCCGATCACGCGGACGATGCACACCCCGCCCGAGACGTCCGCCTCTTCGACCTCGTACACCTGCAGCTCGGCGATGGCCATCGCGCCCCCCTACGCGTCGGGCGCCGTGAGGCGCTCCAGCAGGGGCACCGCCCAGTCCGGGAGAGCCGCCGCCTGCGGCCGGCGCGGGCGGGGGTCGGCCGTGATGCCGATGCCGCCGGCCGGGTCCCCGTAGACGTGGCGTCCCGACCAGTCCAGCCAGCGCCGGAGGAAGAGGTTCGCGCTCCACGCCAGGGCGAGGGCGCCGCGCTGCGCCGGGGTCTCGTACCAGTAGCTGGTGAGCACCACGGCGCGCGAGACCGCCTCGTCCGTGTCCGCCGGGCGGGAGTCGGCGGTGAGGCCGGCCGCCAGGACCGAGGCCGCGAAGCGGTTGTCGGCCAGCAGACCGCCGCTGTCCCGGACGACCGCGTCCAGGAGATCAGCCGGGAGGTCCAGGGCAGCCCGCTCCAGCTCCGCCAGCAGGGCGGGCAGGGCCGGATCGGCGGCCGTCTCCGGGCCGGGCACCACGCGCAGGGCGGCCGGCAGCCGGTCGTCCGCCGTCCGGGCGGCCAGGAGGTGCAGGCAGGCCAGTGCGCGCAGGGTCTGCCACCGGCAGAGAGTGTCCAGCAGCGCGATCCGCGACGCACGGAAGGCGAGCCGCACCGGCCAGTCGGCGGCCCGGACCGCCTCCCCGAGCGCCCGCAGCTCCGCGGGCACGGGGGCGGGGAAGACCAGGCTCTGACCGGGGTCGTAACCCGGCTTCGTACGGTAGCCCGGCCACACCGTTCCAGGGTCCTCGCTACTCATTCAACTCTTCCGGTTTCGGGGTTCGCCACTTCGCCGCATCCTTGCCGTCCCTCGGGGTGATGTAGTTGGAGAGGTCCGACTCGTCGATGTGGTAGGCGTGGATCATATGGTCCTGGCGGATGATCGCCACCGGCCTCGACGGGTCGAGGCTGCGGTCGATGATGATCCGTGCCCCCGACTCCGAGTCCACGTAGTTGGCGGGCCCCTGCAGATGGCTCCTCAGATACCGGTCCAGTTTGGCCTCGTCGCCGCCGATGCCCTCCAGGTAGTGGTTCGACTTGCCGCTCTCCGCCTCGTTGAGCTGGTGGTCCACCCCCTGCGCCGCCCGGGTGCTGTCCGAGTACGGCGCCAGCCCGAAGGGGTCGCACCACCGGTGCGGGTTGGCGACGTACGCCGACGGGTTGGGCGAGGGTTCGAGCCCCATCGGGTCCGGGCTCAGATAGCGCGCGGTCTCGGGGTCGTAGGTGCGGAAGTAGTTGTAGTGCAGCCCCGATTCGGGGTCGAAGTACTGGCCGGGGAACCGCAGCGGGGTGTAGGCGGTGGCGTCCCGGTTCCAGGCGGTCGCCCCCCACAGGGTGGACCGGCTGCGCCAGGCCAGTGCGCCCCGCTCGTCGACGAGCTCGGTGGGCGCGCCGACCAGGTCGGTGACGACGGCGTAGAAGCGTTCGTCCACCACCTCCTGGTCGGCCGTCAGGATCCGTTCGGTCTGTGCGAGGGGGTGCAGGCCCTGGAGGTCCCAGGTGACGGCGATCTCGTGGTCGGCGTCCGCCGCGGTGGTGGTCTGCTCGCACAGGACGTTCCCGTCCCAGGTGAAGACCGTCCGCTCGGCCACCTCCGCTCCGTCGGCCGTCATCCGCTCCTTGGCGGTGCGCCGGCCCAGCGCGTCGTACGTGTACCGCCAGCGGGTGCCGTCCGGGGTGGTGACGGCCGTGATGCGGTCCTCGGCGTCCCACTCGTACCGCCAGGTGTCGGGCTTGCGCGAGAGCCGGGCCTTGCGGCGCAGCACGACCCGTCCGAGGGCGTCGTGCTCGTGGCGGACCCGGCCCGCGGTGAGCAGCCGGGTGCCCTCGTAGACCCGGGGCCCGGTGGCCTCCTGGCCGCCGGGGTGGGAGGGCGGCCAGGACGCCGAGGTCTGGTTGCCCGCCTCGTCGTAGGCGTACCGCTCGGTCCAGTCCCCGGCGTGCACCGCCGTCACCCGGCCGCGCTGGTCGAGGTCGAAGGTGCGGGGTCCGGCCAGCAGGTCGTCGATGCCGGTCAGCGCCCCGTCGGCCCGGTACGTGTATCCGCGGCGCTGCAGGACGCGCCGGTCGTGGCCGGTCAGCTGCCGGCCGGTCAGCCGGCCGGCCCCGTCCCACCGGCTGTCGAGGCTGACCTCGTCCCCGTAGGCACGGGTGAGCTCGCGGCCCGCCGCGTCCCGGGTGAAGGCGATCCGGCGGCCGGACGTGGTCAGGGCGTCCCCGCGGCCCGCCGCGTCGTACGACCACGCGGCGGTGGCCCCCGAGGGGGTGGTCCGCCGGGTGCGGCGGCCCGCGTCGTCGTAGGCGTACGTGAGGGTGCGGCCGTCCACCGTCTCCTGGAGCAGCCGGCCCGCGCGGTCCCGCAGCCGCGTCAGCGCGCAGTCCCCGCGCACCGCGGAGGCCAGCTGGTCGAAGACGTCGTACTCGTACGTGGTCACCGCGCCCGCGGCGTCCTTGCGCAGGACCTGGCCCAGGGCGTTGCGCTCGTACGCGGTCCGCTGCCCGAGGGCGTCGGTGCGGGCGGCCAGCCGCCCCGCCGGGTCGTATTCGTAGCTCAGGACGCGGCCGTCGAAGTCCTTCTCCTCGATCGGCCGGCCGGCCGGGTCGTAGACGTACTCCCAGGTCAGGCCCTGCGGGTTGCGCACCGCGGTCAACTGCAGTGCGGCGTCGTACGTGTACTCGTGCCGGGAGCCGTCCGCGTCGGTGCGCGCGGCGACGAGGTCGAAGTGGGTGTACTCGAAGCGCACCACCGCGCCGTCCGCGTCCTCGACGGTCAGGCAGTTGCCCTCGCCGTCGTAGGTCCAGGAGCGCCGGCCGCCGTCGGGCGTGCTCCGGTGCAGCGGCTTGCCCTCGACCGACCACTGCGTGCGGGTCACCGCGCCGAGCGGGTCGGTGACGGCCGTGGGGCGCCCGAAGCCGTCGCGCTCGTACGTCGTGACGGCGCCGAGCCGGTCGGTGACGGCGAGCGGCAGCCCGGCCGGGTCCGTGGCGATCCGGGTCACCGCGCCCAGCGGGTCGGTGACCGTGGTGAGGTGGCCGCGCTCGTCGTAGGTGAAGCGGGTGACGGTGCGGTCGGGCCGGGTGACGGAGGTGCGGTTGCCGCGCTCGTCGAAGGTCTGCCGCACGACCGTGCCGTCCGGTGCGACCACCTTCACCGGGCGGCCGAGCTCGTTGTACTCCGCTCTCGCCTCGCGGCCGTCGGGCCGGACGACCGACACCAGCCGGCCCGCCTCGTCGTAGCTGCTGCGGGTGGTGTGGCCGAGCGGGTCGGTGCGCGCGATCCGCCGGCCCCGGCCGTCGTACTGGTAGCGGGTGACCGCGCCGAGCGGGTCGGTCTCGGCGACGACCCGGTACCGGTCGTCGATCAGGTAGCGGTGGGTGTGGCCCGCCGCGGTGGTCATCCGGGTCACCCGGTGGCCGGTCTGCGGGTCCACCTCGTCGTAGCCGAAGGTGAGGGCGATGTGGCCGGCCTCGCCGGCCTCGGCGATGCAGCGGTCGAGGCCGTCGTAGGCGTACTCGTACCGGCGGTCGTTGGTGTCGGTCCAGGAGGTGATGCGGGCGCGGTCGTCGTAGGTGAAGCGCAGCGGCAGGCCGGAGGAGTTGACGACCTCGGTGAGGTTCCCGTCGGTGTAGCCGTACGCGAGGATGCGCGGGCCGCCCGCCAGGTGCAGGGCGGTGATGCGCCCGCCGGCCGTGTCGAAGCGCAGGCGGTGGCCGCCGGAGTGGGCGATGCCCAGCGGGGTGCCCTGCGCGTCGTACTCGAACTCGATCCGGTTGCCGTTGCGGTCGGCGAGCTGGACGATCGGCGCGATGCCGTCCGCCGCGCCGTCGGCCGGAGGGCCGAACCTGCGGACGTGGCCGGTCTCCGGGTCGGTCAGGGTCCAGTCGCCGTCGGGGGCGCGCTCCAGCGGCCACTGCGGCCCCGTCGCGGCGGTCGGGAGGACGGGCACGCCCGGCGCCGGATGCGGGTAGCCGACGACGAGGCCGTCCTCCGTGACCAGGACGATCCCCTCGGCGTCGACCTCCAGGTGCTGGTCGGCGGTGGACGCCCAGGAGGGACCGAACCAGCGGCCCGCCGTGTAGCCGGACTCCGCGCGGCGCGTGAAGGCCAGCGGGAGGACTCCGGGCAGGACCACGTCCGTCTGCGGCAGGTACATCCGCCCGGTGGCGAGGTCGACGGGGTCCGTCCCCTCGCTGGGCTTGTCCGGGTCCGGCCGCTCGCCGTGGTGCGGGCCGTGCTCGTCCAGCCTGTTGCGCCCCGGGCCCTTGACGTCGTCCAGGTCGTCCAGGTGCCTGGCGGCCGAGCCCACCTTCTTCAGGGAGCCCATGCCCTTGGACCCGATCAGCTCCGGCAGCATCTTGCCGATGCCCTCGGAGGGGTCCTTCATGAACTCGTCGAGCATCTGCTTGCCCGCGCCCCACGGGTCGTTGGCCATCGTGACCAGGCCGGCGGCCGTGGAGTTGAGGTTCGTCAGGTACTCGGCGGGGTGGGTCAGGTTGTACGGGTCGGTGGGGTTCAGCGCGCGGACGAAGTTGACCAGGCCGGCCGTGCCCTTGACGACACCGCCCGCCAGGTGCGTCTTGGCCAGTTCCAGGTAGTCCATGCCGTCCTGGAGCTGCTCCGCGTACGAGGGCTTGGGCGGGGCCTTGTCGCGGGCCGCGCGGACCGCCGCGGCGGCGGTCTCGGCCACCTCGTTGCGCTCGGTGCGGGCGTGGTCGAGCTTCTCCTGGGCGGCCTTGGCCATGGCGGTCCCGGGATCGTGGAACTCTCCGGGCTTCGGCGGCAGCGTGTCCTTCTTCGCCTCGACCGCGTCCTTGTAGGTCTCGACCGCCTTGTTGTGGGCGTCGCGGGCGTCCTGGGAGGCCTTCTTCGCCTTGTTGTAGTCCTCCAGGGCCTCCTTCGCCTTGCCCTGCGCCCACTCCACCGTGTCGGCGAACCGGTTCATCGCGTCGGCGGCCTTGCCGAAGGCCTCCGCCGCCTTGAACCAGCGCGGCGGCTCCTTCGCGGCCGCCTCGCGGAACGCGTCCGCGGACTTGCCCTTCAGCCCGTCCGGCTCCGCCAGGGACTTCAGTCCGTTGCCGACCAGCGTGAACGACACCTCGAAGTCGCTCAGGTGCGACACCTGCGCGCGGATCTTGGAGACGCTGCCGTAGACCAGCTTCTTCGGATCCTCGGTCTGGCCGAGCTCCAGCTCGGAGACATCGGCGCCGAGCTGGTTCGCGGCCGAGCGGCTCTTGTCGCGGATCCAGTCGCCCGCATCGTCCAGCCCGACCTCGTCGGCGAGGTCGGCGACCTTGTCACCGCCCCACTCGACGAAGTCGCCGACCTTCTCGGCGCCGTCCTCGACGACGTCCTCGACGACGTCCGGCACGAAATCCCGCCACCCCATCAGCGGCTCCCCCCGTCAGCCTGGTCCAGCAGGTCCTTCAACGAGCCGATCCGGCCCGTGGACGTCACCGTGTCCTTCGTGTCCGACCAGGTCTTCTCGATGTCCTCGCCGCTCTTGCGGAAGGACTCCGCGCTGTAATCCGGCTTGTAGACGTCGGCCCGGAAGATGTCCCCCCAGCTCTTCTGCTCGATCTCGTCCTCACTGGCGTGCGGATTGCCGTACGCGGCGTTCGCGGCGACCTTGAACGCACCCTGGACGTACTGGTCCTCCTCCCACATCGTGCCCGCGGCGATGCCCAGGTTGGCGGCGAGCGTGCTCGCGTTCTGCACGAGCGAGCGCACGCCCCACTCCCAGCGCTCGCAGAAGTCCTCGAAGTCCTTGGCCAGACCCATGTGACCGGCCTCCATGCCGGTCATCGCCAGGTCGCCGAAGCCCTCGCCCTGGGACGCTCCCGCCGCGTCCGACGACTCGCGCAGCTCCGAAATGGCCGCCCGCAGGCCCTTCTTGATGGCCGCGACCGCCTGGGGGGAGACCTCCAGGTCCCCGTCGCCGGCCATCAGGCGCCATCCGCACGGTCGACCGCGTACGCGTCGGGGACGATGCCGACGACCGGCGGGAACAGCATCGAACCGTCCTCGTCGGCCACGTTGACGGCGACGCCCGCCGGGCCGTCCGCCATCGGGACGACCGCGTCGACGAGGCGGGCACCGAGGACGGACAGGTACTCCCACTCCCGGTGGGCGGCCCCGCGCGCCTCGGCGAACCGGGCGAGCGCCTCCTCGTCCGTGAACGCGTACAGCCAGCGGATACCGCCCTCGACGGCGGACATCAGGCCGCCCCCGGGACCGTCGGCCAGCGGAGCGAGCAGCACGGCCCGCCGGAACTCCCCGACCAGACGGCCCGGGTTGCCCCTTCCGGCCCGGTATGCAGCGATTTCTTCGGCAAGTTGCATGGTCTGCATCCCCCTTTCGGGCGCTCCCGCCCCGAAGGGAAAACGGTACTCAGGCCCCCGGCGGTTCCTCCAGAACGAGCCGGATCCCGGTGACCTCGTAGCCGGCGCGGTCGAAGGCCGCGGCCATCGGGGTGTTGACGGTGTCCGTGGTCGCCGTGATCCGCTGCGCGCCCTGCGCCGCGTGGAAGCGGGTGATCTCGGCCAGGATCTCGTCGATCAGGCCCCGGCCGCGCTGCTCCGGTACGACGCCCAGGTAGCCGACATTGCGGTGGTAGGGCGTCGCGGACGGTACGGCCAGGCCCGCGAGGGTGCCGTCCCGGAGCTCCGCGAGCCGCCACCAGGAGCGTTCGCCGGGGCAGTCCCGGTAGAACGCGAAGTCCTCGCGGGCCAGCTGCTCGGCGTCCCTCGTGCGGAGCTCGTTCTGCGTGGCCAGGTCCAGGCTGCCGTGCGACACGCGGACGAAGGCGTCGAGGAACTCCTCGTCGGTGCCCTCCCGGAAGACCAGCCGCCCGGTGGGGCCGGCCGTCCCGGCGCTCGTGGTCCACTCGTAGCGCAGCCGCTCGATCTCCCGGGTCAGGCCCGTCCGGTACGCCGCTTCCCGGCGCCAGTCCACGGCGGCGACCAGCTCGGGGCCGGTCCGCCGGCCCCCGGGCAGGGAGATGTTGTACAGCGGCCGGTTGCCGAAGGCCGCGTGTCCGGCGGCCAGCAGTCCGGCGGCGACGGCGGCCGGGTCGGGGACGTGGGCCCGCACCTGGAGGCAGTCGAGCGCGACGGGCCGTTCGCTGTCGGCCCGCCCCCACCACAACGCCCTGGCCAGGACCTCGCCCTGCGCGTCCTCGGCGAACCAGATCCATTCGGGCCGGAACCGGTGCGCGCAGAGCTCCTCCCGGATCCGGCCGGCGGAGAGGGCCGCGACGGGGCCGTCGGCCGGGTAGGCGGCGGCGCGGTCGAGGTCGGCGAGGTCTGCGGTGGCGGCACGGAATCTCATCCGGACATGATCATCACCGGCCGTGGGCCCCGGCCGGCTCTTTTTGGTACGCCGACGGCCGGCCTCCCCACCAGGGGGAGACCGGCCGTCGGGCTGCCGTCAGGACCAGGTGATCAGGCGGCGGGGGTGCTCCAGGACCGCCGCGATGTCGGCCAGGAAGCGGGAGCCGAGCTCGCCGTCGATGAGACGGTGGTCGAAGGACAGGGCCAGGGTGGTGACCTGGCGCGGCTTCACCTTGCCCTTGTGGACCCACGGCTGGAGCTTGATCGCGCCGACCGCGAGGATCGCGGACTCGCCGGGGTTCAGGATGGGCGTACCGGTGTCGACGCCGAAGACGCCGACGTTGGTGATGGTGAGGGTGCCGTTCTGCATGTCGGCCGGGGAGGTCTTGCCGTCGCGGGCCGTGGCGACCAGCTCGGACAGGGCCTCGGAGAGCTCCGGCAGCGTCTTGGCGTGGGCGTCCTTGATGTTCGGGACGATCAGGCCGCGCGGGGTGGCCGCCGCGATGCCCAGGTTGACGTAGTGCTTGAGCACGATCTCCTGGGCCGCCTCGTCCCAGGACGCGTTGACCTCCGGGTTGCGGCGGACGGCGACCAGCACCGCCTTGGCGATGAGCAGCAGCGGGTTGATCCGCAGCCCCGCCAGGTCCGGGTCGGCCTTGAGCTCCTGCACCAGCTTCATGGTGCGCGTCACGTCGAGGGTGATGAACTCGGTGACGTGCGGCGCGGTGAAGGCGGAGCCGACCATGGCCTGCGCGGTGACCTTGCGCACGCCCTTGACCGGGATACGGGTCTCCCGCGCACCCGGGACCACGGCGGCCGGGGCCGGAACCGCCGCCTGGGCGGGCTGGGTGGCCTGCGGGGCCTGGGCGGCCGGAGCCGCCGCGGGGGCTGCCTGCGGGGCGAGCGCGGCCGCCGCGGCGGCGTGCACGTCCTCGCGGGTCACGACCCCGCCGTCCCCGGTGGGGACCACGGAGGCCAGGTCGATGCCGAGGTCCTTGGCGAGCTTGCGCACCGGCGGCTTCGCCAGCGGCCGCTCGGCTCCGGCCACCGCGTGCCCGTTGCCGTTCAGCCCGGCGGCCGGGGCCGCCTGGGGCTGGGCGGGGACCGCGGGGGCCACCGGCGCCGGGGCGGCGGTGCCGTTCTGGGCGGGGGCGCCCGGCACGGCCTTGCGCGGGCGGCGCTTGGTGGAGGCCTGCGAGACCCCGTAGCCCACCAGCACGGGCTGGCGGCCCTCGGCGGCCGGCTCGGCGGCCTCGGCCGCCGCCGGTGCCGGGGCGGCAGCCGCAGCAGATCGGAATAGCACACTTCTGAACA
>NZ_JBEXRC010000041.1:0-73493 GCF_040612915.1 Streptomyces sp. NPDC006326 | reverse complement strand
ATATACACACCTCCCGCTCCACACTTTTCCCCCCCCCCCCGCTCTTCCTATCCCCCCCCGGTGTGCTGACGCCCGCCTGACCGGCCCGGCGCGCGGCATGCGCCCCCGCGCATGCCGCTCGTCTCCGTACGGGCGCACGGTCAGTACGGGCGCGGGGACATCACGTGCGGCTCGGCGTCCGGGGCGGCCAGGACGCAGCGGGGGACGCCGGGGCCGGGTGTCGTGCGGACGGACACCGGGGTCGGCGGATCGGTCGGCAGCTCGACCTGCACGGTGACGGGGCGGTCGGCGTGCGTGGTGCCGTGACCGGTCTCCTTGCCGTCGACGAGGATCTCCACCTCGACCCGGCGGCCGGTCTCGACGGTGGCGCTGACGGAGTGCCCCGCATGATCGATGTGAAAGTGATGGCGTCGTCTCATGGCTCGCCTCCGGCCGGGCACTCCGTTCCTGCGTCCAGCGTAGTCCCGGGCCCACCTGCCCGCAGCGCGCTGATCAACGCCGGTGGCGTGGGACTGTTTTGGTCTGGGGCCCGATCCTCAATACGATCCGGCGATGATCACAAGAAAATGGGTGGCGGCCGGGGCGTGCGGCCTGTTGGCCACCCTGGCGGTCGGGCTCTTCCCGGCGAACGCCGCCGCCGGCGAACCGGTGGCGAAGGAATCCCCCAAGGTCGAGCTGGTGCTGGACGTCAGCGGCTCGATGCGGGCGACCGACATCGACGGCAAGTCCCGCATGGCCGCGGCGAAGCAGGCGTTCAACGAGGTACTGGACGCCACCCCGGACGAGGTGCAGCTCGGCATACGCACCCTCGGGGCCACCTATCCCGGTGACGACCGGCAGCTCGGCTGCAAGGACACCAAGCAGCTCTACCCGGTCGGCAAACTGGACCGGACCGAGGCGAAGACCGCGGTGGCCACCCTGGCCCCCACGGGCTGGACCCCCATCGGGCCGGCCCTGCTCGGGGCGGCCGAGGACCTCAAGGGCGGCGACGCGACGCGGCGGATCGTCCTCATCACGGACGGCGAGGACACCTGTGCCCCGCTCGACCCGTGCGAGGTGGCCCGCGACATCGCGGCCCAGGGCATCCACCTGGTCATCGACACGCTCGGGCTCGTCCCGGACGCCAAGACCCGCGACCAGCTGATCTGCATCGCCGAGGCCACCGGCGGCACCTACACCTCGGTGCAGCACACCGCCGAACTCTCCGGCCGGGTGCGCCAGCTGGTGGACCGGGCCGCCACCCCGGTCGTCACACCCGTGGCGACCGAGGGCGCCAAGCAGTGCCAGGGCGCCCCGCAGCTCGGGGCCGGCCTCTACAGCGACCGCGAGGCCTTCGGCGAGCACCGCTGGTACCGGGTGGACGTCAAGCCCGGACAGGAACTGCGCGCCTCGGTGAGCATCGCCGCCGACCGCGCGGTCAACCGGGACTACGGGGTCCTGCTGCGCGCGGTGACCGTACACGGGCGGGAGATCGTCCGGGGCGCCGAGGCCGGTGACGGCCGCACCGACGTGATCTCGACCGGACTGCGCTACCCGAAGGCCGAGGCCGACGACGAGGACGCGAAGGGCAGCGGGGAGGGCAAGCCGGCCGCGGAGACCGTCTGCCTGCAGGTCAGCAACTCCTTCTCGGCTCCCGCCTCGGTCAAGACCACCCCGGGCCTGCCGGTCGAGCTGACCATCGACGTGGTGGACGGCCCCGACGACACCGCCGACGTGGCGGCCTTCGGGCTCGGCCGCGGCTGGTGGCTGCTCGGCGTGCTGGTGCTCTCGGGCCTCGTCGCGGGTCTGCTGTGGGGCTGGATCTCGCGCTGGCGTATCTCGGTCTGGAGGACGAACTGATGCGTACCGTACGCATACTGGCCGCCGCGGCACTGGCCGTCGGCGGGGTGCTGGGCGCGGGCGGCGCGGCAGCGGCGGACACACCCGCGCCGAGCACGAGCGCGAGCCCGGGCGGCAAGACGGCCGGCCCCACCGAGGCGGGCACGGCCTTCCGTACCGCCACTCCCGTCCGGCCGGGCCAGCGGGCCACGGCCGACGCCTCCACCGGTGACTACCTCTACTGGGTGCTGCCGCTGGACTGGGGCCGGCGGGCCACCGTACGGGCGCAGGTGAAGCTGCCCGCGTCGGCCGGCCGGCACGGCGCCTCGACCTGGCAGCTCGACGTGTACGACGGGCTGCGCCGCCGTCAGGCCTGCACGTACGGGAAGCAGACCGCGGCGGCGGCCAAGGAGGCCGCGTCGGTGGAGCTGTCCTGCACGCTGCGGACCGTCCGGCCCGGAGCGGAGACCTGGGCGAACGATCCCCTGCCCGGGAGCTACTACGTACGCCTGACCGTCCTGGACGCGGCGCAGGAGGACCTCGGACTGCCGGTGCGGGCCGAGATCGAGACGACCGTCTCGGACACGGGCGGCGCCTTCGCGGTGGACGGGGCGCTCGCCGCCCCGCTCGTACCCGGGATCACGGCGCAGCGGGCCGAGGCCAAGGGCTCGGCGAAGAAGCAGCCGGCCGCCGCCGGCGAGCCGGAGGGCGGCTGGTCCGGCGGACGGTGGTCCGACCGCTGGGTGTGGACCGCGGCCGGCGGCGTGCTCGGGGCCCTCGCGGGCGTCTTCGGGTACTCCCTCACCCGCGGCCGGGGCCGCCCCTCGCGGGTGCCGCCGGGCAGCTGACCGGGCGACGGCACCACCCGGGGCACGACGAGGGCCGTCCGGCCGGACCGCAGCAAGGCGTTCCGGCCGGACGGCCCTTTTCCGCCGGGGCTCAGGAAGACTCGGCGGCCAGCGCGCCGGGACGGTCGCCTGCGGCGGCCGCCGCAGCCGGTTCCGCGGCGGCCGCGGCCTCCCGCAGGCGGCGCTGCGGCTTCTTGACGAGCAGGTAGACCAGTCCCGCGGTGATCACCACGCCGGTGCCGAGCAGGCCGGCCCAGACCTGGTACCACGGGGCTCCGGGCGGCGCGAGCACGGCGCGCGGCCAGCAGACGTTGGCGACCTCGAAGGCGGTCCAGAGCACTGCGAGGACATTGAGGAACGTGCCCTTGCGCCCCAGCCGGACGTGTCCGGAGGGGACCCAGGTGCCGCGCAGCCGGGCGATCAGCGCGGCCAGGCTGACCAGGAAGAACGGCAGGAACGTGGCCGCGGTGCCGAAGGCGATCAGGCTGCCGATGGCGGTGGCGTTCAGGCCGAGCAGCAGGCCGGAGCAGCTCACGGCGGTCGAGGCGATCAGCCCGCCGATCGGGGCCTGACGGCGGTTGACCTTGCGCACCTGGCTGGAGAACGGGAACACCCCGTCGCGCGCGAGCGAGTAGACCCCGCGGGCGGCGCCGCCCTGGGAGGCCATGGCGCAGGCCAGGAAGCCGACCAGGACCACGGCGACGAACGGCTTGTCGGACCAGGAGCCGAAGGCGGTGGTGACGGCGGTGGTCACCGGGTCGAGGTCCTCGCCCGCCACGACGGCGGCCGGGGAGGGGTGGGCCAGGGCGACGGCCATCGCGTTGAGCATGACCACCAGGCCGACGCTGAGCAGTGCCCACCACATGGCCCGGGGCACCTGCCGCCCTGCGTCCTTGGTCTCCTCTGCGGTGGACACGCAGGCGTCGAAACCGATGAAGCCCCAGCCTGCGACGGCGAGGACGGCCAAGAAGGCCGTCACGGTCGAGCCGCCGGAGAGCTGCTCGGCGCCGAGGGTCTCGGTGAACAGCGAGAAGCCGTGCTCACGGAAGAAGAGCAGCAGGGTGAAGCCGACGAGGACCGAGGCGATCGCCTCGGCCGCGATGCCCAGCGACACGAACCAGCTCAGGATCCTGATCCCATAGGCGTTGACCAGCATGCACCCCAGCAGGATCGCGGCCGCCACGGCGACCATGGCCCCCGGGGAAGGGACGGCCCCGAACAGGGCGAAGACCCAGGGGGCCGCCAGGTACGCGACGGTGGTGTTGCCGAACATCACGGCGAACTGCCACACCCAGCCGCTCATCCATCCGAAGGAGGGCCCGAGCAGCCTGCGGCCCCACTGGTAGGGCCCGCCGGCGAGCGGCCACTGGGAGGCCAGCTCGGAGTAGACGTTCACCACCAGGCACTGGCCGAGCAGGACGATCGGCAGCGCCCACACCCAGGCCGGGCCCGCGATCGTCGTGCCGACCATGGAGACGGCGTAGAGCGCGACGACCGGGGAGACCACGGCGAAGCCCATGGCGATGTTGCCGAGCACACCGAGGCTGCGGCTCAGTTCCTGGCTGTAGCCCAGGTCGTTCAGGCGGGCGGCGTCGCTGTCCTCGGGGGCGGCCGCCACCGGGCCTGCGGAGGAAGGTTCTGGCATGGGCACCTCTACGGGAGGGGAGCGGGCCGGTGGGGCCGGCGCGCTCCGGAACCTAAATCTAACCTTGTTAGGTTTCGGGGATGCGGGGACCATAGCCCGCTCCGAACCCCTTGGGAAGACCCTCCGTACCGGTAATCTGACCGCGGAAAGAGGGGGACGATCACCGTGGGCCGACCGAACCAACCGCTGCTCAGCCGCGAGATCATCGCCCGCGCGGCGCTTGAGCTCCTGAACGCCGAAGGCCCGGAGGCGCTCAAGATGCGGACCCTGGCGGACCGTCTCGGCGTCCGCGGGGCCTCGCTGTACCACCACGTCGCCTCCAAGGACGACGTCCTCGACGCGGTCACCGAACTGATCAACGAAGAGATCGACCTGGCCCCCCTCGGTCACCCCGACTGGCGGGAGGGGATCGCCGCGTACGCGCGCGGCTACCGCCGGGTGTACCTGCGCCACCCCAACGTCATCGCCCCGGCGGCCCGGCGCCGCGTCGAGGCGGAGCGGGCGCTGCTCGGATACGACGCCCTGCTCGCCGCGCTCGTACGGGCGGGCTGCACCCCGGCCGGCGCCGCCGAGGCGGCCGCCGCACTCGACTACCTGGTGCTCGGCTCCGCCCTGGAGACCTTCACCGCCGGTTTCACCCGCTCCCCCGAGGCCTACCGCCCCGGCTACCCGGCCCTCGCCGACGCGCTCACCGGCGCCGACGCCGCGGTCGGGGGGCTCGCCGCCCTCGACGACCGGGGCTTCGAGCTGGGCCTCGCCCTGCTGCTCGACGGCCTCGCCGCCCGGGCGGAGCGGCCGTAGGACGGGCCGCCCCGCCGCGGCATGCCCCGGTGCAGCGGGCCGGACGCCCGGGCGGTGCCTCAGTAGCCCGCCTCGGCCCGTCCCGAGTCCGCCGCGATGTCCAGCTCCCCCGCGGCCGCCGGATCGTGCATCCCGCGCGCGACCTCGCAGCGCCCGGCCCCCGCCCTGGCCGTCACGCGGAAGCGGGTGGCGGTGGGCACGGTGAGCTCCAGCCGGCCCGAGCCCGCGCGGGCGGTGACCCGCTCCGGCGGGGCGAGGAAGCGGGCGACGGCCGAGCCCGCCCCGGCCCGGATGTCCGCCTGGGCGGAGGTGAGCGCGGAGGCTTCCAGGGAGCCGGCGCCGACGCTCGCCCGCAGCGGTCCGCGCAGCGCGGAGAGCCTCAGCCGCCCGGCGCCGACCTCGGCGTCGACGGCGCCGCCCAGCCCGCTGATGTCCACCGTGCCGGAACCCGCCCGGACCTTCACCGCGACGCCCGCCGGCACGGTCACGCCCAGGTCCACGGAGCAGCCGAACCCGGCCTCCAGTACGGCCGCGACGCCCGGGCAGCGCGGCTTCAGCTTCAGGGTGTCGCCGAGCCAGCTCTCCTCGATCACCGGCGCCGCCACCGACCAGCGGGCGTCGGCCCGGTAGGCGACCTGCGCGTCCGAGCGCGGGGTGACGCGCACGTCGGCGCTGCCCGCGTCGATCTCCAGGGCCGACACCGGCCGGGTCCCGGTGTCCCCGCTCAGGGTGCTGCTGCGGGTGGCGTGGTACGCCCAGACCTGCGCGGCGGCCGGAGCGAGGACGAACAGGGCACTCAGGACGGCGACGACGATCCACGCCGTACGGTGCGCCGGACGGGCTCCCCCTCCCCCGCCGGCCCCGCTCACGAGGTGCCGTCCAGGAAGCGCAGCACCGCGAGCACCCGGCGGTGGTCCCCGTCGGCCTGGGGCAGGTCGAGCTTGGCGAGGATGTTGTTGATGTGCTTGGCGACCGCGCTCTCGCTGATCACGAGCGCGGACGCGATACCGGCGTTGGAGCGGCCCTCCGCCATCAGGGCGAGTACCTCCCGCTCGCGCGGGGTGAGCCGCTCCAACGGGTCGATGGCCGCGCTGCGGCGCAGCAGCAGCTGCGCGACGACCTGCGGGTCGAGGGCGGTGCCGCCGGCCGCGACCCGCTTGAGGGCGTCGATGAACTCCTCGACGTCGGCCACGCGTTGTTTGAGCAGGTAGCCGATGCCGCCGCCCTGGCCGGCGAGCAGATCGGCCGCGTAGCGCTCCTCCACGTACTGCGAGAGCAGCAGCACCGCCGTCCCGGGCCACTGCCGGCGGATCATCAGCGCGGCCCGTACGCCCTCGTCGGTGAAGCCGGGCGGCATGCGGACGTCGACGAGGGCGAGGGCGGGCCCGTGCCGGGCGACCGCGTCGAGCAGGCCTTCGGCGTCGCCCGTCTCGGCGGCCACCTCGAACCCGGCCATTTCGAGGACCTTGACCAGCCCTATTCGCAGCAGCACCGAATCCTCGGCGATCACAGCCCGCACGGCAGCTCCACAGTCACGACGGTCGGGCCCCCGAGGGGGCTGCTGATCACGATGGTTCCGTCGACCGACCCTACGCGTTTGCGCAGGCCCACCAGTCCGGTGCCCCGCGCCGGGTCGGCCCCGCCCGCACCGTCGTCCGTCACGGTGATGCGCAGCAGGTCGGCGGTGCGGCGGGCCTCCACACTGCAGCGGGTGGCCCGGGCGTGCTTGGCGACGTTGGCCAGGGCCTCGGAGACGACGAAGTAGGCGACGGCCTCGACGGTGGGGCCCGGCCGGCGTTCCAACTCCACGGTCAGCTCCACGGGCAGGGGTGCTCGGGCGGCGATGCCCGACAGGGCCGCGTCGAGTCCGCGGTCCTCAAGGACGGCCGGATGCAGCCCGCGCACCAGGCTGTTGAGTTCCGCGATGGCCTCCTTGGCCTCCCGGTGCGCCTCGTCGATGACCGCCCTCGCCTCGGGCGGCAGGTCGGTCATCGTGGCGCGGGCGATGCCGAGGTTCATGGCGAGGGCGACCAGGCGCTGCTGCGCCCCGTCGTGCAAGTCCCGCTCGATGCGCCGGCGTTCGAGGTCGGCGGCATCGAGCACCCCGGCCCGGCTCTCCGCGAGGTCCTCGACGCGGCGCGCCAGTTCCTTGGCCCGGCTCGGTCCGAGGAGCGCCGCCGCGGCGAAGGCGTCGAGCCGGGCCAGGGCGGCGGCGAGCCCGGGAGTGGCCAGGAGCAGCAGGCCCCCGAGCACGGTCAGCAGGTCGTACGGGGTTTCCCAGCCCGGGCCGTCCTGGTGGGGCAGCAGCCAGGACCAGCCGTAGACGGAGGCCGCGGCGGCCCCGCCGGCCCATGAGAGGACGATCAGCGCCCCGCCCGCGCCGGTGAGCGGGCTGACCAGCAGGTGGTACCCGTACTGCCGCCAGGTCGACTCCGAGCGCAGCCGTTCGAGGAGTCCGCGCGGCTGCAGCGGCGGGTTCTCGTACCCCACGGGCGGGACGACGAGGTCCAACAGGGATTGGAACCGGCTGCGTTGGAGGACGGTGAGGAGCGGGCACAGCAGCAGCACCACGAGCAGGGCGCCGGGAGTCCGGCCGGGCGCCGCGAGCATCGTCGCGAACGCGGCGGCGGCGGGCAGGGCCATGGGGACGGCGGCGACGGTGAAGGCGGTGTTGCGCCAGGCCCACGCCGACCACGGGGCGTATCCGGCGAGCCGGCTGGAGGTACGCCTGAGCGTGCCGAGAAGTCCCATACCCCGTACGGTAATCGCACAGGTCAGGGCCGTTCCACCACCCTGGTACCCGGCCGGGGGTGTAGCCAGTGCCACCCCCGGTCCGGACGGTGCCGCTACTGATTCCGGCCGTGCCCGCGACCAGAGTGGTGGCCGTACCCGGAGGACGGACCACCGGGCCGGAAGGAGCCCCGCCATGACCCTCGTCGCCCCCCGCGTCCCGTCCCGCCGCACGCCCCGGCTCGCCACGGTGCTGACCGGCGCCGGGGTGGCGCTCGTCCCGTGGATGCTGGTGCTGGCGAAGACGCTCCCGCAGACCGCGGAGGTGTCCAACTGGTCCACGGCGTGGATCGGCCTGGACGCCGTGCTCGCCGCCGGTCTCGGCGGTACCGGGCTCCTGATGCGGCGTCACGATCCCCGCGCGTCACCACTGGCCGCCGCGACGGCGGCGCTGCTGGCGATGGACGCCTGGTTCGACGTGACGACCTCGGCCCCGGGCGCCGCCCGGGCGGCGGCGCTGACCCTGGCGGTGTGCGCGGAACTCCCCCTGGCGGCGGCCTGCGCAACGGTGGCGGCCCGCCGGACGGGACGTCTCTAGGGGGTGGCCGGCGGGAGCGGGTGGCCGGCGGTGTCGGTGGCGTCGGCCTGGGTGGAGAACCTGGAGACGAACACGTCGAAGAGGCCGTCCTCGCGCCGGGTCAGCGTGGCGCCGTCCTGCCAGGTGCCGTTGTCGGGCCACCACTGGCTGGCGGACGGATCGCCCTGGTTCTGGTGGATGTTGTGCATGCCGAGCCCCTCGTCGAAGGGCTCGCCGAAGATCAGGACCGGCCGCCCGGGGACCAGGATCGGCTCCAGCGCCTGCGAGGCCTCCAGGTACGAGCCGGAGACCCAGGGCCGGGGCGGGTTCAGCCGGTCCAGGAACCGCTGGATCCCTGCCGGCGGCCGCCGGACGAAGAGGCAGCCGGGACGGTCGGCGAGCGCAGGGTGGCGCAGGTAGTCGATGGCCCCCGATCCGGACACCCGGGCGAGGTCGTGGTACCCGGGCGAAGGGGAGGCGACCGGGTCGAGCACCGAGGCGTGCAGGGTGAAGACCTTCCACTGGACGCCGATGTCCGACTGCTTGGCGTCCACGTCGACGGCGCAGCGGTAGCGTCCCGCGGGCGCGTCGACTTCGAGGTTGACGTGGAACCACCGGCCCGTGCTGTCCGGCTGGTCGCGGAAGTGGCGGTGCAGCGTTCCGGCCAGCACCCCGTACGTGTCGAGCGGCATGGCGCCAGTCAACCACCCGGCGCGGCCCGCGGCGGGGCGCCGCACGTGTTTCCGCATCTCCCGGGCCATGGAGAACACTTGACGCAAGATTGACCGCTCGCGGAGCGAGTGCGCCGAGGACCGGTGGCTACGGTCCCTCCCATGCCACCTCCCCCCCTTCCCGTCCTCCCCTACCGCAAGCCGACCCTCGGTCGCGACTACTGGGTCCTGGACGACGTACTCCCTGACGCGGACGCCGTACGGGAGCGCTGCCTGGCCAAGGACGACTGGACCGAGGGCTATCCGCACAAACCCGAGAGCTGGCCGGGGCTGCGCGCCATGCCGGGCCTGGAGCCCGCGGAACTGGCCCGGGTGGAGCGGCTGGTACGCAAGTCCACCGGCGCCGCGAAGATCTGGGCCGAAAAGCCGGCCGGCGGCGGCACCTTCAACCACAACTGCGTGCAGGTCGTCGGCGAGGGCGAGTGCGAGCCCCGCCCGCACACCGACTCGCGGTCGCTGTGCCGCTACGCCGCCGTGCTCTACCTCAACCCGGAGGTGCCCAAGGACTGCGGCACCAGCTTCTACCGCCAGAGCCTGCCCGGCGGGTCCCTGGGCGGCAACCAGGTGATCGCGCCGCACAACAACCTGGTCGACGCCCTCGGCACCCGCTTCGTCTCCCCCGACTCCTTCGTGGAGGACGTACGGGTCCCGCACCGGGCCAACCGGCTGCTGCTCTACTCCGCCAACCTGATCCACAGTGCCACCGGGTACTGGGGGCACACCCTGGAGGAGAAGCGGATGACGGCCGTCTTCTTCTGGAAGGCCTGACGCGCCGGACCGGTGGCCCGCACCGCCCTCGGGCGGTGCGGGCCACCGGCGTATGACGGCGCGACCGCACGCCGAAGCCCTCTTGAAAATGGGAACCATTTCCATATACTGGTGCCATGGCACGCACCGAAGTACGCCCCGTCATCACCCTGCGCTCGACCGCGGGGACCGGCCACACCTACGTCACCCGCAAGAACCGCCGCAGCCACCCCGACCGGCTGGTGCTCCGGAAGTTCGACCCGGTGGTCCGCCGCCATGTCGACTTCCGCGAAGAGCGCTGACCCCGGCCTCTCCCGGACCCGCGCCAGCACCCCACCCGACCCGGAGGGACAGCCCATGAAACCCGGCATCCATCCCGCCTACGGCCCGGTCGTCTTCCGCGACAAAGCCGCCGATTTCGCCTTCCTCACCCGCTCCACGGCCACCAGCGACACGGCCCTGACCTGGGAGGACGGCAACACCTACCCGGTCATCGACGTGGAGATCTCCTCCGCGAGCCACCCCTTCCACACCGGCACGGCACGCGTACTCGACACCGCGGGCCGCGTCGAGCGCTTCGAGCGCCGCTACGGGGGCGAGCGGTGAGGCTGCCCGTCGTCATCGTCTGCGGCATGCACGCGGACGCCCGCCGGACCGTGGTGCAGCACCTGCTCGACACCGTGCCCGGCAGCATCGCCCTGCACCACGACCTGTCCACGGCGGCCGAGGGGACCGTACGGCGCACCGTCCGCGACGCCACCGGCCTGCTGGGATCCGGCGAGACCCCGCTGGTCAACGACTGCGCCTGCTGCGCCCTGCGCGCGGACCTGGTCGCGGAGCTGGAGCGGATCGCCCACGGCGCGCTCGGGCGGCTGGCCGTCGTCGAGCTGTGGGACTCCGTCGAGCCGCGGGCGATGGCCGAGGTCATCGCCGTGCACGGACACGGCGTGCTGGACCTCGGCAATGTGATCACCGCGGTCGATCCGGCCCTGGTGCTGCCCTGCCTCGCCAACGGGGACGACCTTCGAGAGGCCGGTCTCGCCGCGGCCGCCGCCGACCGGCGGACCGTCGGCGACACCTGGGCCCGGCAGCTGGAATACGCGCCGGTCCTCGCCCTCGTCGACAGCGGGGAGGCGGACGAGGAGGACCGCGCGCTCCTGGAGCAGCTCCACCCCACCGCCCGCCGGGTGGCCGTCGGATCCCTGGACCTGACACGGCTCGCCCTGGCGGGCTTCGACCCCGAGGCGGCCGCCGCCGCCCAGCACCCCGCCTGCGCGCTCCTGCCCCAGCAGGCCGACCGGGCCGGGGTCGCCACCCTGGTCTGGCACCGCTGCCGCCCGTTCCACCCCGAGCGGCTGTACGCGGCGCTGGAGGACTTCGCCCGTGCGGCGGCGCGCAGCCGCGGCCGGTTCTGGCTCGCCGACCGGCCCGACACGCTGCTCTCCTGGGACGCCGCGGGCGGTGCGCTGTGCGTGGAGGACTGCGGGCCCTGGCTGGCCTCGCTGCCGGATGCCGCCTGGGAGCTGGTGCCCGCGGCCCGCCGGGCCGCCGCCGCCCTGGACTGGCATCCGGAACACGGCGACTGCTGCCAGCACCTCGTCTTCACCTCGCCCGGCCTCGACCGGGCGGGCCTGGCGCGGCTCCTCGATTCCTGCCTGCTGACCGACGAGGAGTTCGCCGCGGGGCGCCCGGGGTGGAAACGCCTCCCTGCCGCCTTCGACGCCCTCCTCACCCCGGCCGCCTGACCCGGGGAACGCCCGCCGGACGGCCCTGCCGCCGTACGCGGCACCGTGATCCGCCGGCCGTCCGCTCGGTCAGCCGCCGTCGCGGACCGCGACGATGCCGTTGAAGACGCCGACGTACGCGGTGCCGTCGGGGCCGAGGGTGATCGGCGCCCAGTTGTTGTCGTACAGCGGTCCCGTACCGGTCAGCTGCCGCCAGCGGCGCTCACCGGTGCGGAAGTCCACGGCGGTGAGGTACCAGGCGTCGATGCCCCAGTGGTTGGGCTCCTTCTCGTAGAAGTACAGCAGGCCGTTCCCGGTGGAGAGCTTCGGTACGACCGAGGGCGCGCGGACGGCGCTCTGCCACACGGTGTCGCAGCCGCTTCCGTCGGCGCGGACGTCGATGCGGCTGACGCCGCCGGCGACGGACTTGCCGAACAGCAGGCTGGTGGGGTTCTCGTAGCCGTAGTTGTTCTCGACCACGATGCTGTTGCCCCAGGTGATCAGCGAGTTGTCGGTGGTCGAGGCGCCGGAGCCGAAGACCGGGACCTTGCAGACCAGCCGCCGGTCGGCGGGCACGTCGACGCCCCGCCGGTAGACCAGGACGTTCATCCGGTCGTCCGCATTGTCGGTGATGGCCACGTAGCCGTCGCCGAAGAGGTCCGGGGTGGTGCCCGAACCCTGGTTCACCGAACCGGGCTTGGTCCCGGTACCGCGGTCGTACGTCTGGCGCCACTGCACCTCGGGGGTGCCGTCGGCGGCGGCACGGAAGCTGTAGAGCGCGTGGTCGCTCACGATGGACACGCCGTCCTCCGCGACCGAGAAGGAGTTCTGGATCTCCTCGCCCTCCAGCCGGACGGAGCGGATCTGCGAGGTCGCGGGGTCCACGGTGCCGACGCGGCCCTGCCGGGTGACCCACCAGATGCGGCCGTTCCAGTCGGGCATCACGGAGGTGACCGGGTCGCAGGTACCGCTGGGCCACAGGTTGGTCCAGCCGACGCAGTCGTGCGGCACGTGCCCGGTGAGGTCCCAGTCGTCGTCGACGGCGAACTTCCAGCTGCCGTCGGGGTTCTGGCTGTGCGACAGGCGCAGGACGTGCTGCCGGGAGTCGGCCAGCACCGCGCGGTCGCGGTCGTCCAGATAGAAGTAGGCGCCGCCCGAGGTGTCCTTGAAGATCTTCGAGAAGTCGAGGGAGGTGATCGCCTCGACGGTCGAGGAGCGCTGCGGGAGCTGGTGTTCCGCGAGGGCCGCGAGCGTGCCGGGTTCGAGCAGCTTGACCTTGAAGCCCGAGAAGGTGCCGCACACCGTGACCAGGCGTCCGGCCGCGTCGAAGGTGGCGGTGGCGCATTCACCACCGAGGGCGGCGATCTTCTCGCTCCTCACCTGCGGGTTCCTGCCGAGCGGGCCGGACCAGGGCGAGGTGGCGCTGCCGGCCGCGTCGGAGTGCATCCCGCTGCGGCCGTTGGGGGCGAGGAAGGGGTGCTGCGGCGGGGCCTGGCCCGGCAGCGGGGCGGCGGCCGCGGGACTGCCGTCGTAGTGGCTGATCAGGCGGTGGCCCGGAGCCTTGGGTATCTCCTCGGCCTGCGCGGGGGAGATCCCGTGCATCGCCGTGAAGACGACCAGAGCAGGGAACACGGCGCAGTCCAGCGCTCTTCGGAACATCCGCAGTTCTCTTTCTCTCCAGGCCTGTTGACAGTGCGTATGACATCGCGCCGCCGCCAGACGCTAGATCGCACGGCCTGAGGAGTCCATGGAGGCGCCGGATGATTCATGAAGGCGCAACAGTCGATCAAGTCCCGCCGGATCAGGGTCTGAGGCCGGCGACGGCCTGGGCGGTGGCCGAGAGACCGTCGTGGATGGTCCCCGCCATGCTGCTGCTCGCGAGGTAGAACCCGAGCAGTACGCAGACGAGCGCGTGCGAGAACTTGAGGCCGCCGCTGCGCAGGAAGATCCATGCGAGGACGAGGAGCAGAACGATCACCGAGAGCGAGATCACCATCGAAACCTCCTGGGAGCGGCGCCCATGGTGGCGCACGAGGCGGTGCCTCCGGGCGAAACCCGTGTCCGCCGAACGGGTGTTGACCGTCCGTGACGGGTGAGCGGTGCTTGACGGCCCGGGCGACGGCAGGGGGCTTGCCGGGATGCCGGCCCGCGTGCCATACATGTCTAGACCTTTACGAAGGAGCGGAAGCGAGGAGGCCCCCACGTGCGCCGGACCGTCCCGGCCCTCGCCGTGTCGCTGGCCGCCGCCTTCGTGCTCACCGGCTGCACCGCGTCCGACACCACGCCGCCGCGGGCCCCCGCCGGGGTCACCGCGCAGGCCGGCAGCGCCACCTCGGTGCACGTGATGTGGCAGGCTCCCGCCACGGCCGAGGGCGTCAGCAACTACCAGGTCTTCCAGGCCGGCCGGCTCGTACGGGAACTCCCGGCCGACAAGACGATGGTGGACATCACCGGCCTCGCCCCGCAGACCTCGTACGCCTTCACCGTCCGGGCCCGGGACGGCGCCGGGAACACCTCCGCGCCGAGCGCCCCGGCCCGGGCCACCACCCCGGCCGTCCGGGCCGAGGACCACGGGCCCCCCACCGCGCCGGCGCACACCACGGGCCGCCCGGACGGCCCCCGGTCCGCCACCCTGACGTGGACCGCGGCCACCGACGACACCGCCGTGACGGCCTACGACGTCTACCAGGGCGGCGTACGGATCCACACGGCCGGCCCCGGCGAGACGGCCGCCACCCTCACCGGGCTCCAGCCGGACACCGCCTACACCTTCACCGTCCGGGCCCGGGACGGCGCGGACAACTCCTCACCCGACGGCCCTGCGGTGGACGTGACGACCCCGCCCTCCGGCGGCCAGGGGCCCGGAACCGCCCCCACCGGATTCGCCGCGGCCGCCTCCCCCGGCACCGTCACCCTGACCTGGACCGCCCCGGACACCGGCCGTGCGACCACGGAATACGAACTCCACGTCAACGGACGGCCCGTCACCGTCATCCAGTTCGGCGCCGGCGCCGTACCTCCGTCCGGCGGCGCGGTGGAGCACCGTCTCACGGTGACCGAGCCGGCCGGAACGGTGTGGGTCCTCAGGCTGCGCGCCCGGCTGCCCGACGGGAACTGGGGCGCCTTCAGCGCCGATCAGCGGATCGTGCTCGCCGGGTGAGGAGCACACCGGGCGCCCCGGGAAGGTGACAGCGATCCGATCGAACGGCACTGCCGGCAAAGAAGATCACGCACAATACATCCGTGTTCGGTGAGTACTCGTTCAACAAGCAACAGGCGGAAGGCCCGGAAGGGCCGGACGACGCGCAGTCGACGGACGGCGCGGACGCCGCAGACGGCGGACCCGATCCCGATCCCGAGCCCGACCCCGACCCCGATGCCGTCTCCACGGCGGGGCCGGGGAGGGCGCCGGGACAGCTGCCGCCGGAGACGCCGGGCTTCTTCGGGCGGGAATCCGAACTGGCCGAGCTCCACTGCCTGTTGCGGACGCGCAGGCTCATCACGCTCACCGGCGTGGGCGGGGTCGGCAAGTCCCGCCTCGCCCTGCGCGCCGTCTCCGACGCCGAACAGGCGCGGCCCGACGGCATCTGGTGGGTGGACCTCTCCCCGCTGCGCGACCCCGCCCTGCTCACCACGACCGTCGCCCATGCGGTCGGACTCGCCGACCACTCCGCGCGCCCCCTCGACGAGGAGCTGTGCGCGTGGATGGCCGACAAGGAGCTGCTCCTCGTCCTCGACACCTGTGAGCACCTGGTCGCCGCCTGCCGCCACCTGGCCGGCGAACTCCTTCAGTCGGCACCCGGGCTGACCGTCCTGGTCACCTCCCGGGAACCGCTCGACAGCCCCTGCGAGAAGGTCTTCCCCATCTGCCCGCTGCCCTGCGAGGGACCCGGCAGCGATGCCCTCGCACTGTTCCGGGCCCGCGCCCTGGCGGCGACCCCGCAGGCCGCCGCCTCCTTCGACGAACCGCGGCGGACCCGGATCGCCGCCGAGGTGTGCCGGCGGCTCGACGGGATTCCGCTCGCCCTCGAACTGGCCGGTGCCCGGCTGCGGTTGTGGAGCCTGGAGCAGCTCGCCGAGCGGCTCGGCGCGCGCTTCGACGTCCTCTCCGACTCCGGGACCGCGCTGCAGCCCCGGCACCGGACGATGCGGACCGCGATCGGCTGGAGCCACGAGCTGTGCGAGCCGGTGGAGCGGCTGCTGTGGGCCCGGCTGTCGGTGTTCACCGGGGACTTCGACGTCGCCGCGGCCCGGGCGGTGTGCGCGGGCGGCCCGCTGCCCGCCTCCCGGGTGGAGCGGGTGCTCGCCGGCCTGGTCGCCAAGTCGGTGGTCCGGCGCTCCGAGGAACGGGGGGCCGGGGCGCGCTACCGGATGCTGGACACGATCCGCGAGTACGGCCACGACTGGCTGACCGAACTCGGAGAGGCCCCCGCGGTGGCCGGCCGGCACGCCCACTGGTACGCGGCGCTCTGCGAGGCCGCCGACCGGGGCTGGCTCGGCCCGGGCCAGCTGGACTGGTACCGCAGGATGAGCGCCGACCACGCACAGCTGCGCACCGCGCTGGAGCACCTGCTCGGCAGCGACCCCGCGGCGGCCCTGGAGATGGCCGGGGCCCTGTGGTTCTTCTGGTTCTCGTGCGGGCACGTGCACGAGGGCCGCGGCTTCCTGGAGCGGGCGCTGCGCACGGCCCCGCGCACGGGGGCCGCGTACACCCAGGGGCTGTGGGCACTGGGCCTGACCGCCCTGCTCCAGGGCGACATGGACACGGCGCAGCAGATGGGCGAGGAGTGCACCCGGGCGGCGGCCCGGCTGGCCGACCCCGAGCCGGAGCTGCGGGCGGCGTACCTGCACGCGGTGTCGGTGCTGATGCCCGGCGACCCGGTCCGCGCGCTGGAGCTCGCGGGGCCGGGCGCCCGGGCCGGGCACGGCGGCCGGGCCAGTGGCGTCGGCTGGCTGCTGTGCCGGCTGGCCACCGGCTACGCCCTGTGCGACCTCCAGCGGTTCGAGGAGGCGGCCGAGGAGGCCCGGGGCCTGCGCGAGGCCTGCGCGGAGCTCGGCGAACGGTGGCTGCGGGCGTACGCGGACTACATCCTGGCCGTCGCCGCGCTGGGACTGGGCCGGCACGGGGAGGCGGCCCGGCACGTACGGGCCATGCTCTCGGGCAAACGGCTGCTCGGCGACCGCTTCGGCATCGCGCTCGGCCTCGACCTGCTGGCGGCGGCGGTCGCGGCGCTGGGCGACGGGGAGCTGGCGGCGCGCCTGCTGGGCACCGGACACGCCTGGTGGCGCACCATCGGCCGGCCGCAGATGGGCTCACCCTCGCTGACGGCCCTGCGGGACCAGGGCGAGCGCCAGGCCCGCGCGGCGATCGGGGACGCGGCCTACGAGGCCGCGTTCCGGGGCGGCACGGCGGCGTCCACCGGCTGACCGGCAGCCGGTGGACGGCAGATACGCGTCGGCTCCCGTCAGTACGGGAGGGTTCTGCCCGACGGGGTGCGCAGGTCCAGGTCTCGGGGTGCGGGCTTGGGGACGGGCTTGCGGATCAGCTGCTGGCGCATGGGCCTCCTCGCTCAGACCAGGGCCGGGCGGCGGGGTTCCACCGCACGGCCGTCGGGGAGCAGCTCACCGGTGTCGTCGAAGATCACCAGGCCGTTGCAGAGCAGGCTCCAGCCCTGTTCGGGGTGGAAGGCCACGGTGCGGGCGGCGTCGTGATCGGCGCTGTCGGCGGACGGGCAGGGGGGCTCGTGAGAGCACATGCGCACCTCCTCGCAAAGTGGGGCGGGAGGCCCGGTGGTCACCCGGTCTGCTCCGCGATCCACGATGGCGGTGAGTATTACTGATCGCCGCCCCCGGACGGAACCCATATTCGAGGTCCAGTTCAGGGTGTGTATGCCCGCTTACCATGCGCTCATGCCCGGTATTCGGATCGTTCACCGCACGCCTCTCCCGGCCGCCGAGGCCTGGCTGCGGCTGACGGACTGGGAACGCCACGGCGCGCAGGTCCCGCTCACCCGGACGGTCGTGGAGACGGCGCCGCCCACGCACGTCGGAACGCGGTTCACGGCACGCACCGGCGTGGGCAGGATCACCTTCGACGACCCCATGGAGGTCGTCGTCTGGCAGCCCCCCGCCGGGGGGTCCGCGGGGCTGGTCCGGCTCGTCAAGCACGGGCGCGTGGTCCTGGGCTGGGCGGAGATCGAGGTCCGCCCGCTCCGCGGCGGCGGCTGCGAGGTCCGGTGGCGCGAGGAGCTGCGCGTACGCGGGCTGGGAAGGCCCTCCGACCCCGTGCTCGCGGCGGCCGGCCGGTTCCTCTTCGGGCGGGCCCTCGCCCGGCTGCTCACGCCCTGACGGGCCGGGCTAGGGTCTTCTTGATCACCGCGGCGGTGATCACCGTGAGACCGAGGAGAACCCCGTGGCCACTCCGCCACCGCAGCACGGCGCGGGCCCCTACCCGCCGTATCCCGCGCAGCAGGGCGGCCCGTACGCCGTCCCGCAGCAGGGCGGCGGCCCGTACGTCGCGCAGCAGCCGGCCCCGTACGGCCCGTACGGCGGTCCCCTTGCCGCGCCGCCGGGTGCCTACGCCTGCCGGCTGTGCGGGGCGCAGCCGGCCGCGCCCGTGACCGTGCGGGGCCACCAGGGCATGCTGGTGCTGATGCGGTTCCTGAGCCGGCCCGGGCCGTTCTGCCGTGACTGCGGGCTCGCCACGTACCGGCAGATGACGGGGGACACCCTGTGGCAGGGCTGGTGGGGGCCGCTGTCGTTCTTCATCACGCCGGTCACCGTGCTGACGAACCTCGGTGCACGGGCGAGCTTCCGTCGGCTCGCTCCCCCGGTGGGCGGCTTCCGCCCCCCGCTGCCCCCGGGCAAGTCGCTGTGGCGCCACCCGGCGGTGCTGCTCCTCGCCGTTCCGATCGTGCTGTTCGTGCTCGCCGTGCTCACGCTGATCGTGATCGGGGTGGTGGCGGGGGACGACACCCCGCGGCCGCTGTCGTCGGGGCAGTGCGTGCGCAACGAGGGCGACTGGAGCCACCAGAAGCTCATCGTCACGGACTGCCTCTCCGTGAGGGCCCAGTACCGGGTCACCCGGCCGTCGGCCGCCCCCGGCGGGACCTGCGCCCCCGGCGACTTCCTGGCCCGGCCGGAATACAGCGTCGACGGCACCCTGAACTGCCTGACCCCCCTGCACTGACCGGGCCGGGTCCGCGGACCCGCACCGGGGCGCTGCTAGCGGATCGGCATGTCGGAGATCGTCCGCGCGATCACCAGCCGCTGGATCTCGCTCGTGCCCTCGAAGATGGTGTAAATGGCGCTGTCGCGGTGCATGCGCTCGACCGGGTATTCGCGGGTGAAGCCGTTGCCGCCGAGGATCTGGACCGCCTGGGCGGTGACCTTCTTGGCCACCTCGCTGGCGAACAGCTTCGACATCGAGCCCTCCGCCGAGGTGAACGGCTTGCCCGCGACCGCCATCCAGGACGCCCGCCACACCAGCAGCCGGGCTGCGTCGATCTGGGTGCGCATGTCGGCGAGCTGGAAGGCCACGCCCTGGTTGTCGATGATCGGCCGGCCGAACTGGGTCCGGGTCTTGGCGTAGTCGAGGGCGACCTCGTACGCCGCCCGGGCGGTGCCGACCGCCATGGCGCCGACCGCGGGCCGGGAGGCCTCGAAGGTGGCCATGGCCGCGTTCTTCACGCGCTCGCCGCCGCCCGCCTTCGCCCGCTCGCGGGCCCGGGCGAGCCGCTCGTCCAGCTTGTCCTTGCCGCCGAGCAGGCAGGAGCCGGGCACGCGGACGTCCTCCAGGACCACCTCGGCGGTGTGCGAGGCGCGGATGCCGTGCTTCTTGAACTTCTGCCCCTGGGACAGGCCCGGGGTGTTCGGGGGCACGATGAAGGAGGCGTGGCCCTTGGTGCCGAGCTCGGGGTCGACGACGGCGACCACGATGTGGACGTTGGCGATGCCGCCGTTGGTCGCCCAGGTCTTGGTGCCGTTCAGCACCCATTCGTCCTTGGCCTGGTCGTAGACCGCACGCGTGCGCATCGAGCCCACGTCGGAGCCGGCGTCGGGCTCGGAGGAGCAGAAGGCCGCGACCTTCACGTCGTCGGGCGTGCCGTACATCTGCGGGATCCAGGTGCCGATCTGCTCCTCGGTGCCGTTGGCGACGACGCCGATCGCGGCGAGCCCGGTGCCGACGATCGACAGGGCGATGCCCGCGTCACCCCAGAAAAGCTCCTCCATCGCCATCGGGATGCCGAGGCCTGTCGGGTCGAAGAACTGCTGCGCGTAGAAGTCGAGGGAGTAGATGCCGACCTTGGCGGCCTCCTGGATGACGGGCCACGGAGTCTCCTCACGCTCGTCCCATTCCGCGGCCGCGGGGCGGATCACGTCGGCTGCGAAACCGTGGATCCAGTCCCGGACCTGCTTCTGGTCGTCATTGAGCTCCATGGTGAACTCCGCCATGTCCCCTCCAGCTGTGCATTCAAGGGCCCGTTACCAGCAGTAACCCCTACGGTGGCCACAGTCTGTTACCGGTGAGTAAGAAGTGTCAAGCCGAGGCGTCCGGCGGGCAGCCGGTTCGTTCGGCCGGGTGTGCGGGGTGTTACGTTGCGTGGGCGTCACGCACCATCGCAAGGGCGGGGAGAGAAACACGTCATGGACACCACTCAGCAGGCCGGCGAAGCGGGAGCGGCCGACCGCCGCCGGCGGGAGCTGCTCGAAGCGGCCGACCGGGTCGTGCTCAGGGACGGCCCCAAGGCCTCGATGAACGCCATCGCGGCGGAGGCGGGCATCACCAAGCCCATCCTCTACCGGCACTTCGGCGACAAGGCGGGGCTCTACCAGGCCCTCGCCGTCCGGCACACCGACGCCCTGCTCGACTCGCTGCGCGCCGCGCTCGACGCCCCGGCCGAACGCCGCAGCCGGGTGGAGTCCACCCTCGACACCTATCTCGCCGCCATCGAGGCCCGCCCGCAGGTCTACCGGTTCCTCATGCACCCGGCCGAGGACTCGCACAGCGCCGAGCGCGGCTTCGACGTCGGGCTGCACTCGGCCCCGCTGCTGCGCAGGCTGGGCGAGGAACTCGCGAAGGTGATCAGCGAGCGGGTGGACCTGGGCCCCGGCGGAGAACGCCTCGCCCGCGTCTGGGGGCACGGCATCGTCGGCATGATGCATGCGGCCGGCGACTGGTGGCTCGGTGAACGACCCTGCGAGCGCGTGGAGTTGGTGGCAGGCCTCACGGACCTGCTGTGGGGCCGCCTGGCCACCGCCGGCAACCGCGTGGACGGCCCGGGGTTCTGAGGGCCGCGGCCGCGCCCGCGGCCCGGCCGGCTCAGCCGTGCTGCGCCCCGCCCCAGGGAGCCCGGCGGATCGCCCGCCGCAGACGCCGGGCCCGCAGCCCCGTGACCCGGTCCGCGTAGACCGAGCCGTCGAGGTGGTCGCACTCGTGCTGGAGGCAGCGGGCGAAGAACCCGGTGCCGGTGATGCGTACGGGCGCGCCGTCGGAGGTGACCCCCTCGACGACCGCGCGGTCGAAGCGGACCGTGCCCGCCTCCAGGCCGGGCAGCGACAGACAGCCCTCGGGGCCCAGGAACTCGTCCCCCTCGGCCGAGACGAGCCTCGGGTTGACGACGTGCCCGACGTGGCGGACGTCCTCGTCGTCGGGGCAGTCGTAGACGAACACGCGCTGCCCCACGCCGATCTGGTTCGCCGCGAGGCCGACGCCTTCGGCCGCGTACATCGTGGCGAACATGTCCTCGATGAGCCGGTCGAGGGCCGGGCCGAACTCGGTGACCTCCGCGCACGCCGAGTGGAGCACCGGATCGCCCAGGAGGCTCATGGTGCGGACGAGGCCGTTGGTACCGGGAATGAGGCGCTGTCGCATGGCCGTAAGCCTACGACGGGCGAATATATGAGGAGATCTGCGGCGGCCCGGGGGCGCCGCGGTCAAGGCCCCGGCCGGTACTGGATAGGCTGGGGCCGACCGACGCAAGGAGGACAAGGGACGATGGCAGGCAACACGGAGCCGCTTTCGCCGCGGGCCAAGCTGGCCGTGACGGCGGGCAAGGCCGCGGCGGCGGTGTCGCGGGCCGCGGGACGCGGAAGCGGATCGGTGATCGGTGGCAAGGTCGCACTCAAACTCGACCCCGATCTCCTCGGCGCGCTGGCGCAGCATCTCGACGTCGTCCTCGTCTCCGCGACGAACGGCAAGACCACGACGACCCGCCTGATCGCGGAGGCCCTGCGGGCCAGCGGCCCCGTCGTCTCCAACGCCCTCGGCGCCAACATGCCGGCCGGCATCACCTCCGCCCTCGCGGGCGGCTCGGACGCCAAGTACGGCGTCATCGAGGTGGACGAGAAGTACCTCGCCGGCGTGGCCCGGGACGTCACCCCCAAGGTGATCGCGCTGCTGAACCTCTCGCGCGACCAGCTGGACCGCGCCGCCGAGACCCGCATGCTGGCGGAGAAGTGGCGCGAGGGCCTCCAAGGCTCCAAGGCCGTCATCGTCGCGAACTGCGACGACCCGCTGATCGTGTGGTCGGCCTCCTCCTCGCAGAACGTGGTGTGGGTCGCCGCCGGCCAGGAGTGGAAGGACGACGCCTGGTCGTGCCCCTCCTGCGGCGGTGTCATGCAGCGCCCCGGCGACGACTGGTTCTGCGGCGAGTGCGGTTTCCGGCGCCCGACCCCGAGCTGGGTCCTCTCCGGCGACCACGTGCTGGACCCGCACGGCAGCGCCTGGCCGATCCACCTGCAGCTGCCCGGCCGCGCCAACAAGGCGAACGCCGCGACCTCGGCCGCCGTCGCCGCCGTCTTCGGCGTCCCGCCGCAGGTCGCGCTGGAGCGGATGTACCAGGTGCAGGCCGTCGCCGGCCGCTACGACGTCGTCACCTTCCAGGGCCGTGAGCTGCGCCTGCTGCTCGCGAAGAACCCGGCGGGCTGGCTCGAAACGTTTTCGCTGATCGACCCGCCGCCGACCCCGGTGATCCTGTCGGTGAACGCCCGCGGAGCCGACGGCACCGACACCTCCTGGCTGTGGGACGTGGACTACCCGCGCCTCGCCGGCCACCCGATCTTCGTGATCGGCGACCGCAAGCTGGACCTGGCCGTCCGCCTGGAAGTCGCCGGACTGGACTTCCGGGTCTGCGAGACCCTCGACGAGGCCGTGCAGCTGGCGCCGCCCGGGCAGATCGAGCTGATCGCCAACTACACCGCCTTCCAGGACGTGCGCCGCCGCGTCGGAAACTAGTACTCATACCCTCTAAGGACACAAGAGCATGAGCGACAACAGCCTGCGTCTGGTGTGGGTCTACCCCGACCTGCTGAGCACGTACGGAGACCAGGGCAACGCCCTCGTGGTGGAGCGCCGGGCGCGTCAGCGCGGCCTGGACGTGCAGCGCGTGGACGTGCGCAGCGACCAGCCCATCCCCACCTCGGGCGACATCTACCTGATCGGCGGCGGCGAGGACCGGCCGCAGCGGCTCGCCGCGGAGCGCCTGCTGCGCGACGGCGGTCTGGAGCGGGCCGTCTCGAACGGGGCGATCGTCTTCTCCGTCTGCGCCGGCTACCAGATCCTCGGCAACGAGTTCGTCAACGACGTGGGCGAGCGCCAGCAGGGCCTGGGTCTGCTGGACGTCGTCACCGTGCGCGGCGAGGGCGAGCGGTGCGTCGGCGACGTCCTCGCCGACATCGACCCGCAGCTGGGCCTGCCGCAGCTGACGGGCTTCGAGAACCACCAGGGCGTCACGCACCTCGGCCCGACCGCGAAGCCGTTCGCCCGCACCCGGCTGGGCCGCGGCAACGGCACCGGCGACGGCACCGAGGGCGCGTACAACGACACGGTCTTCGGCACCTACATGCACGGACCCGTGATGGCCCGCAACCCGCAGATCGCGGACCTGCTGCTGAAGCTGGCCCTCGACGTGAACGCGCTGCCGCCCATCGACGACCGCTGGTACGAGGCGCTGCGCGCCGAGCGCATCTCGGCGGCGACCCAGCCGGCGTAACCTCCGCGCAGCCCTGCGTCCGGCCCGGATTCCCCGAGGGGATCCGGGCCGACGTGCGTTCGCACCAAGGGATGCGACCAGCATGTGGAGGATGGTTCAGTCCGGTGCGGATCCGCTTGTAGGGTGACGGGTAGTTCCAACCGGACGACGTGGTCCGGTCGTCGGCCCACGTTGCAAAGGTTTCTTCCTGCCATGCGCATTGGTGTGCTCACTTCCGGCGGCGACTGCCCCGGCCTCAATGCCGTCATCCGCTCGGTCGTGCACCGCTCCGTCGTCGACCACGGCGACGAGGTCATCGGCTTCCACGACGGCTGGCGGGGCCTGCTGGAGTGCGACTACCGCAAGCTCGACCTGGACGCCGTGAGCGGCATCCTGGCGCGCGGCGGCACCATCCTCGGCTCCTCCCGGGTCCAGCCCGCCCACCTGCGCGACGGCGTGGAGCGGGCCCGCGGCCACGTCGCCGACCTCGGTCTGGACGCCATCATCCCGATCGGCGGCGAGGGCACCCTGAAGGCCGCGAACCTGCTCTCGCAGGCCGGTCTGCCGATCGTCGGCGTCCCGAAGACCATCGACAACGACATCGCCTCGACGGATGTGACCTTCGGCTTCGACACGGCCGTCGGGGTGGCCACCGAGGCCCTGGACCGGCTGAAGACCACCGCCGAGTCCCACCAGCGGGTCATGGTCGTCGAGGTCATGGGCCGCCACACCGGCTGGATCGCCCTGCACTCGGGCATGGCGGCCGGCGCGCACGCCATCGTCGTGCCGGAGCGCCCCTTCGACATCGAGGAGCTGACGGCGATCGTCGGCGAGCGCTTCTCCGCCGGCAAGCGGTTCGCGATCGTCGTGGTGGCCGAGGGCGCCAAGCCCCGGGCCGGCTCGATGGACTTCCAGGAGGGCGGCACCGACCAGTACGGGCACGAGCGCTTCGCCGGCATCGGCAACCTGCTCGCGGTCGAGCTGGAGCGGCGCCTGGGCAAGGAGGCCCGTCCGGTCATCCTGGGCCACGTGCAGCGCGGCGGCACCCCGACCGCGTACGACCGGGTGCTCGCCACCCGCTTCGGCTGGCACGCCGTCGAGGCCGCCCACCGCGGTGAGTTCGGCATGCTGACCGCCCTGCGCGGCACCGACATCGAGATGGTGCCGCTGGCCGATGCCGTACAGACGCTGAAGACGGTCCCGTCGGAGCGCTACGACGAGGCGCAGAACGTCCTGTGATGTTTCCCCCCTTCTCCGTCACACCGTGAGGGGCGCCCCCGGACGAGTTCGCGTCCGGGGGCGGCACTACTGTGGTGGGGCACCACAGGTCAAGGGAGTGGACAGATGGATCACAGCGGTCACGGCATGGACATGCACATGGACATGGACCTGCCGCCGTTCACTCTCGGGCGCGGGCTGGAGTTCTCCTTCGACGCGTTCTTCCTGATCGGTTCGCTGGTGGGCCTCGGCCTGTACCTGTGGGGTGTGGTGCGGCTGCGCCGGCGCGGGGACGCCTGGCCGCTGGGCCGGACCATCGCCTTCACCTCGGGCGTGCTGAGCGTGGCCCTGGTGATGTGCACCAAGCTGAACGACTACGGCATGGTCATGTTCAGCGTGCACATGGTCCAGCACATGGTGATCAGCATGCTCTCCCCCATCCTGCTGCTGCTCGGCGCACCGGTCACGCTGGCGCTTCGGGCCCTGCCGCCCGCCGCGCGCGGGGTGAAGGGGCCGCGCGAGCTGCTGCTGATGCTGCTGCACAGCCGCTACATGAAGGTGGTCACGCACCCGGTCTTCACGATCCCGCTGTTCATCGCCAGCCTGTACGCCCTGTACTTCACACCGATCTTCGACTTCCTGATGGAGAGCAAGGTCGGGCACATCGGGATGATGGTGCACTTCCTGGCGGTCGGCCTGGTCTTCTTCTGGCCGATCATGGGCGTGGACCCGGGTCCGCACCGCCCCGGCTACGTGATGCGGATGCTGGAGCTGTTCGCCGGGATGCCCTTCCACGCCTTCTTCGGCATCGCCCTGATGATGGCGAGCCAGCCGATGGTCAAGACGTACGCGAACCCGCCGGCCTCGCTCGGGGTCGACCCGCTGCTCGACCAGCAGTGGGGCGGCGGCATCGCCTGGGCCTTCAGCGAGATCCCCTCGGTGCTGGTGCTGATCGCCCTGGTCTACCAGTGGTACCACTCGGAGCAGCGGGCGGCGAAGCGCGCCGACCGGGCCGCGGACCGCGACGGGGACCAGGAGCTGGAGGCGTACAACGCGTATCTGGCCTCGCTCCGGGCGCGTGGCCAGTAGCGCGGGAGCACCTTCGCGCGCCACCATGGGGCATGACCGGATCCGTTAAGGCGATGGCCGTGATGACCTTCGCCGCCCTGGTGGCCGTCGCCACGTACTCGGTGGTCCTCGGCAGCAACGGCTGGCTGTGGTTCGGCTGGGTGGTGCTGGGGCTCCTGACCGCCGGGATGGCGGCCTCCCGCAACACCTGACCTGCGGCCCCCGCGCGCCCGCACACCTCCGCGAGGGGCGACGCGTCCTGTCGTCCTCCCGTGTCCTCTTCGGGCCTGCCCGTGCGGGCCCCGGCCGGCCGCTTCCGGCTTCTCCCTGACCATCCGGCACCGGGTGCGCCACACTGACCTGATCCGCGAGGTGAAAGGACCGTGCCCAGGTGTTCTACCACTTGCTCAAGCACGTGCTGCTCGGCCCGCTGCTGCGGCTGCTGTTCCGGCCCAGGATCGAGGGGCTGGAGAACATCCCGTCCGAGGGTGCCGCGATCGTCGCGGGGAACCACCTGTCGTTCTCCGACCACTTCCTGATGCCCGCGATCCTCAAGCGGCGGATCACCTTCCTCGCGAAGGCCGAGTACTTCACCGGCCCCGGGCTGAAGGGGAGGCTGACCGCCTTCTTCTTCCGCAGCGCCGGGCAGATCCCGGTGGACCGCTCCGGGCGGGACGCAGGACAGGCCGCGCTCCGCGAGGGACTCGGGGTACTGGCCAAGGGCGAGCTGCTGGGCATCTACCCGGAGGGCACCCGCTCGCACGACGGGCGGCTCTACAAGGGCAAGGTGGGCGTGGCCGCGATGGCGCTCGGGGCCGGGGTGCCCGTCATCCCGTGCGCGATGGTCGGCACCTTCGAGATCCAGCCGCCCGGGCAGAAGATCCCCAACATCAGGCGGGTGACGATCCGCTTCGGCCGGCCGCTGGACTTCTCGCGGTACTCCGGGCTGGAGGGCGAGCGGGCGGTCCTGCGGGCCGTGACCGACGAGATCATGTACGCGGTCCTCGAACTCTCCGGCCAGGAGTACGTCGACCGGTACGCCGCCGAGGTGAAGGCCGAGGAGGAGCAAGCGCGGAAGAAGGCCCGGCGCCGGACGCGCTGAGCCTTCTCCCCTACTGCTGCGTGCGGTTGCCTAGCGCGCGGCCGGCAGCTCCTCCTGCGCCGGGAACACGGACGCCGGAGCCTCGGCGAGCGCCTTCGCGGCGGTCGGGGCCGGGGCGACCGGAGCGGCGTGCGGGCCGCACGTCACGTCCTTCGCATCGACCTTGCCGGTCAGCAGGTAGCTGTCCACGCGCGTGTTGATGCAGGGGTTCACCAGGCTGGTGACACCGTGCGAGCCCGCGTTCTGCTCGGTGATCAGACGCGAGCCGGCGAGGCGGCGGTGCAGCTCGACGCCACCCTCGTACGGCGTGGCGGCGTCACGCTCGGACTGGACGATGAGGACCGGCGGCAGACCGCGCTGGGCGCCGACCTCGATGGGCCTGCTCTGCTTGGACTTCCAGGTCGCGCAGGGCAGGTTCATCCAGGCGTTGGACCAGGTCAGGAACGGGTACTGCTCGTGCAGCTTGCTGTTGTCCCGGTCCCACTTGGTCCAGCTGGTCGGCCACTTGGCGTCGGCGCACTCGACCGCGGTGTACACCGCGTTGCCGTTCTCGGAGGCGATGTTGCCCGCGATGTCGGACATGTCCGGGGAGGTCGCCTCGATCAGCGGCTTCTCGTCACCGGCGGCCCAGGCGCTGAACGCCGTGGCGACCGGGACCCACGAGGAGTCGTAGTACGGGGCGCCCTGGAAGAAGCCGATCAGCTCCGCCGGACCCGCGACCCCGCCGAGCGGCTTGGCCTTGGCCTGGGCGCGCAGCTGCTGCCACTTCGCCTCGACCTCGGCACGGGTGCCGCCGAGGTGGAAGGAGGCGTCGTTCTTGGCGACCCAGTCCTGCCAGTCGTTCCAGCGCTTCTGGAAGGCGACGTCCTGCTCCAGGTTGGCCTGGTACCAGATGTTGTCCTGCTCCGGGTTGACCACGCTGTCCACGATCATGCGGCGCACGTGGGTCGGGAACAGGGTGGCGTAGACGCCGCCCAGGTAGGTGCCGTAGGAGACACCGAGGTAGTTCAGCTTCTTCTCGCCGAGGGCGGCGCGGATGACGTCCAGGTCACGCGCGATGTTCGGCGTGGTCATGTACGGCAGCATCTCGCCGCTGCGCTCCTTGCAGCCGTCCGCGTACTCCGCGGCGAGCTTGCGCTGGGCGCTCTTGTCGGCCTCGGTGTCCGGGACCGGGTCGGCCTTCGGAGCCTTGACGAACTCCTGCGGGTCGATGCAGGAGATGGGCGCCGAGTGGCCGACACCGCGGGGGTCGAAGCCCACGAAGTCGTACGCCTTGGAGGTGTTGACCCAGAGCGGGGACTTGGTGGTGACCCGGCGCGGGAAGCGCATGCCGGAGCCGCCCGGACCGCCCGGGTTGTAGAGCAGCGCGCCCTGGCGCTCCTCCTTGGTACCGGTGCTGACCGCACGGTCGAGCGCGAGTTCGATGGTCTTGCCGAACGGCTTGGCGTAGTCGAGCGGGACCTTCACCCAGCCGCACTGGATCGGGGCCGCGAAGCCCCAGTCGGCGGGACAGTCCTTCCACTCGATCCCGGTGCGCGCGGCCCGGGCGGCGGCGAGCTGGACGCCCAGCGCCTCCGGAACCCCGTTGTCGCGGGTGGTCGCCGCAGCGGCCGGCGGGGCCAGCAGCAGACCAGCGGACAGCGCGCCGGTGATCAGAGTGGCAGCGCTCCCCAGCGCTGCTTTGCGTATCACGTGGTTGTTCCCCCTGCATCAGACCCGGCCAGCAGCGGCCGAGTTCAGTCGGGTTCGGTCGTTGGTGCAGGTGGATCCTTCCGTCTGACCTACACCTGACAACAGAGCTCGGTCGTGTTCTTTGCCAACCCGATAACCGGAAACGCGTGTACCGCTGAGCGGTGTCGGATTCGTCCCAGGTTTACTCGTCGATCACCCGACGTACGTGCGACACGCCGCGTCGAGCAGTTCCCGTAGCCGAAGGGCGTCCGGGGCCAGCGCCGTCACCAGCACCGCGGGACCGGCCAACGGAGTGACGGCGGCGAACTCCCCGAGCACGGCGGCCGGGGGCGGAGCCTCCCTGAACCGCGGGTCCACGACCAGGAGCTGACCGAGCGCCCGGTGGCCGGCCAGCCCCGCCGGACCGTCCCAGCCTCCGGGCGCACCCGGCCCGCAGGCGAGCTCCTGGTCCAGCAGCGGACGCCCGCCCCGGGTGACGGTGAGCCGGCTGCGCAGCAGGCCCGGGCCCTCCCCGGTGCGCCCCAGCACCTGCTCCTCGCGCAGCAGCAGCCGGGCGGTGGGGGCGAGTTCAGCGCGGGTGCGGACCCGCAGGTCGCTGCCGCGGACGGAGACGAGCGGTTCCGGCAGCCACCGCACCATCGCGTCCTCGGCCAGGCTCAGGTGTACGTCGTACCGCGCGGGCTCACCCCCGCTGCCGGGCAGCGCCAGGGTCGCCGCCGCGGAGGCCAGGGCGAGCCGGGCCCCCGGACCGGCGGTGGCCTCGACGCGGAGGTGGTCCCCGCCGAGGGGCGCGCTCATCGCGCCGACCAGCATCACGTCGGCCTCTGCGGCCGCGCCGCGGGTGCGGCGCAGTGCGAGGGGTCCTTCCCCGGCCAGCACCGGCAGCGCGGTGCCGCCCCGGCCGTCGGCGACGGCGCCGATCCGGGCCGTGGCCCGCACGCCGCGCGGGGCCGGGGCGGGGGGCGCGGCCGGGAGGACAGCGGGGGTTGCGACCGGGGCTGCTGCCGGAGCTGCTGCCGGGGGCGCGCTGGTCACCGTACGGCCCAGGCGGCGATCCGCTCGCGCACCCAGGCGGCGACCGGGGCCACCCCCTCGGCGCCGCGCAGGGACTGGAAGACGACGGGCAGTTCACGGCGCTGCTCGGCCGCGTCGCGCGCCATCCGGTCCAGGTCGGAGCCCACGTAGGGGGCGAGGTCCGTCTTGTTGACGACCAGCAGGTCGGCGGTGGTGACGCCGGGGCCGCCCTTGCGCGGGATGTCGTCCCCGCCGGCCACGTCGATGACGAAGATCTGGGCGTCGACGAGCCCGCGGGAGAAGGTGGCGGTGAGGTTGTCCCCGCCGGACTCGACGAGGACCAGGTCGAGCGGGCTGTGCTCCCGGAAGGCGTCCTCCAGCTCCTCCACCGCTTCCAGGTTGGCGGAGATGTCGTCGCGGATGGCCGTGTGCGGGCAGGCCCCGGTCTCCACGGCGGAGATCCGCTCGGGCGGCAGCACCGCCTCGCGCAGCAGGAACTCGGCGTCCTCGCGGGTGTAGATGTCGTTGGTGACGACGGCCATCGACAGTTCGGTGCGCAGGGTACGGCAGAGTGCCGCGACGGTGGCCGTCTTGCCGGAGCCGACGGGGCCGCCGAGTCCGATGCGCAGGGCGCGGCGCGAGCCGTCGGCCCGTACCGGCGCGGCGCTGTGGGTGTGGCGCTGGGGATAGGTCACGCCGTGGTCGAGGTGCATGGTTCTCCTTGGGTGGGGTCAGGAGGCGAAGAGCCGTACGGGCCACTCGGCATGGGCCTGCGCCGAGATGTCCAGCAGCGGCGAGGAGGCGGCGGGCAGGGCGTCCAGGCCCTCGTGGCGGGCCAGCAGTGCGGCGCTCGCGGCCTGACCGGACACGGCGTCGAGCTCGGGGGCGAGGCCCGCCAGGACCGCGCTGGCCTCGAACGGGTCCAGGCCCAGCAACCGGACGGTCGCGGTGGCCGGACCGCTGACGCTCTCGTACGCCGCGACGTGCGCGGCGTCCAGCGGTCCGAGCCCCGCGGCCCGGGCCGTGACGCCGAGGACCACGGGCTGGTGGGCTCCGCGCGGGAAGGCCGCGGCCAGCGCGTCGAGTTCGGCGGCGGGCCAGGTGGCCCGGGCGGCCCGCAGCAGCTGCCGGCCCAGCCGCCGCGCGGCGGTGCGCAGTGCGGGCGAAGGGGTGCGGGCGTCGGCGGCGGCGTCGAGCTCCGCCGGGTCGAGGCCGTGGGCCGCGGCCGCGGCGAGACCGGCGGCGACCAGTCCCGCGGTGTGCAGGCGGCCGCGGCAGAACGCGGCGAGTGTGGCGGCGTCCCGGATCCGTCCCGCCCTGCAGGCGGCCTCCGCCCCGCCGGAGTGGGCGTGGCCGCCGGCGGGGAAGCGGCCGTCCGCGAGGACGAGCAGCGTGGCGAGGCTCATCGGGCGGTCCTCATCAGAAGAGGAAGTATCTCTGCGCCATGGGCAGTTCCACCGCGGGCGCCGGCTCGACGGCCTCCCCGTCGATGGTGACGGTGAAGGTGTCGGCGTCGACCTCGACCCTCGGCATGGCATCGTTGTTCCGCATGTCGGTCTTGCCCACCTTGCGGGTGTTTTCAATGGCCACGAACTCCTTTCCGAGTCCGAGCCGTTCCGGGAGGTGGTCGTCGAGTGCGGCCTGTGCGGTGAAGTTGACCGAGTTCAGCCCGGGGGCCCGGCCGCGGCTGCCGAACATCGGCCGGGGCAGTACCGGCTGCGGGGTGGGGATGGAGGCGTTGGCGTCGCCCATCTGCGCGTAGGCGATCTGGCCGCCCTTGATGACGGCCTCGGGCTTGACCCCGAAGAAGGCCGGCGTCCAGAGCACGAGATCGGCGAGCTTGCCGGTCTCGACCGAGCCGATCTCCCGGGCGAGTCCCTGGGCCACGGCCGGGTTGATCGTGTACTTGGCGACGTAGCGGCGGGCGCGGTGGTTGTCCGCGGGTCCGTCGCCGGGCAGGAAGCCGCGCCGCTTCTTCATCACGTGCGCCGTCTGCCAGGTGCGCAGCACGACCTCGCCGACGCGCCCCATGGCCTGGGCGTCGGAGGAGATGATGGAGATGGCCCCGAGGTCGTGCAGGACGTCCTCGGCGGCGATGGTGGAGGGCCGGATCCGCGACTCGGCGAAGGCGAGGTCCTCGGGGACGGCCGGGTTGAGGTGGTGGCAGACCATCAGCATGTCGAGGTGTTCCTCGATGGTGTTGACGGTGTGCGGGCGGGTCGGGTTGGTCGAACTGGGCAGGATGTTCGGCTCGGAGACCACGGTGATGATGTCGGGGGCGTGTCCGCCGCCCGCGCCCTCGGTGTGGTACGAGTGGATGGTCCGGCCGCCGATCGCGGCGAGGGTGTCGCCCACGAACCCGGCCTCGTTGAGGGTGTCGGTGTGGATGGCGACCTGCGCACCGGTCTCCTCGCAGACGTCGAGGCAGGCGTCGATGACGGCGGGGGTGGCCCCCCAGTCCTCGTGGATCTTGAAGCCGAGTGCCCCGCCGCGCAGCTGGGAGTGCATGGCCTCGCGGGACATGGTGTTGCCCTTGCCGAGGAGCCCGATGTTGACCGGGTAGGCCTCCAGGGCGGCGAACATCCGGGCCAGGTGCCAGGGTCCGGGGGTGACGGTGGTGGCCTTGGTGCCCTCGGCGGGGCCGGTGCCGCCGCCGACGAGGGTGGTGATTCCGCTGGCCAGGGCTTCTTCGATCACGGTCGGGGAGATGAAGTGCACGTGGGCGTCGATGGCGCCCGCCGTGAGGAGCTTCCCGTTGCCCGCGATGATCTCGGTCTCGGGGCCGATGACGAGGGCCGGGTCCACCCCGTCCATCGTGTCGGGGTTGCCTGCCTTGCCGATCCCGCAGATGCGGCCGTCCCGGATCCCGATGTCGGCCTTGACGATGCCCCAGTGGTCGAGCACGACGACTCCGGTGATCACCGTGTCGGGTGCGCCCTCGGCGCGGGTGGTGCGGGCCTGGCCCATGGACTCCCGGATCACCTTGCCGCCGCCGAAGACGGCTTCGTCGCCGGAGCGTCCGGGTCCGCCGCTGAGGTCCTCCTCGATCTCGACGAAGAGGTCGGTGTCGGCCAGCCTGATCCGGTCGCCCGTGGTGGGCCCGAAGAGGTCGGCGTAGGCCTGCCTGTTCAGCTCAGCCATCGAGCGGCCCTCCGGTCTCCCCGCGCAGTCCGGGTACGGTGCGCAGCCCTGCCAGGGGTACGAGTTCCACGGCGACCGGAATGCCGGGCTCGAAGCGGACGGCGGTCCCGGCGGCGATGTTGAGCCGGAGCCCGCGCGCGGCGGAGCGGTCGAAGTCGAGACCGGGGTTGGCCTCGGCGAAGTGGTAGTGGGAGCCGACCTGGACGGGCCGGTCGGCGGCGTTGAGCACGGTGAGGCGGGTGACGGGGCGGCCCTCGTTGAGGTGCACCGGGCCGTCCCCGTAGGCGATTTCGCCGGGGATCATGGGAGGTGCTCCTCTTCAGACGATCGGGTCGTGGACGGTGACGAGCTTGGTGCCGTCGGGGAAGGTCGCCTCGACCTGGACGTCGTGGATCATCTCGGGAACCCCCTCCATCACCTCGGCCCGGCCGAGGACCGTGCGGCCGGAGGCCATGAGCTCGGTCACCGTCCGTCCGTCGCGGGCCCCTTCGAGGATGTGCGACGTGATCAGGGCGATCGCCTCGGGGTGGTTGAGGAGGACCCCGCGCGCCTTGCGCCGCTCCGCCACGTCGGCGGCGACGTGGATGAGCAGTCTCTCCTGCTCGTGCGGTGTCAGTTGCACTCGTATCACCAAGCTTCCAGGACAAGATCAACTCTGCGCGCCGAGCCGACACTAGCGGCCTTCAACACTTTGTTGACCTGCACGTATCCGAGCCAAGCGTGTCTTGCCCAACGCAGGGGAAGGCTTTCCGTTCCGAGCACCGCCGCTTTGCCGGCAGATGGGTGATCATTGACGGAAGGCCGTGGCGGACACGGTACGGCCCGCGCTTTTCCGTCGCGTTAACCCACGTTTCGTCGGGGCACCCGGTTCGGCTTCCGGGCCGCCTCCGCAGCCGGTTCCGTATACGGCGCCGGCCCCTTCAGAGGAGACGCATGTTTCTCAACCCCGTCCGGCACATCACGTTCGACGCCCTGGAGCCGTACAAGATCGCGACCTTCTGGTCCGCGGTGACGGGCTTCCCGATCCACCCGGACGACCTGGCGGACGACGACGAGATCCTGCTGGAACCGGGGCAGCCCGGGGTGCCCGGCCTGCTGTTCATCCGGGTGCCGGACGGCAAGACGGTGAAGAACCGGGTCCACTTGGACATCCAGCCGCCCGCCGGGACCCGCGACGAGACCGTGGAGCGGCTGATCGGGCTCGGCGCGCGGCTCGTGGACGACCGGCGCAACGAGGACGGCACCGGGTGGGCGGTACTGGCCGACCCCGAGGGCAACGAACTGTGCATCGAGCGCAGCGCGGCGGAACGCGGCCTGGTCTGAGCGGCGCTCAACGGCCGGCCGGGCTCAACAGCCGGTGGCGCTCGGCGCCGGGGCGTCGACGCCGACCGGCCACGGCAGGGCGATCCACACCGTCTTTCCGCCGTCCTCGGTCGGACTGACGGAGAGCCGGCCGCCCGCCTCGGCGGTGAGCCAGCGGATGATGACCATGCCCCGGCCGTTGTCCTGCTGCACGGCGGCCGGCAGCCGCCTGGGCCAGCGGGGGTGGCTGTCGGTCACGCCGACGCGCAGCCATTCCCCGCGCTCCAGCCGGACGTCCACGGTGAAGGTCGGGGACTGGCCGAAGGTGTGCTGCACGGCGTTGGTGGCGAGCTCGGAGACGATCAGCCGGACGCTGTCGGCGGTTTCGGCCTCGTCGGGCAGCCCCCATTCGCCCAGTACGTCCGCGACGTAGCGGCGGGCGGCGGCGACCGAGGCGGGATCGCTCGGCAGAGTGACGGATGCTTCCTGGTGATCTGCCATGGAGACGGTCCCTTTCCCACCGCGGCGAAACCGCCCCGGATCTGTGCTGGACGCCAGAGTGCCACCCATCGTCCCGTCCAGGCTGCCGTTACCCCAAGATATGCATATATCTGTCGCTCAATGCGGTGAACTCTGCTACGGAAGAGCGTATTTGGGCGGCAGACTGGTGCGGTCTGTGCCGGTGGAAGGAGGCGGGTATGCAGCACGGTCCCGCGGTGCGTCGGCGCAAGCTCGGCGAGGAACTGCGCGCCCTGCGCGACCGTACCGGACTCACCAGTGGTGAGGCGGCCCGGATCGTCGGGTGGCACCAGTCGAAAATCAGCCGCATCGAAACGGGGCGCAGTGGCGTCAAACCGGAGGACATCCGGCTGCTCCTCGACGTGTACGCGGAGGTGGTGAGCCCCGAGCAGCGGGCGCTGCTGGAAGCCCTGTCGGCCTCGGCCGCCGGTCCCGGGCCGGGCGGCGAGGCCGGGCGCGGACGCCAGTGGTGGCACGACTACCGTGGCCTGCTGCCCCAGGAGTACCGGGACTTCATCAGCCTGGAGGCGGGTGCCCGCTCCGCGCGCACGGTGGAACTCTCCGTGGTCCCGGGCCTGTTGCAGACCGCCGAGTACGCGCGGGCGGTGACCCGGGCCGCCCTGGGCGGGCTGCCGGAGCCGAAGGTGGACGCGCTGGTCGACGTACGGATGGCGCGGCAGTCGGTGCTGCGGGCCGATCCCCCGCTGGAGCTGAGCGCCGTCCTGGACGAGGCGGTGCTGCGCCGGCAGATCGGCGGGCCGGGGGTGATGGCGGCGCAGCTGCGGCATCTGGTGCAGGTGGGGCGGCTGCCCCAAGTGCGGCTCCAGGTGCTGCCGTTCAGCGTGGGGGGTCATCTCGGCCTGACCGGACCGTTCGTTATTTTCTCATTTCCGAACATCGCCGATCTGGATGTGGTGGTACTCGACCATTTGACGAGTAGCCTCTATCTGGAGCGGAAGGAAGACCTTGAGGCGTACAGCGCCGCGTTCCGCACCATCCAGGCGCACGCCCTCCCGCCCCAGGACTCGTCGGATCTCATCAGCGCACTCGCTGACGACGCGTAAGGAGGCACTCCCGTGTCCGCAACCCCCCTCTCCACGAGCGGACTTCTGATCAGCGCGCGGTGGCGGCGAAGCAGCCGCAGTACCGGAATGAACAACTGCGTGGAAGCGGCCGTCCTCGGCGGCGGCCTGCTGGCCGTCCGCGACTCCAAGCGGGCGGACGGCCCGGCCGTGCTCTTCACCGGGCCGGCCTGGGACGGCTTCCTCGCATCCTTACGGGCGGACGTGCCCGCCTGATGCCCTAGAGGTCCACGGCTGCGGCCGGGGCGGTCGCGAGGATCGTCTCGACGGCCCGGCTGATCTCGTCCCCCGTGAGATCGGCCCGAGCGGTCAGCCGCAGCCGGGAGATGCCGTCCGGCACCGACGGCGGACGGAAGCATCCCACGGACAGACCTGCCTCGCGGCAGTCGGCGGCCCAGCGCAGTGCCGCCGAAGCCGACGGGGCCCGTACCGACACCACGGCCGCGTCCGGCCTGGCCGCGGTCAGGCCGGACGCGGTGAGCCGCCCGTAGAGCCGGCCGGCCACCTCGCGGGCCCGTCCGGCCCGCTCCGGTTCGCGCGCGAGCAGGCGCAGGCTCGCCAGCGCCGCGCCCGCCGCGGCCGGGGCCAGCCCGGTGTCGAAGATGAAGGTCCGGGCCGTGTTGACCAGGTGGCGGATCACCTTGGCCGGACCGAGGACGGCTCCGCCCTGGCTGCCCAGGGACTTCGAGAGCGTCAGCGTGGCGACCACTCCGGGCGCGCCCGCGAGCCCGGCCGCGTGCAGGGCGCCCCGCCCGCCCTCGCCGAGGACGCCGAGCCCGTGGGCGTCGTCGACGACCAGGGCCGCGCCCTCGTCCCGGCAGGCCGCCGCATAGGCGGCGAGCGGGGCGGCGTCCCCGTCCACGGAGAAGACCGAGTCGCTGACCAGCAGCGCCCGGCCGTCGTACGTGCCGAGCGTCTTGCGTGCGGCCTCCGGATCGGCGTGCGGGATCACGGCTGTCCCGGCCCGGGACAGCCGGCAGCCGTCGACGATCGAGGCGTGGTTCCCGGCGTCGGAGACCACGAGCGTGCCCCGGTCGCTGAGCGCGGTGACGGCGGCGAGGTTCGCCGCGTACCCGGACGACAGCACGAGCGCGGCCTCGAAACCGCAGAAGGCGGCGAGCTCGCGCTCAAGCTCCGCATGAAGCTCGGTCGTACCCGTGACCAGACGCGATCCGGTGGCCCCGGCGCCCCAGCGCTCCGCCGCGTCCCGGGCTCCGCGGACGGTCTCGGGGTGCCGGGAGAGCCCGAGGTAGTCGTTGCTCGCCAGGTCCAGGAGCGGTGAGGAAGCCGGGCGCGGACGCAGGGTCCGGACCAGTCCGGCCTGCTCACGGGCCCGCTCCGCGTCGTCGATCCAGGCGAAGACGTCGGCGGGTTCGGGGTGGGGCTGGGGCATCGGCGGGTCCTCGCGTTTTGTCGGCTGTCCACAGACCTGCCTGACCCTAGTGGGCGGGACTTGAGTGTCAGATGTGGCGATCCACACACTCCGTTCCGGCCATGTTGTGCGATCTCTCCTTGGCCGGGAGTGGTCGTGTGGTCCAGGATCGGCGTCATGGACCTGCTGAACACCCTGGTGGACAAGGGGCTGCGGCGCGAGCTGCCGACCCGCGAAGAGGCGCTCGCCGTTCTGGCGACCTCTGACGATGAACTGCTCGACGTGGTGGCCGCGGCCGGCAAGGTGCGCCGCCAGTGGTTCGGGCGTCGGGTCAAGTTGAACTACCTGGTCAACCTGAAGTCCGGGCTGTGCCCGGAGGACTGCTCCTACTGTTCCCAGCGGCTGGGCTCGAAGGCCGAGATCCTCAAGTACACGTGGCTCAAGCCGGAGGAGGCCTCCCAGGCCGCCGCGGCCGGGGTCGCGGGCGGCGCCAAGCGCGTGTGCCTGGTGGCGAGCGGGCGCGGCCCGACGGACCGGGACGTGGAACGGGTCGGCAAGACCATCGAGGCGATCAAGGAGCAGAACGAGGGCGTCGAGGTCTGCGCGTGCCTCGGCCTGCTCTCCGACGGCCAGGCCGAGCGCCTGAAGGACGCGGGCGCCGACGCCTACAACCACAACCTCAACACGTCCGAGGCGACGTACGGTCAGATCACCAAGACCCACACCTACGCCGACCGCGTCGACACCGTCCAGAAGGCGCACGCCGCCGGCCTGTCCGCCTGCTCCGGCCTCATCGCGGGCATGGGCGAGAGCGACGAGGACCTGGTCGACGTCGTCTACTCGCTGCGCGAGCTGGACTCGGACTCGGTGCCGGTCAACTTCCTGATCCCCTTCGAGGGCACCCCGCTGGCCAAGGAGTGGAACCTCACCCCCCAGCGCTGCCTGCGGATCCTCGCGATGGTCCGGTTCGTCTGCCCCGACGTGGAGGTCCGGATCGCCGGCGGCCGCGAGGTGCACCTGCGCTCGATGCAGCCGCTCGCGCTGCACGTGGCCAACTCCATCTTCCTCGGCGACTACCTCACCAGTGAGGGCCAGGCGGGCCAGGCCGACCTCGACATGATCGCGGACGCCGGTTTCGAGGTGGAGGGCGCCGGTACGACGACCCTGCCCGCGCACCGCTCCGACGTGGCCGCCCCGGCCCACGGGCCGTGCGGCTCCTCGGCGGCGGAAGCCGGCTGCGGCTCGGCCTGCGGCGGCTGCTCGGGCCACGACCACGAGCCCGCGGCCGCCCCGGCGGCGCAGGGTCAGGCCCCGGCGGGCGAGGTCCGCCCCGACCTGGTGGCCGTACGCCGCCGCGGCGCGGGAACGGATCTCGCACCCAATGCCTGACCCGCACCACTCCTTCTCGCCCGGGCCGCACCACCCCCCGCTGCCGGCCGCCGAACTGCTCGCGCTGGACCGGCAGCACGTCTGGCACCCGTACGGGCCGATGCCTGGGCGGCAGGAGCCGCTGGTCGTCTCCTCCGCCTCGGGCGTCCGGCTCCGGCTCGCGGAGCCTTCGCAGGGTCAGGACGAGCTGGTCGACGGCATGTCGTCCTGGTGGTCGGCGATCCACGGCTACAACCACCCGGCCTTGAACGAGGCGGCGACCGACCAGCTCGGGCGCATGTCACACGTGATGTTCGGCGGGCTCACCCATGAGCCCGCCGTCCGGCTGGCCGCGAAGCTGGTCGAGATCACCCCGCCCGGCCTGGAGCACGTCTTCCTCGCCGACTCGGGTTCGGTCTCGGTCGAGGTCGCCGTCAAGATGTGCCTGCAGTACTGGCGCTCCATCGGCCGCCCGGCCAAGACCCGCCTGATGACCTGGCGCGGCGGGTACCACGGGGACACCTGGCAGCCGATGGCCGTGTGCGACCCCCAGGGCGGTATGCACGAGCTGTGGTCGGGCGTCCTGCCCCGCCAGCTGTTCGCCGACGCGCCGCCGAGCGGCTTCGATGCGCCGGTGGACCCGGCGTACGTCGCCCACCTGCGCTCCCTGCTGGCCTCGCACGCCGACGAGGTGGCCGCGGTCATCGTGGAACCGGTGGTCCAGGGCGCGGGCGGCATGCGCTTCCACAACCCCGGGTACCTGCGCGTCCTGCGCGAGCTGTGCGACGAGTTCGACGTGCTGCTCGTCCTGGACGAGATCGCGACCGGCTTCGGACGCACCGGCGCGCTGTTCGCGGCGGACCACGCGGGGATCACCCCGGACGTGATGTGCCTGGGCAAGTCCCTGACGGGCGGCTACCTCACCCTGGCGGCCACCCTCTGCACGGAGCGGGTGGCGAACGGCATCTCCCGGGGAGAGGTCCCGGTCCTGGCCCACGGGCCGACCTTCATGGGCAACCCGCTGGCCACGGCCGTGGCGCTGGCCTCGATCGACCTGCTGCTCGGCCAGGACTGGCCGCGCGAGATCAAGCGCATCGAGGCGGGCCTGCTGGAGGGCCTGGCCCCGGCCCGGGAGCTGCCCGGTGTCCGGGACGTCCGGGTCCTGGGTGCGATCGGCGTGGTCCAGCTGACGCACGAGGTCGACATGGCCGCGGCCACCCGGGCGGCGGTCCGGGAGGGCGTCTGGCTGCGCCCCTTCCGGGACCTGATCTACACGATGCCGCCGTTCGTCACGGGTGACGCCGACGTGGCCCGGATCTGCCGTGCGGTGTGCGCGGCGGCGGAGGAGGGCTGACATGGCCGTACTGATGGTCTCGGGCACCGGCACGGAGATCGGCAAGACGGTGGTCACCTCGGCCGTCGCCGCGGCCGCGGTGGCCGCGGGCCGGTCGGTGGCGGTGCTCAAACCCGCCCAGACGGGTGTGGGCCCGACGGAACCGGGCGACGCGGCCGAAGCGGTCCGTCTGGCGGGTCCTTCGGTGACCGCCCTGGAACTCGCCCGCTACCCGGAGCCGTTGGCCCCGGACACGGCGGCCCGCCGCTCCGGCCTGCCCACGGTGTCCCCGGCCGCCGTCGCCGAGGCGGCGGACCGGCTCGCCGCCACGCACGACCTGGTCCTGGTGGAGGGCGCCGGGGGCCTCCTGGTCCGCTTCGACGAGGAGGGCCACACCCTGGCGGACGCGGCCCGGCTCCTGGACGCCCCGGTCCTGGTGGTCGCCCCGGCGGCCCTCGGAACCCTCAACTCCACCACCCTGACCACCGAGGCCCTGCGCGCCCGCGGCCTGGAACCGCTGGGCGTGGTGATCGGCAGCTGGCCGGCGGAGCCGGACCTGGCCTGCCGCTGCAACCTGGCGGACCTCCCGTCCAGCGCGGGAGTCCCGCTCCTGGGTGCGGTCCCGGAGTCCTCTGGCGGCCTGGCGCCGGCTGCCTTCCGCACGGCGGCCCCGGGCTGGCTGGCCCCGCCCCTGTCGGGCACGTGGTCGGCGTCCGCCTTCCAGACCGCCTGGCGGCCCTGACCCGTTCGGCTCCGGAGGGGCCGCTCCCGGCCCCTCCGGAGCCGACCCGCGGAAACCGGCCCGCGGAAACCGGCCCGGGGGTGGCACCGGCTCGCGGCTTCCGGGGATGCACGTGCTCCGCGCGGGGAGACTCAACGTAGTCGTCCCCCGGGAGCCCTCATGCCGCCGCGCACCCAACACCCCGTCTTCGCCCGCCTCTACGCCCGAGCGAGCTCCGCAGCCGAACGGCACGCCACCCTCCCCGCCCTCCGCGAGGAGCTTCTCCACGGAGTGACCGGCCGCGTCATCGAGATCGGCGCGGGCAACGGCCTCAGCTTCGCCCACTACCCGCGCGCGGTCTCCGAGGTGGTCGCGGTCGAACCGGAGCCCCTGCTGCGCCGGCTCGCGGCCGACGCCGCCCTGCACACCGAGGTCCCCGTCGACATCGTGCCCGGCTCCGCCGAGGCCCTCCCCGTCAAGAGCGAGGCCTTCGACACCGCCGTGGCCTCGCTGGTGCTCTGCTCCGTACGGGACCTGCGCCGCTCCCTCTCGGAGCTCCACCGGGTGCTCCGGCCCGACGCCGAGCTGCGTTTCTTCGAGCACGGCCGCGCCCCGACCCGTGGGATGGCCGCGGTCCAGCGCGCACTGGACCGGACCGTGTGGCCCCACCTCTTCGGCGGGTGCCACACCGCGCGCGAGCCGCTCGCCGCGATCGAGGCGGCCGGATTCCGAATCGTCTCCTGCCGCAGCTTCCGGCTGCCGGCCCGCGGACCGGCCTTCCCCACCTCGTACTGCGTCATCGGCTCGGCCCGCCGCCCCTTCAGGCCCTGAACGCCTCCAGCGGCTTGACCCACCGCGTCCAGTGGTCCTCGGGGTGGTAGCCGCCCGCGCTCCACGCTCCGTGGGCCCGTTCGTTCCGGTCGAGCACCATCGCGTCCGCGCGGCGGCCGCCCAGCGCCGCGAACCGCTCCTCAGCGGCGGCGAGCAGCGCCGTGCCGATGCCGCGGCGCCGGTGGTCCGGGTGCACGGCGAGCCGGTAGAGGTGGCAGCGCCATCCGTCGAACCCGGCGATCACGGTGCCGACCAGTTCTCCGTCGCGCCGGGCGAGCAGGAGGGCCTCGGGGTCGCGGGCGTACAACCGCTCGACCCCGGGGAGGTCGTCGCTGATACTCGTCCCCTCGGCCGAGGTCTTCCAGAAGTCCAGCACGGCGGTGAGGTCGGCGGCCGACGCAGGCCCGATGTGGAGATCGCTCATGTCCGGATCCCACCATCGGCGGGCGCTGCGCCAAAAGAATGATCCGCTCTCTTTGCCCGTCCTTTACCCTGAGAGGAAGCGGCTTCCCGGATCCCTTCCCGGGCCGAGCCGAGACCTCCGACGAAAGGTGTGAGCCTCCGCCCATGGGCGAGCCTCCCGGTACCCCCGACCACCGATCCGGCATCCGACACCGCGCGGCAGCCCGCCGCCGGTCAGATCATGGGACGGAGGTGACCGGACGATGACCGAAGTGCTCCTGCTCGCCGTGGCGCTGCTGCTGTGCCTTGCCTGCGGCGCCTTCGTGGCGGCCGAGTTCTCGCTGACCACCGTCGAGCGCAGCGAGCTGGAGAGAGCCGTCGAGCGCGGTGAGCGCGGGGCCGAGAGCGCCCTGGCCGCCGTCCGCAGCCTGACGTTCCAGCTGTCCGGGGCCCAGCTCGGCATCACCGTGACCGGCCTGGTCATCGGAATGATCTCCAAGCCCTCGATCGCGGCCCTGCTCCAGGGCCCGTTCGAGGCCATGGGCCTGTCGGCGGCCGCCGCCTCCTCCACCGCCCTGATCCTGGGCACGGTGCTGTCGACCGTGGTCCTGATGGTCGTCGGCGAGCTGGTGCCCAAGAACTGGGCGATCTCCTCCCCGCTCGCCGTCGCCAAGCGGGTGGCGACGATGCAGCGGGTCTTCAGCCGGGCCTTCAAGCCGTTCATCAGCCATCTGAACACCACCGCGAACCACATGGTCCGCCGGTTCGGCATGGAGCCGGCCGAGGAGCTGGCCTCCGCCCGCACCCCGCAGGAGCTGGTGGCCCTGGCCCGCCACTCCGCGAAGGCGGGCGCACTGGAGAAGGACACCGCCGAGCTGTTCGTGCGGACCCTGAACCTGGCCGACCTGACCGCGGAGAACGTGATGACCCCGCGCGTCCAGGTCACCGCGCTGGACGTACAGACCACCGCCGAGGACGTGGCGAACGCGACCCTCGCGACCGGACTGTCGCGCTTCCCCGTCTACCGCGGCACTCTCGACGAGGTCGTCGGCACCGTCCACATCAAGGACGTCCTCGCCCTGCCCGCCGAGGAGCGGCGCCTCCACCCGGTCTCCCGGCTGCTGCGCCCGCCGCTCCTCGTGCCGGAGTCCCTGACCGTGGACCGGCTGCTGGACCGGTTGTCCGGCAGGCAGACGATGGCCGTGGTCATCGACGAGTACGGGGGCACGGCCGGCGTGGCCACCCTGGAGGACATCGTGGAGGAGGTCGTCGGCGAGGTGCGCGACGAGCACGACCCGCACGAGACCCCGGACCTGGCCCCGGCCGGTACCGACGCGGCCGGCCGGACGCTCTACTCCGCCGACGGCGCCGCCCGCACCGATCAGCTGCGGCAGATCGGGCTGCGCGTGCCGGACGGACCGTACGAGACCCTCGCCGGGCTGATGGCGACCGAGCTGGGCCGGATCCCGGCCGTCGGCGACAGCCTGGAGCTGGACGGCTGGCAGCTGGACGTGGTGGACGCCACCGGGCGCAGGGCCGCCCGGGTACTGCTCCACATGCCGGCCGAGCCCCCGCACCCCGTGGACGAGGAGGGGGCCCGATGACGGTCCTGCAACTGCTGATCGGCCTGGCGACCCTGGTCGTCAACGCCTTCTTCGTCGGCGCCGAATTCGCCTTGATCTCGGTCCGGCGCAGCCAGATCGAGCCCTACGCCGAGCACGGCGACCGGCGGGCGCGCTCCGTGCTGTGGGGACTGGAGCACGTGTCGGCGCTGATGGCGGCCGCGCAGCTGGGCATCACCCTGTGCACCCTGGTGCTCGGCGTCGTGGCGGAACCGGCCATCGCGCATCTGCTCACCCCGCTGTTCGACCTCGTCGGCGTGCCCTCCGGGGTCACGCACGCGATTTCCTTCGTGGTGGCGCTGGCGCTCGCGACGTACCTGCACATGCTGTTCGGCGAGATGCTGCCGAAGAACGTGGCCCTGTCCGAGCCGGTGCGCACCGCGCTGCTGCTGGGACCGCCGCTGGTGGCCCTGGCCCGGGCGCTGCGCCCGGTGATCTTCGCGGTCAACGCCTTCGCCAACACCCTGCTGCGGCTGCTGCGGGTCGAGGCGAAGGGGGAGGTGTCGGCGACCTTCTCGGACGACGAGCTGGCCCGCATCGTGAAGGACTCCAGCGAAGCGGGGCTCATCGACGGCCGGGCGAGCGAGCGGCTGCACGACGCCCTGGAGCTGGGGCGGCGGCCGGTCAAGGACGTGGTGCTGCCCTCGGTACGGGTCGTCGTGGCGCGGGAGGGAATCACGCCGGCCGGACTGGAGCGCCTGTCGGCGGAGTCCGGCTACTCCCGCTTCCCCGTGATCGACGGGCAGCACCGGATCCTCGGGTACCTGCACATCAAGGACGCCCTGGACGCGAACGGGCCGGAGCGCGACCAGGCGTTCCCGGTGTCCGCGCTGCGCCAGATCGCCCAGGTGCGGGCGGAGACCCCGCTGGACGACGTGCTGACCGCGATGCGGCGCAGCCGGACGCACCTGGCGGCCGTCCTCGGGCCGGCCGGTGTGATGACGGGCCTGGTGACGATGGAGGACGTGCTGCGCGAGCTGTTCGGCAGGCCCGCCTCGGCCTGAGCCTCCTCGCCGGGTACTCCGGCCCCGGTCTGCCGGGGCCGGAGTACCACGCGGTAACATCGCTCCCCCATGGACATGAATGCCTCCTACACCAGTTTCGTCGCGGTCGGCGACTCCTTCACCGAGGGCATGTCCGACCTGCTGCCCGACGGCTCCTACCGGGGCTGGGCCGATCTGCTGGCCGCCCGCCTGGCCGCGCGCGAGCCGGGTTTTCGCTACGCGAACCTCGCCGTCCGCGGCAAGCTGATCGGCCAGATCGCCGAGGAGCAGGCCCCACTGGCGGCGGAGATGCGGGCCGATGTGGTCACTCTGGTGGGCGGGCTGAACGACGCCCTGCGGCCGAAGGTCGACATGGGACGGGTCCGCGGGCACCTGGAGAAGGCCGTCAGCCTGCTCGCCCCCTCCTGCGGGACGCTCGTGCTGATGCGGTCGCCGGGACGCAACGGGCCGGTGATGGAACGTTTCCGGCCGCGCATGGAAGAACTCTTCGCCGTGGTCGAGGAGCTCGCCGCGCGGCACGGGGCGCGGGTGGTGGACCTGTACGGTGCCGAGGTACTCGGCGATCCCCGCCTCTGGGACGTCGACCGGCTGCACCTGACGGCCGAGGGTCACCGGCGGGTGGCGGAGGCGGTCTGGCAGACGCTGGGCCTGCCGGCCGGGGAGGACTGGCGGGCCCCGCTTGCGCCCGCGGTCGCGCCCGGCTGGGCGGTGCGCCGCTCCCAGGACCTGAGTTTCGCGCGGCAGCACCTGCTGCCCTGGGTCGGCCGCCGGCTGACCGGCCGCTCCTCGGGGGACGGCCGTCCGGCCAAGCGCCCGGAGCTGCTGCCGTACGAGGCGACCGCGGGCGAGCCGCTCTCGTAGCAAGGCACAATCGGAGCCGGGGCCGCTACCTGCGTAAACACACAGCGGCGGCCCAAGTAGAATCCCTACACGTGACAGCCAAGCCCCGCATCCCCAATGTCCTGGCCGGCCGCTACGCCTCTGCGGAGCTCGCCGTCCTGTGGTCCCCCGAGTACAAGGTGACGCTGGAGCGGCGGCTGTGGCTCGCCGTCCTGCGCGCCCAGAAGGACCTCGGCATCGAGGTCCCGGACGACGCCCTCGCCGACTACGAGCGCGTCCTGGAGACGGTCGACCTCGCCTCCATCGCCGAGCGCGAGAAGGTCACCCGGCACGACGTGAAGGCCCGCATCGAGGAATTCAACGCCCTCGCCGGCCACGAGCACGTCCACAAGGGCATGACCTCGCGCGACCTCACCGAGAACGTCGAGCAGCTGCAGATCCGGCTCTCGCTGGAGCTGGCCCGCGACCGCACCGTCGCCGTCCTCGCCCGTCTGGGCAAGCTGGCCGGCGAGCACGCCGAGCTGGTCATGGCCGGCCGCTCCCACAACGTCGCCGCGCAGGCGACCACCCTGGGCAAGCGCTTCGCCACCGCGGCCGACGAGCTGCTGGTCGCCTACGACCGCCTGGAGGACCTGCTCGGCCGCTACCCGCTGCGCGGCATCAAGGGCCCGGTCGGCACCGCCCAGGACATGCTCGACCTGCTGGGCGGCGACGCCTCGAAGCTCGCCGAGCTGGAGCAGCGCATCGCCGCCCACCTCGGCTTCGCCCAGGCCTTCACCTCGGTCGGCCAGGTCTACCCGCGCTCCCTCGACTACGACGTGGTCACCGCCCTGGTGCAGCTGGCCGCCGCCCCGTCCTCGATCGCGAAGACCATCCGCCTGATGGCCGGCCACGAGCTGGTCACCGAGGGCTTCAAGCCCGGCCAGGTCGGCTCCTCCGCGATGCCGCACAAGATGAACACCCGCTCCTGCGAGCGTGTGAACGGCCTGATGGTCATCCTGCGCGGCTACGCCTCGATGACCGGCGAACTGGCCGGCGACCAGTGGAACGAGGGCGACGTGTCCTGCTCCGTGGTCCGCCGGGTGGCCCTGCCGGACGCCTTCTTCGCCTTCGACGGCCTGCTGGAGACCTTCCTGACGGTCCTCGACGAATTCGGCGCCTTCCCGGCGGTCGTGACCCGCGAGCTGGACCGTTACCTCCCCTTCCTCGCCACCACCAAGGTGCTGATGGGTGCGGTGCGTGCGGGTGTCGGCCGCGAGGCCGCCCACGAGGTCATCAAGGAGCACGCCGTGGCCTCGGCTCTCGCCATGCGCGAGCTGGGTGTCGAGCGCAACGAGCTCCTGGACAAGCTGGCCGCCGACGAGCGGATGCCCCTGGACCGGGGTCAGCTCGACGCCCTGATGGCCGACAAGCTGTCCTTCACGGGCGCGGCGGGTGACCAGGTCACCGCGGTGGTCGCCCGTATCGAGGCCATCGCCAAGCAGCACCCGGAGGCCGCCGGGTACACGCCGGGGTCGATCCTCTGACCCCCGAGGAGCTTGCCGCCGCCCGTGATCGCGTCGTCCCGGATGTGGTCGCGGGCGGTCTGCGCGTGCTGTTCTGCGGGATCAACCCGGGTCTCCTCTCCGCCGCGACGGGCCACCATTTCGCCCGCCCCGGCAACCGCTTCTGGCCCGTCCTGCACCTCTCCGGTTTCACCCCGCGCCGCCTCGCCCCCGCGGAACAGGAAGAACTGCTCACCTACCGGCTCGGCATCACCAACGTCGTCGCCCGTGCCACGGCCCGCGCCGATGAGCTGAGCCCGGAGGAGTTCCGCGAGGGCGGCCGCATCCTGACGGCCAAGGTGGAACTCCTGCGCCCCCAGTGGCTGGCCGTGGTCGGGGTCACCGCCTACCGCACCGCCTTCGGCGAACGCCGGGCGCAGATCGGCCCCCAGGAGCGCACGATCGGCTCCACCCGCATCTGGGCCCTGCCCAACCCCAGTGGGCTCAACGCCCACTGGACCGCGGAGACCATGGCCCAGGAGTACGCCCGCCTCCGCGCCGCGGCGGAGTCGTCCCCCGAGCCGTAGGGCCTACGGCGGGTCGATCACCGTGACCGCGGCCATCAGCTGCGGCGAGTGGTCGGCCCCCCAGCGGGCCTCGTAGACCGCGATCCAGCGGTCACCGACCCGCCACAGGTGCAGGTGCTCGCTGGTGTCCGCGATCTCCTGCCAGGGCTGTACCACCTCCTGTTGCACCCTCAGCCTCAGAGAGGCGAGGCTGAACCGGTGGGGTTCTCCCCAGCGCTCCTCCAGCCGGTGGGTGAGCGCGTCGTACTCGGCGGACACCTGCTCCTCGTGGACCACCCGGTCGGCGGGGTCCTCGTCCCCGTACCACCGGCTCCCGCCCAGCTCGGCGAGGTGGTAGCCGGGCCCGCTGACACCCACGTCGGACCTGCCCCGGACATCGGGGAACTCTCGCGTCCGGAGCCGGTCGATCGTGTCGAGATGCTCTGCCGTGGTCATGGCGTCAGTATCCCGGCCACCACTGACAACTGGCCGTGCGTCACACGTTGCGCCGCCGCACCGCCACCCAGCCGCCGAGCAGGGCGGCCGCCGTCCACAGCGCCAGTACCCCGAGGCCGCTCCAGGGGCCGAGGTCGCCCACCGTTTCCGCGCGCATCACCACCTGCCCCGCACGGTCCGGCAGGTACTGGGCCACGCCGCCCGCCGTCGCACCGACGACGAAGGACACCATCAGCACGAACGGTATGAGCAGGCTCAACACGGCCGCAGCGCTGCGCAGGACGGCCGTCAGCCCGGCGGCGAAGAGGGCCATGAGCGTCAGGTACACACCGCTCCCGAAGACGGCACGGTAGGTGCCCGCGCTGCCGAGTTCGAGGGCGTACGGGCCCATGAACGCCTGGCCCCCGACGAACGTTGCAAGTCCGGTGACCTGGCCCACCAGGAAGGCGAGTCCGCCGACCACGGCCATCTTCGAGAGGTAGAAGCGGGTGCGATGCGGCACCGCGGTCAACGACGTGCACAGCGCGCCGTTGTGGAACTCCGAGGACAGCGCGGTCGCGCCGAAGGCGAAGGCTGCGATCTGGCCGAAGTTGATGCCGTAGTAGGACGCGAGGAGAGGGTCGTCCCCCATGCTGCCGGCCTCGGCCTGGCCTATCGCCGCGGCCGTCAGGGCCTGGATTCCGGCAGTGGCGACGAAGATCGCCAAGAGTGCGCCGAAGGTGCCGCGCAGGGACCGTATCTTGATCCATTCGGAGTGCAGGACGGGGACGGTGGGCAGAGCGGCGCTCATGGCGAAGCCTCCTTGAGGGGGGTGAGAGTCAGGGGGTTGCGGCGAACTGGGCGTGGTCGGCGGTGAGATCGAGATAGGCCTGCTCCAGGGAGGCGCGCTCGTCGGCGAGTTCCAGCACGGGGATGCCTTCCCGGGCGGCCATGCCGCCGAGCTGCTCAGCCCGTATGCCGTCCACGGTCCACCTCCCGCCGTCGGTGGTGACCATCTCGAAGCCGTCCCGTGCGAGGGCCGCCCGGAGCCGGACGGGGTCCGAGGTGCGCAGCCTCACCCGCGGAGTGCTGCGGGCGTGGATGAACTCCTCCATCGAGGTGTCGGCCAGCAGCTTCCCTCGCCCCAGCACGACCAGGTGGTCGGCGAACGCCGCGGTCTCGGACATCAGGTGGCTGGAGACCAGGACCGTGCGCCCTTCCGCGGCCAGTGCGCGCATCAGCTCGCGGATCCAGATGATGCCCTCGGGGTCGAGCCCGTTGGTCGGCTCGTCCAGCAGCAGCACCGCGGGGTCCCCCAGCAGGGCTGCCGCTATGCCGAGGCGCTGGCGCATCCCGAGGGAGAAGGTCTTGATCCGCTTCTTGGCGGCCGAGGCGATCCCGGCCCGCTCCAGGACCTCCTCCACCCGCCGCACCGGTATGCGGTTCGCGGCCGCGAGGAAGCGGAGGTGGTCCAGCGCGGTCCGGCCGCCGTGAGCCGACTGGGCGTCCAGGAGCGCGCCGACCCGGTGGAGCGGGTCGGAGAAGTCCGTGAACCGCTGCCCGCCGATGGTCGCGGTACCGGAGGTGATCCGGTCCAGGCCCAGCAGCAGGCGCATCGTGGTCGACTTCCCCGCCCCGTTGGGGCCGAGGAATCCGGTGACCCGCCCGGGCAGTACATCGAAGGTGAGGCGGTCGACGGCCCTGACACGGCCGTATTCCTTGGTCAGTTCTCGGATCTCGATGCTGTTCATGCCTCAAGGCTCGCCGCCGGCCCCACCCCCCTTCCTCCCCCATGCGAGGGTGCCGTCTCCCCCACACGGGGGAGACGCCGGTCAGGCCCGCGCTGACACGATGAGGGCATGTACCGACTGCTCCGTGCCCCGCTCCAACCGGTGACGTACTCGCGCTGGGTACACCTGTGCGTGCCCATCCTGATGCTGGCCGTCTGGATGTTCATAGAGCCCGAGGCTCCGTGGTTTCCCCTGCTGATCGTCATACCTCTGGGACTGATGCCCTGGATGCGCCTGGCCGAGGGGCTGCAGGCACGGTTCCTGCTCACGCCGCACGACCGGGACTCCGCGGACAGCGGTATCAGCGCGGCCAAGTCCGCGCGCTGGAGCGACCGGTGGCGGACCCTCCTGTGGCTGGAGATGCGGCTCGTCGTCTCGCTCGTGGTGACGCTCGCGACGGTCTGGCTGCCGATGTTCACCGTAGATCTGGTCGGGGCGTCCTTCGGCAAGACGCTCGTCACGGACGTTCGGCTGCCCTTCACCCCGTCGCCCTGGGCGGCCGCTCTGCTGGCGCCGGTGCCGTTGGTCCTGCTGATCGTCACCGTCGTTCTGCTCGGCGAGCTGATGACCTTGATTGCCCGCCGGCTGCTGGGGCCTTCGGCGGCCGAGCGGCTCACCGCTCTGGAGGCGCGGACCGAGCAGTTGCTTGAGCGGACCCGTATTGCGCGCGAGCTCCACGACTCCATCGGGCACGCCCTGACGGTGGCGGTGGTGCAGGCGGGTGCCGCGCGGGCGGCGGCCGATCCCGCGTTCACCGACCGGGCCCTGGCGGCGATCGAGGAGACCGGACGGGCCGCTCTGGAGGATCTGGAGCGGGTCCTGCTGGTGCTGCGCGAGTCCGCACAGCCGCCTTCGCAGCGGCCGACGCTCGCGGAGGCCGACCGCCTGCTGGAGTCGGCGCGGGCCTCCGGGGCGACGGTCGACGCCGAGTTGACGGGGCCGCTGGAGCAGTTGCCCGGCCCGGTCACCCGGGAGGGTTACCGGATCCTGCAGGAGGCGCTCACGAACGTGCTGCGCCACTGCGGCCCGGTTCCGGTCCGAGTGCGGGTGGAGATGGCGGTCGGCAGGCTGGACCTGGAGGTGACGAACCCGCTGCCGAAACAGCCCGTCCTGGTGACCGGCACCGGCAGCGGACTGCGGGGGATGCGCGAGCGCGCCGCGCTGCTCGGCGGGGAGGCCGACACCGGCCCGTTCGAGGGCAGTTGGAGGGTGCGCGCGCGGCTTCCGCTGGAGCGAATACGCTGACCGGATGCCGGTTACCGTACTGCTCGTCGATGACGAACCCCTGGTGCGCGCGGGTCTGCGTGCCGTTCTGGATGCCCAGCCCGACATCGAGGTGGTGGGTGAGGCCGCCGACGGCGCGTCCGTGGTCCCGCTGGTGCGGCAACTGCGGCCGGACGTGGTGGCCATGGACGTGCGGATGCCGCTGCTCGACGGGATCGAGGCGACCCGGGCGGTCCTGCGGACGGTGGACTGCCCGCCGAAGATCCTCGTGGTGACGACCTTCGAGAACGACGAGTACGTCTACCAGGCACTGCGGGCCGGGGCGGACGGGTTCCTGCTGAAGCGGGCCCGGCCGTCGGAGATCGTCCACGCGGTACGGCTGGTGGCGGAGGGCGAGACCCTGCTGTTCCCGGCGGCGGTGCGGGCCCTCGCCGCCGAGTACGGAAACCGGCAGGCACGGGCGGTGCTGGAGCGGGCCGCGCTGACCGAGCGGGAGGAGGCGGTGCTGCGGCTGATGGCGAAGGGGCTGACGAATGTGGAGATCGCCCGCGAGCTGATCGTCGGGACGGAGACGGTCAAGTCCCACGTGAGTGCGATCCTGGGCAAGCTCGGGGCGCGCGACCGGACGCAGGCGGTCATCACGGCGTACGAGTCGGGCTTCGTCGCGCCGGCCTGAGGGGAGCGAGAGGAGAGCGAGCGGTTCCGGCCGATGGGGGGCTGGTTATCGCCGCCGCACCGGGTGGGCAGTACGATCCGGCAGACAGGCTCGCCATCTGGGAGGACACACGTTGGGGCAGCTGACCGGCGGGGATCCCTCTCTGCTCCGGCGGATCAATTCGGCCGTGGTGCTGCGCGCACTGCGGGCGGCGGATGCGCCGACCCTCACCGACCTGACCCGGGTGACCGGGCTGTCCCGGCCGACCGTGGAGGGCGTGGTCGAGGGACTGATCGGGACCGGGCTCGTCGTCGAGGCCGCTGTGGAGGAAGGCACGCGCCGGCAGGGGCGGCCGGCCAGGCGCTACCGGTTCCGGGCCGAGGCCGGGCACCTGCTGGGGATCGAGATCGGCTCGCGCCGGGTGGCGGTCCTGCTGTCCGGCCTGGACGGCCGGGTGATCGGCGCCGGCACCAAGGACGTGTCCGAGACCGCCTCGGCCGACGAACGGCTGGAGCGGGTTCGGGCGGCGGTGGCCGACCTGCTGCGGAGGGCCGGGGTTCCGCGGGATTCGCTGCGCGCCGTCGGGGTCGCGAGTCCCGGGATCGTGGAGGCGGACGGCACCGTGCGCCTCGGCACCGCCCTGCCCGGGTGGACGGGTCTGCCGCTCGGCGAGCGGCTGCGGCGTTCGTTCCGTTGTCCGGTGCAGGTGGAGAACGACGCCAATGCGGCGGCGGTCGCCGAGCACTGGAAGGGCGCCGCGCAGGACACCGACGACGTGGTGTTCGTGATGGCGGGTCTCAGTCCCGGCGCCGGCTCGCTCATCGGGGGCCGGCTGCACCGCGGCTTCGGCGGAGCCGCCGGTGAGATCGGTGCGCTGCACCTGCTCGGCCGCGAGGTCACGCCCGAGAGGCTGCTGTCGACCACCGGGGAACCCCTGCACCCGCTCGACGAGCAGGCGGTGGCGGAGGTCTTCGCGATGGCCAGGCGGGGCGACGAGCGGGCGGTGGCCGCGGTGCAGCGGTTCATCCAGCGGCTGGTGCACGACGTGGCGGCGCTGGTCCTGGCGATGGATCCGGAGCTGGTCGTGGTGGGCGGCTGGGCCGCCGGCCTCGACGGTGTCCTGGACCCCCTGCGCCGGGAGCTGGAGCGCTACTGCCTGCGTCCGCCGCGGGTGGCGCAGTCGCTGCTCGGCGAGGCGGCGGTGGCCACCGGGGCGCTCCGGCTGGCGATGGACCATGTGGAAGAGGAGCTCTTCGCGGTGGAGAAGACGGTCACGGCCCGCCGCCGCTGACCCTGCGCCCGGCTCCCGGGTCTGCGAGGCCTGCGGCCGGGGCGAGGCCCCGGCCGTGCCCGGCACCGTCGGCGCCTCGCACGGCGGGAGGCCGCCCGCGTCGGGAACGTACGCGGGGCGGCCTTCACTGCACGGGCGCGGTCAGGAGGCAGCGCGGTGGGCGGGGGTGACTTCCACTTCGCCGGTGTCGCCGAAGGTCAGCCGGCAGGTGTCCGCACGGTACGTCGCGACGGACACGGCCGCCGTGCCCGCAGCGGTGAAGTAGCGGGTGGTGACCACGAGCACCGGGGCACCGGGGAGCCGGTCCAGGTCCTTGGCGTCGTCGGCGCGGGCCGAGCCGAGCTCCACCGAGCGGTCCTGCCCCTCCAGGACGAGCCGCTGCAGTTCGCGCAGGACGGCGCGGGCGCGGGCCGGGCCGGCCGGGGCGTCGATGGCGGAGAGCCCGGGGATCGAGGCGGCGGGCACGTACAGCAGCTCGGCGGCAACGGCCTGGCCGTGGCTGAACCGGGTCCGGCGCACCGCGTGCACCGGCTGGTCGGCGGACGTGCCGAGGAGAGCAAGGACGGCGGCGGACGGCAGGGTTTGGGCGGCGTCCACGGACTCCCACCCGTCGATGCCCTCCCCGGCCCAGCCGTGCTGTGCGCCCCCGACCGCGACGCCGACGCGCGGCGGGGCGACGGTGGTGCCGACCCCGCGGCGGCGCTGCAGCCGGCCTTCGAGTTCCAGCTGCTCCAGGGCCTGCCGGAGGGTCGCGCGGGCGACGCCGAAGCGGGCGGCGAGCTCCCGCTCGTTGGGCAGGACCTCCCCCACGGCGAAGTCCTGGTCGAGCGCCTCGCTGAGGACGGTCTTCAGGTGCCAGTACTTCGGCTCCGGCACCGTTTCGAGCTGCGTGGTCCCCACCCTGACTCCTCCTGCCATCGCTGCAATCGCCGTGTTCCAGCGGCAGTTCCGCGCCTTTGTTTATTAAAGGTTCCTGCACTATCCCTGCCGACCATAGGACGGCACCCACCCTTGGTCAAGACCAATGCTCACCCCTTTACCGGGCAGATCGGGCATACGTATCAAGCCGTTCACGCGATGTTCGTGCCCGCCCCGACACGCCCGCGAGGCTTGTAGTCGGGGGCTACCGGGCGGTAATCATGGTCCTGGGCAGTGCTGACGGCCTGTCTCATACGCGTCCACCCGACGAGGAGCAGCATGACCGCCACGGTCTCCTTCACGATCGATTCGCCGCTGGGCCCCCGCACCGCATCCGTCGCCTACGAGCGCAAGGGAGACGGCGAACCCCTGCTCCTCCTGCACGGCATCGGCCACCACCTCCAGGCCTGGCACCCCGTGACCGACATCCTGGCCGCCGAGTACGAGGTCATCGCCGTCGACCTGCCCGGCTTCGGTGTCTCGGAGCCGCTGCCCGAGGGGGTTCCGTACGACCTGGGCACCGTCGTCCCGGCCCTGGGTGCGCTCTGCTCGGCCCTCGGCGTCGAGCGCCCGCACGTGGTCGGCAACTCCCTGGGCGGGCTGCTCGCCCTGGAGATGGGCCGCAGCAACCTCGTCCGCTCGGTCACCGCGCTGTCACCGGCCGGCTTCTGGACGGAGGCCGAGCGGCGCTACGCCTTCGCCACCCTGCGGGCCATGCGCCTCGGCGCCCTGACGCTGCCCCGCCCCACCCTGGAGCGGCTCGCCCGCAGCGCCACCGGCCGCGCCGCGCTCACCGGCACCATCTACGCCCGGCCCGCGCGCCGTTCGCCCGAGGCCGTGGTCGCCGAGACCCTCGCCCTGCGCGAGGCGCCCGGCTTCGAGCAGACGCTGGCCGCGGGCCGTTCCGTGCGGTTCACCGCGGACGTACCGGGACTGCCGGTGACCATCGCCTGGGGTGCCCGGGACCGGCTCCTCCTGCCGCGCCAGGGCGTGCGCGCCAAGCACACCCTGCCGGGCGCCCGGCTGGTCCGGCTCCCCGGATGCGGACACGTCCCGATGAACGACGACCCCGCACTGGTCTCGCGGGTGGTCATGGACACCGTACGGGCCACAACCCAAGCGAGGAACTGAGCCGCTGACGATCGTTCATCCACTGACGATCGTTCATCCACGGTTCGCGCGCCCGACGCGGGCGGGCCGGTGTGCGGCGGCACACTGGTCCGACCCGTCCCCGCCGGCCCTGGAGACGCCCCGATGGCACCGATGCCCCGCACCCGACGTTCCCTGCTCGGCGGTTCCCTCGCCGTTCCGGTGAGCCTCGCCCTGTCCAGCGCGACCACCCCACCCGCGTTCGCCGCGCCCCTGGGATCCGCGTCCGGGCCCACCGCGCCGTCCGCCGCCGCGGCGTTCGTCCGCTCCGGCCGCCCCGGTGCTCCCTGGGGCGTCCAGTCCGGGGAGATCACCCCCCACTCGGCCACCGTGTGGACCCGGTCCGACCGGCCGGCACGGATGTACGTCGAGACCTCGCCGAGCGAGTCGTTCCGCTACGGTGTCCGGCGCCACCGGGGCCCGTTCCTCGGCCCGGCCTCCGACTTCACCGGCACCACCACCCTGCGCGACCTGCCGCCCGGGCAGCAGGTCCACTACCGGATCGTCCTCACCGACCCCGACGATCCGCGCCGCGCCGGCGAGCCTGTGCGCGGGACCTTCCGCACCACGCCCGCCTCCCGCCGCCACGACGTGCGCTTCGTCTGGTCGGGCGACCTGGCGGGCCAGGGCTGGGGCATCAACCCGGATCTCGGCGGCTACCGGGTCTTCGAGGAAATGCGGCTGCGGGACCCCGACTTCTTCCTCTTCAGCGGGGACACGATCTACGCGGACGGCCCGATCCAGGCGTCCGTACCCCTGCGTGACGGCAGCATCTGGCGCAACATCACCACGGAGGAGAAGGCGAAGGTCGCCGAGACCCTCGCCGAGTTCCGCGGGAACTTCCGCTACAACCTGCTGGATCGCAACCTCCGCGACTTCAACGCCCAGGTGCCGGTCCTCGCCCAGTGGGACGACCACGAGGTGCGCAACAACTGGTACCCCGGCCAGCTCATCGAGGATCCCCGCTACACCGTCAAGGACGTCGACACCCTCGCGGCCCGCGCCCGCCAGGCCTTCGGCGAGTACTTCCCCGTCACCGACCTGCGCGGTGGCCGCGCCGAAGGCCGGATGTACCGCGTGATGCGGTACGGCCCGCTGCTCGACGTCTTCGTGCTCGACATGCGCACCCACCGCAACGCCAACTCCCCGGGCCGCCAGAGCGAGGACCCCGTCGGCATCCTCGGCGGCGAACAGCTGGGGTGGCTCAAGCGCGAGCTGTCGCGCTCCCGCGCCACCTGGAAGGTCATCGCCTCCGACATGCCGCTGGGCATCGTCGTCCCCGACGGCGCCGCCAACTTCGAGGCCGTGGCCCAGGGGGACCCGGGAGCCCCGCTCGGCCGCGAGCTCCAGATCGCCGAACTCCTGCGCCACGTCAAGCACCAGCGCATCACCGGCACCCTCTGGCTCACCACCGACGTGCACTACACGGCCGCGAACCACTACGCCCCCGAGCGGGCGGCGTTCACCGACTTCGCGCCGTTCTGGGAGTTCGTCTCCGGCCCCGTCGGCGCCGGCGGTTTCCCGGCCGGAAAGCTCGACGCGACCTTCGGCCCGCAGACCGCGTACGTCCAGTCGGCGCCGCTCGCCAACATGTCGCCGTCCGAGAACCCCCCGTACTACGGCGAGGTCGAGATCGACGGCGGGAGCGGGGAGCTCACCGTGCGCTTGCGGCGCCAGGGAGGCGGCGTACTCTTTTCCACGACGCTCCAGCCGGGACGCGTGGGCCAGTAGCCCCCGCGCTCAGGCTAGGCCCGGGGAAAGGGCAGGAAAACAGGGCGAAATCGGCCAGATGGATACTTAACCCATCGGTCACAGACCGTTCGTGATCACGCAACACCCCTGCGCCACAGTGGCATGCATGACTGAACGTACTGCTGCCCCTGCCCAGCGTTCCCACCGCCACCACTGGCGCCGCGATCTCGTCGAACTCGCGGCCCTGTTCTGCGCCGTCGCGGTCGCCGACGGCATCGCCAACCTCGTCGCGCACGGTCCGAGCGGCCCCGCCCTGCTGGTCGCCTCGGCCGTCGCGCTCCTGGTCACCGCCGCGTTCCACACCTGGTGGGCACGCCGCCACAGCCATGCGCCGCCGCCCAGGGCCACAGGGCCCTCCGGTCCGGGCGCGGCCCCGGCTCCGGCCGCGGAATCCGCAGCCGCCGCGACCGGGCCGGCGGCGGCCGCGGAGGTGAGCCCGTCGACGACCGCCCCCACCACCATCCTGTGGCGGATGCGGACGACCGTACGGGACGAGCCCGGCAGCCTGGCCGCGCTCTGCACCGCGCTCGCCCGCAACGGCGTGGACATCCTGACCCTCCAGACCCACCCGCTCCCGGAAGGCGGAACGGTGGACGAGTTCCTGCTGCGCTCCCCCCAGCAGCTGCCCTCCGCCGACCTCGGCCGCGCCATCGCCGACGCGGGCGGCCACAGCACCTGGATCGAGCGGGCCGACGCCCACGACCTGGTCGACACCCCCACCCGGGTGCTGGGCCTGGCCACCCGCACGGCCCTGGACGCCGCCGAACTGCCGCTCGCCCTGCGCCAGCTGCTCGGCCGCTGCACCATCCAGTCGATCCCGGCGACCACCCTCTCCGGCCGCCCGAACGCGGGCGCCGACGCCCCGGTCGAGGGTGTCCTGGAGGCTACGGTGATGCGGCTGCGCGACCCCTCGGGCGGTGCGATCACCGTCGAGCGCCCTTACCTGCCCTTCACGCCCACGGAGTTCGCCCGCGCCCGCGCCCTGGTCGAGCTCGACGCCCGGCTCGGCCCGCGCGTCCCGCGCAGCCAGGACGTGCTGACCCTGCCCGAGGGCAACGAGGTCACCGTGCGCCGCGCCGACGGCTCCGACCTCGCCGCCGCCCGCGCGATGCACGACCGCTGCTCCGAGCGCACCCTGGGCCTGCGCTACCACGGCCCGGTGGCCGACGCCGACCGCTACCTCGGCCATCTGCTGAGCCCCCGCTTCGGCCGCACGCTCGCCGCCACCACCGCGTCCGGCAAGCTGGTCGCGCTCGGACACCTGCTGTGGGACGGGGACGAGACCGAGGTCGCGCTGCTGATCGAGGACGACTGGCAGCGGCGTGGAATCGGCTCCGAACTGCTGCGCCGCCTGCTCGCGATGGCCGTCGAGGCCGGCTGCGACAGCGTGTACGCCGTCACGCGGGCCGCCAACACCGGCATGGTCGCCGCCATGCGCGGCCTCGGCCTGCCCCTCGACTACCAGATCGAGGAGGGCACCCTGGTGATCACGGCCCGGCTGGACGCCGCCACGGCCGGCCCGCGGCTCGCGCAGGAGCAGCGGGAGCACCGGGAGCCGTGGGAGCAGCGGGAGCAGCACGGCCGGCACGACCACCACGTGCAGCCCGAGCAGCAGCACCACCGGCGCTGAGCGCCGCCCCCGGGGACGGACCGGCCCGCCCGCTGCGCCCCCGGGGACGGCGACGGCGCCCGTCGAGCCGTGGTGTGAAGTGGCCCACGTCCGACGGCGCTTGCCGGTGCGGCAGCAGGCCGGGGTGCGCGCTCCCCCTCGCCGTCAGCAGGCTGACCCGGAACGGTGATGACGCGGGGCGGTCCCCCGTACGAAGATGGCCGCATGTCAGAGACCCTTCGCAGCGACAGTGCGTCCCGGCTGCCCCGTCAGGTCGCCGACGCATACGTCGACGACCTCATCGCCATCGACCCGATCGCGGGCACCTACCTCGGTGTCGCCGCGTGCTCCGGCCGGCTCCCGGACTTCTCCCCCGCCGGCCGCGCGGCCGTCGCCGACCTGGCCCGCTCCACCCTCGCCCGCCTCGCCGCCGCGGAGCAGCTGCCCGGAGCGGACAGTGACGCCGAGCGCCGTTGCGCCCGCCTGCTGCGCGAGCGTCTGAACGCCGAACTCGCGGTGTACGAAGCGGACGAGGACCTGCGCGCGGTCAGCAACATCCACTCCCCCGCACACTCCGTCCGCGACGTGTTCACCATCACCCCGGCCGAGACGGACGAGGACTGGGCGGCCGTCGCCGAGCGGATGCGCGCGGTCCCGGCCGCCCTGGCCGGCTACCGCGAGAGCCTCCAACTCGGCCTGGACCGCGGTCTGTACGGCGGCCCGCGCGCCACCGCCACCTTCATCGACCAGCTCGGGACCTGGGCGGGCGAGGACACGGAGGGCACCGAGGGCACGCGGGCCCCGGCCACGGGCGGCTTCTTCGGCGAATTCGCGGCCCGCGGGCCGAAGGCGCTGCGCTCCGAGCTGGACGAGGCGGCCGCCGGAGCCACCGCGGCCCTCGTCGGGCTCCGCGACTGGATGCGCTCGGTGTACGCCCCGGCCGTCGCCGGAGCCCCCGACCCGGTGGGCCGCGAGCGCTACGCCCGCTGGTCGCGGTACTTCAACGGCACGGACCTGGACCTGGACGAGGCGTACGCGTACGGCTGGTCCGAGTACCACCGGCTGCTGTCCGAGATGAAGGCCGAGGCTGCCAGGATCCTGCCGGGGGCGGGCCCCTGGGAGGCGCTGAAGCACCTGGACGAGCACGGCACCCACATCGAGGGCGTCGACGAGGTGCGGGCCTGGCTCCAGGGCCTCATGGACGAGGCCATCGAGAACCTCGACGGCACCCACTTCGAGCTCGCCGAACGGGTGAAGCGGGTGGAATCGATGATCGCCCCGCCCGGCGGCGCGGCGGCCCCGTACTACACCAACCCCTCGGAGGACTTCTCCCGGCCGGGGCGCACCTGGCTGCCGACGATGGGCCAGACCCGGTTCCCCGTGTACGACCTGGTCAGCACCTGGTACCACGAGGGCGTTCCGGGCCACCACCTGCAGCTGGCCCAGTGGACGCACGTCGCCGACCAGCTCTCCCGCTACCAGGCGAGCATCGGCCTGGTGAGCGCCAACGTGGAGGGGTGGGCGCTGTACGCGGAGCGCCTGATGGACGAGCTCGGCTACCTCAAGGACGCGGAGCAGCGCCTGGGTTACCTCGACTGCCAGATGATGCGGGCCGCGCGGGTCATCGTGGACCTCGGCATGCACCTGGAGCTGGAGATCCCGGCGGACTCCCCGTTCCATCCGGGCGAGCGGTGGACGGTCGAGCTGGCGCAGGAGTTCTTCGCGCTGCACAGCGGCAGGCCCGCGGACTTCATCGAGAGCGAGGTGACCCGGTACCTGTCGATGCCGGGCCAGGCCATCGGCTACAAGCTGGGTGAGCGGGCCTGGCTGCTGGGCCGGGACAACGCCCGCGCCGCGCACGGGGAGTCCTTCGACCTGAAGGCCTGGCACATGGCTGCCCTGTCGCAGGGTTCGCTGGGCCTGGACGACCTGGTGGACGAGCTGTCGAAGCTCTGACGGCATTGCGTACGGGCCGCCCGTCTCCCCGGGGGAGCGGGCGGCCCGTACGGCTGTCGCGGGCGGACGGGCCCGGCCGGGTGCGGCGCTTCAGCAGCCGCAGTCCTCGGAGTCGGTCGGCGCCGTCAGCGGGTCGGCCTCCGTGCGCTGCTGCCGGCCCTGCCAGGTCTCGACCTCGAAGCCCTCGCGGATCCAGTACTCGATCCCGCCGAGCATCTCCTTGACCTGGAAGCCGAGCCGGGCGAGGGCGAGGGCGGAGCGGGCGCCGCCGTTGCAGCCGGGGCCCCAGCAGTACGTGACCACGGGGATGCTCTTGTCGAGGAGCTGCTCGGCCTGCTCGGGGATGAGCGCGGTGGGCAGGTGGACGGCACCGGGGACGTGGGCCTGGTCCCAGGCGGGGGTGGAGCGGGAGTCGACGAGCTGGAAGCCGAGCTCCGCGCCCTGCTCGCGGTGGGCCTTGAAGGCGGCGGCGACATCGGACACGTCCGCGTGGAAGGCGAGGCTCGCGGCGAAGTACGCGGCCGCCGCGTCCGGGGCGGCCGGCGGCACCCGGAGTACGGGGTTGTCGGCGGGAGCGGGGGCGGTGGTGTGCTGTGTCGTCGTCATGGCTCAGAATCTACGAGCGAATGATCACCGGTGGAAGTGGCTTTCCCCGGCCTTCTCCTTGTTCAGCCGGGGATTCCCCTGCTACATCTGGTCCATGACCGACTATTCCCCTGACGCCACCGACTGGCGCATCCTGACGGCCCTCCAGGAGGACGGCCGCGCCAGCTTCGCGGAGCTCGCCCGCGCCGTGTCCATGTCCGCGAGCGCGGTCACCGAGCGCGTGCGCCGGCTGGAGGAGGCCGGCGTGATCACCGGCTACACCGCGGTGGTGGACCCGGAGAAGCTGGGCAAGTCCATCCTGGCGCTGGTGCGGCTGCGCTATCCGCACGGCAACTACAAGCCGTTCCACGACCTGTTGGAGGCCACGCCGGAGATCCTGGAGGCGCACCACGTCACCGGGGACGACTGCTTCGTCCTCAAGGTCGCCGCCCGCTCGATGGGGCATCTGGAGGAGGTCGCCGGGCGGATCGCCGGACTCGGCGCGGTCACCACCAGCATCGTCTACTCCTCGCCGCTGTCCCGCCGCCCGCTCAGTCCGTGAGGTCCGCGGTGCGGTGGCGGACCACCGAGCCGCCGCGGTGCTTGACGACCTCCAACTGGGCCTGGACGCGGGTGCGCAGATCGGCGACGTGGCTCACGATGCCCACGCTGCGGTCCCGTTCGCGCAGCGAGTCCAGGACGTCGAGCACCTCGTCGAGCGTCTGGTCGTCGAGGCTGCCGAAGCCCTCGTCGATGAAGAGGGTGTCGAGCCGCATGCCGCCCGCCTCGTCGGTGACCACGTCGGCCAGCCCGAGCGCGAGGGCGAGCGAGGCGAAGAAGGTCTCGCCGCCCGACAAGGTGGCGGTGTCCCGCTCGCTGCCGGTCCACGCGTCCACCACGTGCAGCCCGAGGCCGGACCGGCCGCGTCCGCCGGCTTTGGCGTCGGAGTGCACGAGCGTGTAGCGGCCGCCGGACATCCGCTGGAGCCGCAGCGTCGCCGCCGCGGCGACCTGCTCCAGGCGGGCGGCCAGGACGTACGCCTCCAGCCGCATCTTGCGCTCGTTGTCCGCCGAGGTGCCCGCCGTGAGCCCGGCGAGGCGGGCCACCCGCTCGTACGCCTCGCGCAGCGGGCCCAGGGCGCGCAGCTCCTGCTCCGCCTGCCGGGACAGCCGGTCCAGCTCGGCGCAGCGCACCCGGGCGGCGTCGACCGCCGAGCCGGCCGTCCGCAGCCGGGCCGCGGCCTGCTCGGCGTACCGCTCGGCGGTGTCCGGGTCCGCCGGGGGCAGGGCGGCGGCCGCGGCGGTGTCGCGTTCGCCGCGGCGGTCGGCCAGCATGGCCTCCTCGGCCTGCCAGGCGTCCAGCCGGTGCTGCAGGGCGGTGCGTTCGTAGTCCGGCAGGACCGCCTCGGCGGCGGCCTCGACGGTGTCGAAGCCCGCCTTGAACGCGGCGTCGGCGAGCTGGTCGTCGGCCTCCTTCAGCCGGGCGGCGCCGGTCTCGGCCCGGCGCAGGGCGGTGGCGGCGGCGGTCACCATCCGGACCCGGTCCTCCAGGATGCGGGCGCGGGCCGCGACGGTGGGCGCGTCGCCCCGTACGCGCGCGAGCTCCGCCTCCAGCGCGGCCTGTTCCCGGTCGAGGGCCTCGCGCCGGGAGGCCCTTGCAGCGGACCGGCGTTCGGCGTCGAGGCGCTCGGCGCTGCGGACGGCGTGCTCGCGCTCGGCGCGGTCCAGCTGCTCGCGGGCGCCGTGGAGTCCGGCGGCCAGGGCGTGGGCGGCGGCGTGCCGGGCACTCAGGTCGGAGGTCAGCGCGAGGAGCTCGGCGGTGGTGGCGTCCCCGGCGGCGGCCGCGGCCTCGGCCCGGGCCTCCCGCAGTGCGGCGAGGCTCCGCTCGACGGCGGCCCGGCGCTCCTCGGCCTGCTCGAAGCGGGCGTGGGCGGCGTCCTCGGCGGCCCGGTCCACGTGCCCGGGTGCCGGCCGGGCCGGAGCGGGGTGCTCGGCCGATCCGCACACCGTGCACGGCTCGCCCGGCGCCAGCGCCTCGGCGAGTTCGGCGGCGATCCCGCGCAGCCGGGCCTCCTTGAGCTCCAGCCAGCGCTCCCGGGCGGCCGCGGACTCCTCGCGTACGCGCAGCAGTTCGCCCTCGGTGCGCTGCGCGTCGGCGTCCAGTGCATCGCGCCGCTGGGCGGAGTGCAGGCGCAGCCGGGCGGGTTCCAGCCGGCCCGCCAGCTGCTCGGCCCGGGTCGCGGCCTGCTGGGCTGCGTCCACCCGCCGGGCCAGGGCGGTCCGGGTGGCCTCCCAGCGGTCGAGCCAGTCGGCGGACTCCCGCAGCTGCTCCTCGGCGTCGCGGGCCTCCCGTTCCAGGGTGGCCCGCTCGCGGCCGATCTCCGCGCTGCGCTGCTCGTCGCGCCGGGCCGCGCCCAGCGCCCCCAGGTCCTCGCGCAGCCGCTGCTCGACGGCGGCCAGCTGGTCGGCGCCCGCCTCGGCGAGCGGCGGCGGGAGCTGCGCGCGGGCCTCGGCCTCCGCGTGGGCGGCGGCCAGGTGGGCGGCCGAGGCGGCTCCGCGCAGTTCGAGGGCGGGGGCCACCAGGGCGCCCCGGCGGGCCCGGTCGAGCAGCTCGCGCACCCGCTCCCGCTCGGGGGCCGCCCCGGCGAGCAGCTCGGCCCGGCGGACGGTCTCGGCATGCCGGCGCTGGAGCCGGTCGAGCTCGCGTGCCTCCTCGGCGGCCCGGCGCGCGGCGGCGTGGCGGCCCTCGACGGCGGCCAGCGCGTACTCGGCGACGGTCAGGCGCTCCCGGGCCGAGCACCGGGCGACGGCGGCCCAGGCGCGGACGGCCCCGGCGAGGCCGGGGTCGCCGGGCTGGTGGGCGGGCAGGGGCCAGGCGCGCAGGTCGGCGCTGTCGCCCGCGGCCTGGGCGAGCCGCTGGGCGGCGGCGAGCACCTTCTCGTCGCCGGCCCGCACCTTGGCCTCGGCGGCCCGGCGGCGCTCGGCGAGCAGCGCCTCGACGGCGGCGAAGCGGCGGGTGTCGAAGAGCCGGCCCAGCAGTCGCCCGCGCGCCGCCTCGTCGGCCCGCAGGAACTTGGCGAACTCGCCCTGCGGCAGGAGCACCACCTGGCAGAACTGCTCGCGGCTCATGCCGAGCAGCTGCTCGACCTCCTCACCGATCTCCTGGTGGGAACGGCTGAGCGCGAGCCACTGCTCCCCGTCGTACTCGCGCAGCCGGCTCTGGGCCTTGTCGCGGGTGGTGCCGGTGCCGCGCTTCTTCGGCCGGTCCTGTTCGGGGCGGCGGGTGATCTCCAGGCGCCGTCCGCCCGCGGTGAGTTCGAGGGTGACCTCGGTCGGGGTGGCGGGGTCGGCGTGGTCGCTGCGCAGGCTGGTGCCGGGGCTCTGGCGGGCGCCGGGGACCGACCCGTACAGCGCGTAGCAGACGGCGTCCAGGACGGAGGTCTTGCCGGCGCCGGTGGGCCCGTGGAGCAGGAAGATCCCGGCGCCGGACAGTGCGTCGAAGTCGATCTCCTGGGGCTGGGCGAAGGGGCCGAAGGCGGTGATCCGGAGCCGGTGCAGCCTCATCAGCGGGTCTCCTGCCGGCTGTCGTTCGCGCGGACGTCCTCGAACGCGCCTTGGAGGACGGCCCGTTCGGCCTCGTCGGCGACGCCCCCGCCGCGGACGTGGGCGACGAAGTCCTCGGCGATCTCCTGGTCGCTGCGGCCCTTGAGGCGCTGGGCGTACGAGGCCGCTCCGGACTCCTCGCGGCCCTCGGGGTCGAAGGCGAGGCTCAGGGTGTGCGGGAAGCGGGCGGCGAGCCGGGCCATGGGGTCCTCGGGGCGGACCGGGTCGGTGAGGGTGGCCTCGATCCAGGAGTCCTCGTACGCGGCGTACGCGGGCTCCTCCAGCAGCGCGTCGAGCCGACCCCGGAGCCGCGCGAGGCGGCGCGGCACGGGGGTGTCGATCCGCTCGGCAGTGATCTCCCCGTCGGCGCCGAGGTCGATCAGCCACATGGACTTGCGGTGGTCGGCCTCGGAGAAGGAGTAGGCGAGCGGGGAACCGGAGTACCGGACGCGTTCGTTGATGGTCTGGCAGCCGTGGAGGTGCCCGAGGGCGGCGTAGTCCACCCCGTCGAAGACGGAGGCGGGCACGGCCTCGACCCCGCCGACGGCGATGTCGCGCTCGCTGTCGCTGGCCTGCCCGCCGGTGACGAAGGCGTGGGCGAGGACGACCGAGCGGGTGCCGGGGGCGCGGGCCGCGAGGTCGGCGCGGACCTGGTCCATGGCCGCGCCGAGGACCGCCTCGTGGCTCGGCTTGTCGGCACCGAGGCAGTCCTTGACCAGGGCCGGCTCCAGGTACGGCAGCCCGTAGAGCGCCACGTCCCCGTGTGCGTCGGCCAGCACCACCGGGTCGGCGCAGCCCTCGGGGTCGGTGCGCAGGTGGATCCCGGCCCGGCCGATCAGCCCGGCCCCGACCCCGAGCCGGCGGGCGGAGTCGTGGTTGCCGGAGATCATCACGGTGGGGACGCCGAGGTCGGCGAGCCGGTGCAGGGCCCGGTCGTACAGCTCGACGGCGGGCAGCGGGGGCACGGCCCGGTCGTAAACGTCCCCGGCGACGAGGACGGCGTCGACCCGGTGCTCGCGGACGGTCTCGACCAGGTGGTCGATGAAGGCGGCCTGGGCCCGGAGCAGGTTCACGCGGTGGAAGGACCGGCCGAGGTGCCAGTCGGAGGTGTGCAGGAGCCTCACTCGCCGGCCGCCCCGCCGGCCGTCTGCGCGCACATGCCCGTCCGCCCCCTGCCCGTCTCCTGCTCTGAACCCCTCTACGCTAACCCGTCACCGGGGTCCGCTACGCCGCATACGTCTCGCCGCCGAGCGTGAGGGTGGCCGTGCCCGCGGTGCTGTCGGCGAGCCAGGCCTCGAAGGCGGGCAGGTCGGCTTCGGGGAGGGCGACCTCGATCTCGACCGCGGCCCCGTAGCGGAGGTCCACCACCGTGCGGCCGGTGGAGCGCAGGTCGTTCTGGGTCTTGCCGGCCCGCTGGTGGTCGACGGTGACGGTGGCCAGCCGGTAGCGGTGGCGGGTGACGGTGCCGAGCGCGTCGAGGGCCTCGCCGACGACGCCGCCGTAGGCCCTGATCAGGCCGCCGGCGCCCAGCTTCACGCCGCCGTAGTACCGGGTGACCACGGCCACCGCGTACCGGATGTCGCGCCGCATCAGCATCTGCAGCATGGGCACGCCGGCGGTGCCGCCGGGCTCGCCGTCGTCGCTGGCCTTCTGGACGGAGGCGTCGGCGCCGATGACGTACGCGAAGCAGTTGTGCGTGGCGGCGGGGTGCTCCTTGCGGATGCGCGCGACGAACTCCTGCGCCTCATGCTCGGTCGCGGCGGGCGCGAGCGAGCACAGGAACCGCGAGCGGTTGATCTCGGACTCGTGCACGCCCTCGCGGGCCACCGTCGCGTACTGGTCTGACTTCACCACACCACCCTAATCAGGGGCGGCAGGGGAATCCGACACGCGTTCTTCCAGTTGTCCCCGGAGACGGGCCGGATGCGGTCCGCGACCGGAAGGCAACAGGAGGCGTCACTCGTGCACGGCGACCCGGCAACCATTCGCAAGATCCTCACCGAACTCGGCGACACCTGGGCCGTGGTGGGCCTGTCCAACAACCGGGACCGGGCGGCGTACGCGGTGGCACGCGTGCTCCAGCAGTTCGGCAAGCGCATCGTCCCCGTCCACCCGAAGGCGGAGACGGTGCACGGCGAGCAGGGCTACGCCTCGCTGGGGGAGATCCCCTTCGAGGTGGACGTGGTGGACGTCTTCGTGAACAGCGCCCTGGCGGGGGCGGTCGCCGACGAGGCCGTGGCGGCGGGGGCGAAAGCCGTCTGGTTCCAGCTGGGCGTGGTCGACGAGGCCGCCTTCGCCCGCACCCGTGCCGCGGGCCTGGACATGGTCATGGACCGCTGCCCGGCGATCGAGATCCCGGCGCTGTAGCGCGGTCCTACGGCGCGCCGACGGGCGGGATGGAGACGGCCAGGGTCATCTCCATGGGGGCGGGGCCCTCGTTGCGGTAGGCGTGCGCGCGGTCGGCCTCGAAGGACACCGCCCCGCCCGCGGGCACCGCGTACCGCTCGTCGGCGACGACGAGGGTCAGCTCCCCGGCTGTGACGTGCAGCATCTCGAAGGTTCCGGCCGGGTGCGGGTCGGAGACCGTGCTCTCCCCCGGCTCCAGGCGGTAGGCCCACATCTCCACCGGCCCGCGCCGGTCGTCGCCGAGCAGCATGCTGGCGCCACTGCCCGCCTCGGTGGACCACATCCGTACGCCCTGCCCCGGCAGCACCACGTGGACCTGCGGGGTGCGGTCGTGGTCGAGCAGGGTGGTGATGCTCACCCCGAGGGCGTCGGCCAGTTTGACGGTGGTGCCGACGCTGGGGTTCGTACGGGCCTGCTCTATCTGGATGATCATGCCGCGGCTCACTCCGGCGCGGGCGGCCAGTGCGTCCAGGGTGAAGCCCCGCTCACCGCGCCAGTGCCTGAGGTTGCGGGCGAGCGCCTGGGTGAGCTCTTCGAGGTCCGACACCGTGCGGGCACCCTTCCGTCCAATATGTTGGATGCGGCAGTCCAATGGAATGAACTATCGTGCGCCGTGTTCCAGACTGCACTCCACCGTTCACCGCACTGTACTGCGAGGCCCCGCATGACCGCCCTCTTCGCCCTGGCCACCGCCGTGCTGTGGGGGCTCGCCGACTTCGGAGGCGGGCTCCTGACGCGCCGGATACCGGCGCTCACCGTGGTGGTGACCTCCCAGGTCCTCGCGGTGATCGCGCTCGGCGCCGTCGTGCTCGGCACCGGGGCCTGGCGGGAGGCCGGGCCCCAGCTGTGGTTCGCGGTGGCGGCGGGCCTGGTGGGCCCGGTCGCCATGCTCAGCTTCTACAAGGCGCTGGCCCTCGGCCCGATGGGCGTCGTCTCCCCGCTCGGCTCGCTCGGTGTGGTGGTGCCCGTCGCGGCGGGGCTCGCCCTGGGCGAGCGGCCCGGGCCCGGCCAGTTCGCGGGCATCGCGGTGGCGGTCGTGGGCATCGTCCTCGCGGGCGGTCCGGAGCTGCGCGGGGCGCCCGTACAGCGCCGGGCGGTGGTGCTCACCTTGGTCGCGGCCTTCGGCTTCGGCGCGGTGATGGCCCTGATCGCGCAGGCCTCCACCACCGTCACCGGGCTCTTCCTCGCCCTGTTCGTCCAGCGCGTCACCAACGTGGTGGCGGGCGGCACCGCCCTGTGGGTCCAGGCCCGGCGCGGCACTCCGGCGCTCCCCGAGGGCAGCGGCCTCGGCGCGCTGTGGGTCCTGCTGCCCGCACTCGCCTTCACCGGCCTCGCGGACGTCGCGGCGAACGGCACGTACTCCGTCGCGGCCCAGCACGGTCCCGTCACCGTGGCCGCCGTGCTCTCCTCGCTCTACCCAGTGATCACCGCGCTCGCGGCCTTCGCCGTGCTCAAGGAACGCCTGCGCGCGGTCCAGGCGGCCGGCGCCGGCCTGGCCCTCGCGGGCACGGTGCTGCTGGCCGCCGGCTAGACCGCTCGGCCTCACGCCGGCTCGGTCGCCTCCTGCCGATCTCCGGCATCGGCTTCCGCCAGCTCGGCCAGGGCGCGCAGCTGCTGCGGGGTCACCCCGTCCGGGATCGGCACGGGAGCCGGAGTGCGCAGCGGCGGCTGCCAGCCCGTGTCCGGCTGCCACCTGCGTACGATCCGCGCCGGCGCGCCCGCCACCACCGCATGGTCGGGCACCTCACCCCGTACGACGGCCCCCGCGGCCACCACCACGTTGCGGCCGAGCCGCGCCCCCGGCAGGATCACCGCGCCCGTGCCGAGCCAGCAGCCGGGTCCGATCTCGACGGGCGCGCTGCGCGGCCACTGCTTGCCGACCGGCTCGTGCGGATCGTCGTAGCTGTGGTTCGTGGAGGTGATGTAGACCCCGGGCCCGCAGAAGGTGTCGTTCCCGATGGTGATCGGCGCGTCCGCTATGACGTGGGTGTCGCGGCCGAGGACCACGCCGTTGCCGAGGACCAGCATCGGCTCGGCCCCGAGGTCGAGGTCCGGCATCATCCCGGCGGTCAGCGTGACCTGTTCGGCGATGATGCAGTGCTCGCCGAGCCGGATCCACGGCTCGCCGAAGACCGTGCCCTGGGGGAAGGCGAGCCGGGTGCCGTGCCCGATCGCACCGAAGCGCAGCCGGCCCGGGGTCTGCGCGGTCACGGCTCCCGCCCGCTGCATCCAGCGCCAGGCGGCGTGGGCGGCGCGGCTGCTGAGCCTGCGGCGCAGGTCCGTCAGGGATGAGAACGTGTTCTGGTTCTTCGGCACCGGGCCACCGTAGCGCGCCGGGGGCCCGGACCGCGCCGTGATCTTCACCCCATCACGGGCCGGGTGGGGTCCGTGCCCTACCGTGCCGGTAGCGCGACAGGGCGGACCAGCACCGAGCACCGAGCACCGAGCACCGAGCACCGAGGAAGAGAAGCATGACGCATCAGGCCGAGCAGGACAGCCGGGCACTCGTCGCCGCAGTGGGCGGCAAGTCCCCGAGGATCGACCCCACCGCCTTCACCGCGCCGACCTCCGTCGTGGTCGGCGACGTGAGCCTGGCCGCGGGAACGAGCATCTGGTACTCGGCGGTGCTGCGCGCCGACTGCGGTCCGATCATGCTCGGAGCGGACAGCAACGTGCAGGACAACTGCACGCTCCACGTGGACCCCGGCTTCCCGGTCTCCATCGGCGAGCGCGTCTCCATCGGCCACAACGCGGTGGTGCACGGCTGCACCGTGGAGGACGACTGCCTGATCGGCATGGGCGCGACGGTCCTCAACGGCGCGGTGATCGGCGCCGGCTCACTGGTGGCCGCGCAGGCGCTGGTCCCCCAGGGGATGGTGGTCCCGCCGGGGTCGCTGGTCGCGGGCGTCCCGGCCAAGGTGCGGCGCGAGCTGACGGAGGAGGAGCGCGAGGGCATCAGGGTGAACGCCCTGATGTACGCGGACCTGGCCGAGCAGCACCGCGCGGCCCTGTCCGGCAGCTGACCGCCGGGGCCGCCGGCGCCGAGCCCCACGGCGGCGGGCCCGGCAGCGGAGGCGCCCCCAGCGGCGGGCCGCACGCCGCTGCCGCGCCCGGCCGTCCGCGGCAGCGGCGTACGGGCCCGGCCGCGCGGGGCGTTCCGCGTCATTCCGCGCCGGCCGGCTCCTTGGCGGCGGTGGCGCCCGCGGCCGCCTTCTTCATCCGCGTGCGCAGCACCAGCGTGACGGTGAGCCCGATCAGGAGGGCCACCACCAGCGCCACCCACGAGAAGCCCTTCAGCCACGGCTCGGCGACGATCCCGATCGAGTAGATGACGGCGGTGGTGCCGCCCGCCCACACGATGCCGCCGAGGATGTTGGCGGTCAGGAACCGCCAGTACGGCATGTGCAGCACACCCGCCAGCGGCCCCGCGAAGATCCGCAGGAGCGCCACGAAACGCCCGAAGAAGACGGCCCACATCCCCCACTTCTCGAAGGACCGTTCCGCCTGGGCCACGTGGTCCGGCCCGAAGTGCCTGGGGAAGCGCCGCCCCAGCCGTTCCAGCAGCGGCTTGCCGCCCCTGCGCCCGATCGCGTAGCCGATCGAGTCGCCCACGATCGCCCCCGCGGACGCGCAGACACCCAGCACCACGGGGTCGATCTCCCCGTTCTGCGAGGCCAGCAGCGCCGAGCTGACCAGGATGATTTCTCCCGGCAGCGGGATGCCGAGGCTCTCCAGCCCGATGACCAGACCCACCAGGAGATAGATGCTGACCGCCGGAATCGTCTCCAGCCATTCCTGGATGTGCACCGGTACGTCCTCCCGATTCGTCCCGGCGCGTCCCCTGTGACACGCCGAACGGGCAGCCTATCTGCTCCTCACCACAGCCTTTGCCCTCAGCGGGAGGTCACGGGAGGAACGGCCCACGAACACCTCGCGACGGCCGGATCCCACCACCCACCCGCGCTGCTGCGGATCCCAGGACGACAGCGCACGGGCGTCGAGGTCGAGGGTGACCCGCTGTTCCCCGCCCGGCTCCAGGGTGAGCCGCCGGTAGCCGGCCAGGGCGCGGACCGGCTGGTCGAGCTTCAGCTCCGGTGAGGGGCCGACGTACACCTGCGCCACCTCGGTGCCCTTGCGGCGGCCCGTGTTGCGGACGGTGAACTCCACCCGGAGTCCGTCGCGTTCGGGCCGCACCGCCAGCCGCTCGTACGCCCAGGTCGTGTACGAGAGCCCGTGCCCGAAGGGGAACAGCGGGGTCACCCGCTCCGCGTCGTACCAGCGGTGGCCGACGTGGACTCCCTCGGCGTACTCCAGCCGGCCCGCCGCCCCGGGGTAGCGCAGCGGGTCCCCGGCGACCGGGGTGGCCCGCTCGTCGGCCGGGAAGGTCTGGGTCAGCCGGCCCCCCGGGTCCGCGTCCCCGAAGAGGACGTCGGCCGTGGCCGCCGCACCTTCCTCACCGGGGTAGTACATCTGGAGGACGGCTCCGGTACGGGAGAGCCACGGCATGGTCGTACTGGAGGAGGTGTTCAGCACGACCGCGGTGCGCGGGTTCGCCGCGGTGACCGCCTCGATCAGGCGCTCCTGCCCGCCGGGCAGGCCGAGCGAGGTCCGGTCGCCGCCCTCGGTGGCGTCCTGGTAGGCGAACAGCACCACGCCGTGGGCCTCCCCGGCCGTCTTCACGGCCTCGGCGAGGTCGGCCGCCCGCGTCGCCCCCGAGGTGTGCAGCAGCCGGAAGCGCTGCCCCTTGTCCCCGCCCTCCGCCGCGACGGCGAGCCGGTGGGCGCCCGCCGTGAGTGCCAGGGTGCGGCGGCGCACGGTGAACCCGTCGGGCGCGGAGCCCAGCAGCCCGCCCGCGAAGTGCTCGGCCACCCCGTGCCGGACCGGGAACAGCTCCTCGCCGTCGAGGCGTACGCTCGGCCGCTTGCCGGTGTAGTGGACGAGCAGGGTCCACTCGTCGGCCGCGGGGAGGGTGAACCCGCCCTCGTACCGCCAGCTCCGCCGGGCCTCGACCGCCCGGTCGGCCAGGGCCACCGCCGGGGCCAACAGCCCCGCGGGCAGCGGGCGACCGTACAGGTCCTCGCCGAGCGCGTGGCGCACGCCGGCGCCGCCGTTGCCCGCGCGGTCACGGATGGCGGCGAGCGGGGCCGCGGCCCGGTCGGGCACCACGTGGGCGCTGCCGCCGCCGCTGACGAAGGGGACCTGGCCGGTGGGTCCGATGACCGCGATCGAGCGGGCGGCCGCACCGGTCAGGGGCAGGGTGGCGTGCTCGTTGCGCAGCAGCACGGCGCCGGCGGTGGCGATCCGGCGGGCGACCCGCGCCCCGGCGGCGGGATCCCGGCCGGGACGGGGCGCCGGGCGGCTCCCCCCGAGCAGCCCGAAACGGTCCAGGGTGGCCAGGATCCGGCGTACGGCGAGGTCCACGGTGCTCCCGGGGACTGAGCCGCCGCGTACGGCCTGCTGGAGCGGGGCTCCGAAATGGGTGCCGCCGGGCATCTCCATGTCGAGTCCGGCTCCGATGGAGGCGACCGTGCTGTGCGCGGCGTCCCGGTCGGACATCACCCAGCCCTCGAATCCCCAGCCTTCCCGCAGCAGTTCGGTGAGCAGCGGCCTGCTCTCGCCCGCGTAGGTGCCGTCGACCTTGTTGTACGCGGCCAGCACGCAGCCCGCCCCGGCGGCGACGGCCGCCTCGAAGCCGCGCAGTTCCGTCTCGTGCAGGGCCTGCTCGGCCACCACGACGTCGACGGTGTCGCGGCCCCGCTCCTGGTTGTTGAGCGCGAAGTGCTTGACGGTGGCGATGAGCCCCTCGTCCTGGATGCCGCGGACGACTTCGGCGACGAGGTCCGCCGTCAGGCGCGGGTCCTCGGAGAAGGTCTCGAAGTTCCGTCCCGCGTACGGGGTGCGGATGAGGTTGGCCCTGGGCGCGAGCAGTACGTCCTGGCCCAGGGCGCGGCCCTCGCGGCCGAGGACCCTGCCGTACTCGCGGGCCAGCCCCGGGTCGAAGGCGGAGGCCAGCAGGACCGGCGCGGGCAGGGCGGTGGCGGTGCGGGCGACCCGTACCCCGGCGGGCCCGTCGGCGAGGCGCAGCGCCGGAATGCCGAGGCGCGGTACGCCGGGCACGTAGCCCGCCTGGCCGAGGGGGGCCGGGTCCCGGGCGCCGTGCAGCAGGGAGGTCTTCTCCTCCAGGGTGAGCTCGTCCAGCAGGGCGTCGATCCGGGGAGCGCCGCCCCGGAGGGTGGCGGCGGCAGCGGGCGGTCCGTTGCGGGGGCCCACGCCTGGGGGTACGTGGTGCACACAGCCGCCGGCTCCGAGCCCCGCGCCCACTGCTCCGAGCAGCCGCATCACGGAACGTCTGGACACGGCCCGGCTCATCGGCGCTCCCTGACGGCGGTCGACGGGAGCGGCCCGCGCCGGACCGCTCCCGGGGCCCACTGTGCTCCGCCGCCGCGCCCGGTGCGGCTCAGACGCGCCAGGCGCGGCGGCGAGTTCAGCCCTGCGGCGGCTGCTGCACGGGGTCGGGCTCGCGTCGCCGCGGCTCGTCCTGCACCTGCACGCGGGCCTCGGTGCGGTGGCCGCGCGCGATGTAGTCGCGTACGACGGCCTCCACCGCGTCCTGGGGCGAACCGATCCCGGCGAGGACCATCACCTCCACGACGAGCTCGGCGTCGAGGCTGATGTCGACCTTGGCTCTGCCGGCCATGAGCGGTCCTCCCTCTGGTGCTGCGACTGCGGGGGACTCTAGTCGCGGACGGGCCGCAGCGGGCCGCGTTCCACGGCAGCGGACGGACGTGTGGGGGCCGCGCCCCCGCGGGGGGGGCCCCCCCCCCGGGCCATGTATGATATAAACTAT
>NZ_JBEXRC010000040.1:0-74123 GCF_040612915.1 Streptomyces sp. NPDC006326 | reverse complement strand
GGCCGGGCCGTCAAGGGCGCTCCTTCGTCGCGTCGCTTCGCGATGGCCTTCGGCCCCCCTTGACCGCCCGGCCCACCCCGGAAAGACAACAGACTGCCGGGAAGCCCCGGGGGAGTGGCCGGGGGTTCGTGTTCCGGGGCGGGCGCGTCGGTGATGCCCGGGCCGGTTTCCGCCGCCGGTTTCCCGTTCGGGGCCGGTGGATCCTGCTTCCCGAGCTCCGGCCGGGTCAAGTCGCGGACGGCGATGATGAGATGGGTGTCCCGGGCGATCGGGGCCACCAGCGCCTCGGATCGCTACGCGCTTCGCCCGGCTTGGCGTCCGACCGCCGTCCGGGGTTGTTCGTGCTGCGGCGCACCGGGGCCGATGCCCGGTGGTGAGGCGCGGGAAAACCGGTGGAACCGTGCCGGCGGGTGCCGTTAGCGTGCTGGCGACCGAAGTCGTCTGGGCAAGGACGTGCCGTTGTACACCCTGTGAGACATCCCGAGTGCTGATTCGTCGCGCGTCGCACGTGTGCGCCGCGCTGCTTCTTGCTGCGGACTTCTCACTGGAACCGGTGTACTTCTGTGCTCAAGAACTGGGTCGTCGTGCCCACCTGCCTGCCGCTCGTTGCCCGTCGTTGTCATGTCTGCGCGTCGGAGCGCTTCCGGGCGAGCGGCAAATTCCGCGTCAACGCACACCACAAGCTCATCGACGTCTGGCTGCTGGTGCTCTGTACCGCGTGCGGGGAAACCGCGAAGCTCACGGTCCTGGAGCGGGTCAACGTGCGCTCCGTACGGCCCGAGCTGCTGGACCGGCTGCATGACAACGACCTCGGCCTGACGGCCGAGCTGCTTCGGGATCCTGTCGTGCAGCGCCGTAATCGCATCGCCCTCGACTGGGGTGGTGCCTGGCGCCTCGACACCGGAGGAACGGATCACCTGGACCGGGAGGTGATCGACGTGTCGGTCCGCTTTGCGGCGCGGATACCGGTCCGGCCGGTGCGGTTGATCGCTGACGGGTGCGGGCTTTCACGGGCCGAGGTCGAGAGGCTGATCGTGGCGGGGAAGCTCGTTGCGGCGGTCCGGCTGAGCGGCAAGGTGTCCGGGGACTTCACCTTCACGCTCAAGCGCTGAGTCGTCCCGGGGTCTGTCCGGCGGGATCCGCGCTGGATGCGCGCAGCATTCCGCGTACGTCCTCGTGGCGGTCCACGTGCGCTCGGATCTCCCGCTCGGTGCCAAAGGTGTAGATCACCCACGGTCCGTTCACCACCACCGGGTCCCCCCACCACACCTCGACATCGGGGTCGGGGGGCGGTGGCGGTGTCCAGCCGGGATCCAACGCGGCAATGCGGGCGAACAACCGCTCCATGTCAGGCGTGACAGGGCCGTTGACCAAGATGCCGCGGTCGGCAGGCCGTCGGAACGCGGTCCCCTCACCCCATATGATCCACGCCTCGTGCTCGTCCTCCGGCATCCCGTCCCGTCCCCTCGTGTGGTTCCGTCCATGCGAACAGCATCGTGTGCCACCGCGTCACCCCTGGTCATCCGGCCACTCGTGCGAGCGCCCGGACAGGCGTCGGAGAGTCCCTCGTGGTAGGCGTTGCAAGGACGGGCCCTCGGCGGGGCATCAGGTGCCTTCGTGTGCGGCGGCCAGGGGGGCCGGGGCCGGGTCGGCCGGGTAGGGGGAGGGGTCGCTGCGCAGGCCGCGGGAGGTGACCGTCACGGTGAAGGCCGCCGGGGTTTCGGGCGGCAGGGCGGCGGTCAGGGTGCAGGCGGCCGGGTCGAACTGCGTCGGCAGGGGCGTTGCGTCGACCTCGACGCGGGCTTCCGGGCCGAAGCCGCCGCCTTCGACGCGTACGGCGCCGTCCGTGACGGTGACCCGGGTGATCACGGGGTTGGCGCGGGTGGCCATCTTGTTCACCAGGTACGCGCCCGCCGGTGCGCCCGTCAGGGCCCAGATCTCCTCGGGGAGGCGGGGGAGTCCGGCGCCGACGTCGCTGAGGAAGAACAGCACCACGTAGAGCATGGTGACCGTGCTGAGTGCCACGTACTGGAGGTCCACCAGGTCGGTGCGTCCGCTGTCGTTGGCGATGAGTTCGCGCAGGGGCCGGTGCCCCTGGGGGGTGGGCTTGGCGGCGGGTTTGGCCAGGCTGCCGTTCTCCAGGCGGGTGCCGACCACGGCTTTGGCCGCGATGAGGGCGACGTAGGGGCCGCCGAGGAGCGGCAGGTAGACGGTGGTCAGGGTGGACAGCGGGCCGTGGCCTTCGCTGCCGTGGAAGTACGTGATGCCGCCGCCTGCGGTGAGGCCGTACGCGAGGATCGCGAGGAGGAGCCAGACGAGGATGACCGTCCAGGCCAGGGCCAGGGCGGTGGAGGTGGAAAGGCGGCCGTCGCGGCCGGTGACGGGGCCCGGGTGGCGGCGCAGCCGCCAGCCGATCGGGCCGGCCAGGGCGGCCAGTAACAGCAGTGCGAAGAGTGCGGAAGCCATGTCGTCCCCCCGGTACGGTTGCTGATCCGGCCTCAGGTCTACTCGGTTGGCGGGGGCCATGACAAGCCGGGGTCCGGCAGCGCGTTCTTGATCGCGGTGACGGCGACCCCGGGTTCGTCGGCGTGGCAGCGGACGGTGTGGACCTACGTACGTCTGCCCAGGAGGCTGACGGCGGTGACCGGCACAGGTCGAGCCCCGCCCCGCGGCGCACCCGCAGTCCGCCGGGCCCGAGGACCGTACGAGGTCGCTGCCTGGGCGCGTGCGGAGCCGAGGGCGGTGTCGGCGGGGCCGACCCCGTGCCTGCGCCGGGCCGCCCACAGGCCGAGGCTGCTCATTCGGCGGCCCTCGTGGGCCAGTAACCGCCGAAACAGGGGCCGTTCAGTCCTGGGGCAGGACCGGGAAGCGGCGGGGGGCCACCAGGAGGAGGGTCAGGAGGGCTGCGACGGCGGCGGCCGTGGCGCCGAGGAAGATGTGGTCCACGGCGGCGGCCAGGGCCTCGCGCAGGTAGTCGGCGGCGGCCTGCGGGAGCAGGCCCGGCTGGGCGAGGGCCTTGGAGACGTCGTCCAGGCGCTCCGGGAGCCCCGGCATGGGGGCGTGGGCCAGCCGGGCGGCGAGGGTGGCGTTGGCGACGGCTCCGAGCAGGGCGGCCCCGACGCTCTGGCCGACCTGCCGGCAGAAGAGCACGGAGGCGGTCGTCGTGCCGCGCTCCGCCCAGCCGACGGTGGACTGGACCCCGACGATCAGGGGCAGCTGGAACAGGCCGAGGGCGGCGCCCAGCGCCAGCATGATCAGGGCGGGCTGCCAGGGCCGGGCGGGGTGGGGCAGGAGGGTGAAGGAGAACAGGATCGCGGTGGCCAGGGCCATTCCGGCGGCCGCGGTGTTGCGGAAGCCGATGCGCCGGTAGACGTGCTGGCTGAGGGCGGCGGACAGGGGCCAGCTGAGGGTCATCGTGAAGGTGACGAGCCCGGCGGTGAAGGGGCTGAGGCCGAGTACGGACTGGGCGTAGGTCGGCATGAAGACCATGGGGGCGACCATCAGCACGCCGAGTGCGCCGAGGGCCAGGTTCACGGCGGCGATGGTGCGCCGGCGCCAGACCCAGCCGGGCAGGATCGGTTCGGCGGCCCGGCGTTCGATGTGCAGGGTGACGGCGGCCAGCACGGCGCTCGCGGCCAGCAGGGCGAGGGAGGGCGGGGACAGCCAGGGCCAGGCGACGCCGCCCTGCACCAGGGCGAAGAGCAGCAGTGCGCCGCAGGCGAAGACGCCGAGCGCTCCTGGCCAGTCGACGGGGCCCCGGCGGCCGGGGGAGCGTACGGGTTCGAGGAGGTGGCGGCTGATCATCCACAGGGCCAGGCCGCCCAGCGGCAGGTTGATCAGGAAGATCCAGCGCCAGTCGCCGTAGGCGGCGAGCAGGCCGCCGAGTGCCGGGCCGGCGACGGCGGAGGTGGCCCAGACGGAGGACATCCGGGCCTGGATCCTGGGGCGGTCCTTGAGCGGGTAGAGGTCGGCGGCCAGGGTCTGCACGGTGCCCTGGAGGGCGCCGCCGCCCAGGCCCTGCACGATGCGGAAGGCGATGAGGGCGGCCATGTTCCAGGCGAGGGCGCACAGGAGGGAGCCGAGGACGAAGAGGGCGACGCCGAAGAGCAGGACGGGTTTGCGGCCGAAGGTGTCGGACAGCTTGCCGTAGACGGGGAGGGTGACGGTGACGGCGAGCAGGTAGCCGGCGAAGAGCCAGGAGAAGACGGAGAATCCGCCGAGGTCGCCCACGACTTGGGGGACGACGGTGGAGACGGCGGAGCTGTCGAGGGCGGGCAGGGCCATGGCGAGCATGAGGGCGGCGACCAGGGCGGTGCGGGGTCTGCTGCCGGCGGCGCCGGCCGGGCCCGCCGCCTCCTGGGCCGCGCCAGGTGTGCCCGCCGTTCCCGTGGGGGCCGAGACGGTGCTCCCGGGTATGCCCGCGGGGGCGTCGTCGGGGCGCTCGCCTGCGGCTCCGCCCGTGCTCTCCTCCGTACCCACCAAGATCCTTTCACCGTGCACGGACCTGCGGGTGACACCTTCTCACCGCGGCGTTTGAGGCGGTATCCCCTGCCCATCCCTCAGGACGAGTCCCCCGGAGGGTGGAGAACCCCTAAGGGGTGCTCCTCACAAGGGCCCAGGGGTCATTCGTCCCGGCGGAGGAGGAGAGCGGCGCTGCGAGGTTCTTAACTGGTGCATACGAGCCGGGGCGGGGTCGCTCCTCCCGGGCGGGCACGCATCGAAGCAGCACATCGAACGAGGGGACAGACCGTGACAACGGCTATGACCGAAACCAGGCACGGGGGTACTGGAGGGCATGCAGCCGTCGCGGCCCGGGCGCGGAAGGTCGTCAAGGCCTATGGCTCCGGCGAGACGCGCGTGGTCGCCCTCGACGAGGTGGACGTGGACATCATGCGGGGGCAGTTCACCGCGATCATGGGCCCTTCGGGCTCCGGCAAGTCCACGCTGATGCACTGCCTCGCCGGCCTCGACACCGTGACCAGCGGGCAGATCCACCTGGACGACACCGAGATCACCGGGCTCAAGGACAAGAAGCTGACGCAGCTGCGCCGCGACCGGATCGGGTTCATCTTCCAGGCCTTCAACCTGCTGCCGACGCTGAACGCCCTGGAGAACATCACGCTCCCCATGGACATAGCGGGCCGCAAGCCCGACGCGGAGTGGCTGAACCGGGTCGTGGAGACCGTCGGTCTCGCGGGCCGCCTCAAGCACCGTCCGACCGAGCTGTCCGGCGGCCAGCAGCAGCGTGTGGCCGTCGCCCGCGCCCTCGCGGCCCGCCCGCAGATCATCTTCGGGGACGAGCCGACCGGCAACCTGGACTCCCGTGCGGGTGCGGAGATCCTCGGCTTCCTGCGCCGCTCGGTGGACGAGCTCGGCCAGACCATCGTGATGGTCACGCACGACCCGGTGGCCGCCTCGTACGCGGACCGGGTGGTGTTCCTCGCCGACGGCCGGATCGTGGACCAGATGTACGGGCCGACCGCCGACCAGGTGCTGGACCGGATGAAGGACTTCGACGCGCGCGGGCGGACCTCGTGAGTGCCAATACCGTCCTGAAGACCTCGCGGCGCAACTTCCTCGCCCACAAGGGGCGCATGGCGCTCTCGGCGGTCGCCGTCCTGCTCTCCGTCGCGTTCGTCTGCGGCACCCTGGTGTTCACGGACACGATGAACACCACCTTCGACAAGCTGTTCGCCGTCACGAACTCCGATGTCACCGTCAGCCCGAAGGCGGCCGAGGCGGGCGACGACAGCCCGGGCCGCGGCCGGCCCGAGGTCCTTCCGGCGGCGGCGGTCGAGCAGGTGAAGAAGGCCGAGGGCGTCAAGGCGGCCGAGGGCGGCGTCGTCTCGATGTCCGTGACGGTCGTCAACTCCAAGAACGAGAACATGGGCTCGACCACCGGTGCCCCGACGATCGCGGGCAACTGGAGCGACAACGAGCTCAAGTCCATGAAGATCACCTCGGGTCAGGCCCCGCGCGGCCCGACCGAGGTGATGGTCGACGCCGACACCGCGAAGAAGCACCACCTGAAGCTGGGTGACGAGCTGCGCACCATCGCCATCACGGGCGACGTCCGCGCGAAGATCAGCGGTATCGCCACCTTCACGGTGACCAACCCGGGTGCGGCCGTCGTCTACTTCGACACCGCCACCGCGCAGGAGAAGCTGCTCGGCGACCGTGCGGCGTACACGCACATCAACGTCACCGCCAAGGACGGGGTCGGCGACGAGCAGCTCAAGCGCAACATCGCCACGGCCGTCGGCGCGGGCACCTACAAGCTGCAGACGGCGAAGGAGGCCGCCGACGCGAACCGCAAGGACGTCGGCTCCTTCCTGAACGTCATGAAGTACGTGATGCTCGGCTTCGCCGGGATCGCCTTCCTCGTCGGCATCTTCCTGATCTTCAACACCTTCTCGATGCTGGTGGCGCAGCGCACCCGGGAGATCGGGCTGATGCGTGCCATCGGCGCCGACCGCGGCCAGATCCTGAAGTCCGTCGTCGTCGAGGCCGTGCTGCTGGGCGTCGTCGGCTCGGTGCTGGGCGTCGCCGCCGGTGTGGGCCTGGCCGTCGGCCTGATGAAGCTCATGGGCCAGATGGGCATGCACCTGTCCACCGACGACCTGACGGTCGCCTGGACCACACCGGTCATCGGCCTGGTCCTCGGGATCCTGGTCACCGTTGTCTCGGCCTTCATCCCGGCCCGCCGGGCCGGGAAGGTCTCGCCGATGGCCGCCCTGCGCGACGCCGGCACCCCCGGCGACAAGAAGGCCGGCCGGGTCCGGGCCGTCCTCGGCCTGGTCCTCACCGGCATCGGCGTCGCGGGCCTGTTCCTCGCCGCGGGCGCCGACAAGGCCGGCACCGGTTCGCTGTGGCTGGCGCTCGGTGTGCTGTTCAGCCTCATCGGTTTCATCGTCGTCGGCCCGCTGCTGGCCGCCGGTGTGGTCCGGGTGCTCTCCGGCGTGGTCCTGCGGCCCTTCGGGTCGGTCGGCCGGCTCGCCGAGCGCAACGCGCTGCGCAATCCGCGCCGTACCGGGGCCACCGCCGCCGCACTGATGATCGGCCTGGCGCTGGTCGCCTGCCTGTCGGTGGTCGGCTCCTCGATGGTGGCCTCGGCCACCGACGAGCTCGACAGGTCGGTCGGCGCCGACTACATCGTCCAGTCCCAGACCGGCCAGCCGGTCATGCCGCAGGCCGAGCAGGCCCTGCGCGCGACGAAGGACCTCGACCACGTCACGGCCTACCGCGAGGTCGAGGCGAAGATCACCGCCCCCGACGGCTCCGCCGAGGACGGCCACCTGAGCACCACCGACCCCACCTACGCCAAGGACGTCCGGCGCAAGATGGTGGCCGGCGAGCACGCGGCGGCGTACGGAAAGGGCGCCATGTCGGTCGGCTCGCTCTACGCGGACCAGCACCACGTCAAGGTCGGCGACGAGATGACCGTCGCCTTCAAGGGCGGGGACACCACCAGGCTGAAGGTCGCCGCGATCACCTCCGACGAGGGCAACCTCGACAAGGGCGTGATGTACATCAGCACCGCGACCGCCGAGCAGTTCCTGCCGGCCGACCGGATGCCGCGCCCGTTCATGCTGCTGGCCAAGGCCGCCGACGGGAAGGGCGACGCCGCGTACGGGGCCGTCAAGGCCGCGCTCGCGGAGTACCCCCAGTACAAGGTGCTCAACCAGACCGACTACAAGAAGGAGCTCAAGGACCAGGTCGGCCAGCTGCTGAACATGGTCTACGGCCTCCTCGGCCTGGCGATCATCGTCGCCGTCCTGGGTGTGGTGAACACCCTCGCCCTTTCGGTGGTCGAGCGGACCCGCGAGATCGGCCTGATGCGCGCCATCGGCCTCTCCCGCCGCCAGCTGCGCCGCATGATCCGCCTGGAGTCGGTGGTCATCGCCCTGTTCGGCGCGCTCCTCGGCCTCGGGCTGGGCATGGGCTGGGGTGCGACCGCGCAGCAGCTGCTGGCCCTGCAGGGTCTGAAGGTGCTGCAGATCCCGTGGTCGACGATCATCGGCGTCTTCATCGGGTCGGCGTTCGTCGGACTGTTCGCCGCGCTGGTCCCGGCCTTCCGGGCCGGGCGGATGAACGTACTGAACGCGATCGCGAGCGAGTAGCCCGCGGTCGTCACGGGGGAGCACACCGGCCCCGGTCCAGCCCGTGCGGGCGGACCGGGGCCGGTGTCGTCCGTATCCCGGGGGCGGCCCGCACCCGTGCGTCGTAGGGTGGGAACCCCCGGCCCGCGTGCGTGTCGGGTCCTTCGCGTTGCCCCTTCACCGGATGGAAAGCCTCCTTCATGAGCCTGCACGGACTGCTCGACGCCGTCACCCGGGACCCGGCCCTCGCCGAGGCGGTCACCGCGGCCGGGGACGGCAACCGCATGCACGTGGACCTCGTCGGCCCGTCGGCCGCGCGCCCCCTCGCCATCGCCGCGCTGGCCGCACGGACCGAGCGGACCGTCCTCGCGGTCACCGCGACGGGCCGGGAGGCCGAGGACCTCGCCGCCGCCCTCAGGTCGTTCCTGCCCCCGGACCAGGTGGCGGAGTTCCCGTCCTGGGAGACGCTGCCCCACGAGCGGCTCTCGCCGCGCAGCGACACCGTGGGCCGCCGGCTCGCCGTCCTGCGCCGGCTCACCCACCCCAGCAAGGACGACCCGGCGGCCGGCCCCGTCTCGGTGGTGGTCGCGCCGATCCGCTCGGTGCTCCAGCCGCAGGTCAAGGGGCTCGGCGATCTGGTGCCGGTGAGCCTGCGCCACGGTGAGAGCGCCGATCTGGGCGAGGTCACCGAGGCGCTGGCCGCGGCCGCGTACGCCAGGGTGGAGCTGGTGGAGAAGCGCGGGGAGTTCGCCGTGCGCGGTGGCATCCTCGACGTGTTCCCGCCCACCGAGGAGCACCCGCTGCGCATCGAGTTCTGGGGCGACGAGGTCGAGGAGATCCGGTACTTCAAGGTGGCCGACCAGCGGTCCCTGGAGATCGCCGAGCACGGGCTGTGGGCCCCGCCGTGCCGGGAGCTGCTGCTGACCGACGGGGTACGGGAGCGTGCGGCGGCCCTCGCCGAGGCACATCCCGAGCTCGGCGAGCTGCTGAACAAGATCGCCGAGGGGATCGCGGTGGAGGGCATGGAGTCCCTCGCCCCGGTACTGGTCGACGACATGGAACTGCTCATCGACGTGCTGCCCGCCGGGTCGATGGCCGTGGTGTGCGACCCGGAGCGGGTGCGGACCCGGGCCGCCGACCTGGTCGCGACCTCGCAGGAGTTCCTGATGGCCTCCTGGGCCGCCACCGCGGGCGGCGGCCAGGCCCCCATCGACGTGGGTGCGGCCTCGCTGCGCGGGATCGCGGACGTCCGCGAGCGGGCCCGCGAGCTCGGCATGATGTGGTGGTCGGTCTCGCCCTTCGCCGCCGACGAGCAGCTCGGCGGGGACACGCTGAAGCTGGGGATGCACGCCCCCGAGGCGTACCGCGGCGACACGGCCCGCGCGCTCGCCGACACCAAGGGGTGGATCGCCGACGGCTGGCACACCGTCTACCTCACCGAGGGCCACGGCCCGGCCGCCCGTACCGTCGAGGTGCTCGGCGGGGAGGGCATCGCGGCCCGGCTGGAGGCCGACCTGCCGGCGCTGGAGCCGAGCCTGGTCCACGTGGCGTGCGGCTCCCTCGACACCGGCTTCGTGGACCCGGCCCTGCGCCTGGCCGTCCTCACCGAGACCGACCTGACCGGGCAGCGCACCGCCACCAAGGACCTGGGCCGGATGCCGACCCGGCGCCGCAAGTCCATCGACCCCCTCACCCTGGAGGTCGGCGACTACATCGTCCACGAGCAGCACGGCGTGGGCCGCTACATCGAGATGGTGCAGCGCACGGTGCAGGGCGCCACCCGCGAGTACCTCCTCGTCGAGTACGCCCCCGCCAAGCGCGGCCAGCCCGGCGACCGGCTGTACATCCCCACCGACCAGCTGGAGCAGGTCACCAAGTACGTGGGCGGCGAGGCGCCGACCCTGCACCGGCTCGGCGGCGCCGACTGGACCAAGACCAAGGCGCGGGCGAAGAAGGCCGTCAAGGAGATCGCCGCCGACCTGATCAAGCTGTACAGCGCGCGGATGGCGGCTCCCGGCCACACCTTCGGCCCGGACACCCCCTGGCAGCGCGAGCTGGAGGACGCCTTCCCGTACGCGGAGACCCCCGACCAGCTCACCACCATCGCCGAGGTCAAGGAGGACATGGAGAAGTCGGTCCCCATGGACCGGCTGATCTGCGGCGACGTCGGCTACGGCAAGACCGAGATCGCGGTGCGTGCGGCGTTCAAGGCGGTCCAGGACGGCAAGCAGGTCGCCGTCCTGGTGCCCACCACCCTGCTGGTGCAGCAGCACTTCGGGACCTTCTCCGAGCGCTACAGCCAGTTCCCGGTGAACGTGAAGGCGCTGTCCCGCTTCCAGTCGGACACCGAGTCGAAGGCCACCCTGGAGGGGCTGCGCGAGGGCTCGGTGGACGTGGTGATCGGCACCCACCGCCTCTTCTCCCAGGAGACGAAGTTCAAGGACCTGGGCCTGGTCATCGTCGACGAGGAGCAGCGCTTCGGCGTCGAGCACAAGGAGCAGCTGAAGAAGCTGCGCGCCAACGTGGACGTGCTCACCATGTCCGCGACCCCGATCCCGCGCACCCTGGAGATGGCGGTGACCGGCATCCGCGAGATGTCGACGATCACCACCCCGCCGGAGGAGCGCCACCCGGTGCTGACCTTCGTCGGCCCGTACGAGGAGAAGCAGATCGGCGCCGCGATCCGGCGCGAACTGCTGCGCGAGGGCCAGTGCTTCTACATCCACAACCGGGTCGAGTCCATCGACCGGGCCGCCGCCAAGCTCCGCGAGATCGTGCCCGAGGCGCGGATCGCGACCGCGCACGGCCAGATGTCCGAACAGGCCCTGGAGCAGGTCGTGGTGGACTTCTGGGAGAAGAAGTTCGACGTGCTGGTCTCGACGACGATCGTCGAGTCGGGCATCGACATTTCCAACGCCAACACCCTCATCGTGGAGCGCGGCGACAACTTCGGCCTCTCCCAGCTGCACCAGCTGCGCGGCCGCGTGGGCCGCGGCCGCGAGCGCGGGTACGCGTACTTCCTGTACCCGCCGGAGAAGCCGCTGACCGATACCGCGCACGAGCGGCTCGCGACGATCGCCCAGCACACCGAGATGGGCGCCGGCATGTACGTAGCGATGAAGGACCTGGAGATCCGCGGCGCGGGCAACCTGCTCGGCGGCGAGCAGTCCGGCCACATCGCGGGCGTCGGCTTCGACCTCTACATCCGCATGGTCGGCGAGGCGGTGGCCGACTACCGGGCCGCCGTCGAAGGCGGCGAGCAGGAGGAGCCGCCGCTGGAGGTCAAGATCGAGCTGCCGGTCGACGCGCACGTCCCGCACGACTACGCGCCGGGCGAGCGGCTGCGGCTGCAGGCGTACCGCTCCATCGCGTCGGCGAACTCCGAGGCCGACATCCTGGCCGTGCGCGAGGAGCTTACCGACCGCTACGGCAAGCTGCCCGAGCCGGTGGAGAACCTGCTGCTGGTGGCGGGGCTGCGGATGCTGGCCCGCGCCTGCGGGGTCGGCGACATCACCCTGCAGGGGCCGAACATCCGCTTCGGGCCGGTGGAGTTGCGCGAATCGCAGGAGCTGCGGCTGAAGCGGCTCTACCCGGGGGCGGTCCTCAAGCCGGCCACCTCGCAGGTGCTGATCCCGCGGCCGAAGACCGCGAAGGTGGGCGGCAAGCCGCTCGTCGGGCGGGAACTGCTGGCCTGGACCGGGGAGTTCCTCACCACGATCCTCGGGTCGTGACCCACCGCGTGGGCGGGGCCGTGACCGACCGCGGTCCCCGGCTCGCGACCCGCCGCGGTCCCGCGGCGTGACCGCGGCCGCGGCGGGGCCGGTGTCCACCGGCGCCCGCCGCGGCCGTCACGTGCCGGGGGCTACCTGTCGGGGTCGTCGTCGATCCCCATGCGCCGTTCCATCTGCTGCTGGCCCTGGTCGACCTGGTGGGTGTACTTGTCACCGGTCCGCTGGTTGACCTGCCGCTCGGCGGCGTCGGACGCCTGCTTCGCCTGCTTGCCGTGACCCTGCAGCATTTCCTTGGCCTTGTCGAAGATCCCCATACGAGGGCTCCCTTCCGTATCCCTTTTGGGACGGTACGCGCGTTTGGCGGAGCTCGCTCGCCGAGCCGGGCGGGCCCGGCCCCGGCCGCCGGGCCGCGCGGCAGGTGGCGACCCTGCAACGGTTGGGCGGATCCCCTCACTGGCGGCCGGAAACGCTGTATACGCTCAGTCCCGAACCTTCGTCGACACGGCCCGTCAGGAGCAGCAATGCACGGCCCCGGCATCCCGCCGCAGCATGGCCCCCAGCCCAGCAACGGGGGCGTGGTGGCACTGCGCGTGCTGTTCGCCCTGCTGCCCGTCCTGACCTGCGGTTTCCTGGCCTGGGGCACGATGCTGCGGCTCGCGGTCGTCACCCGCAAGCCCCGCGACTGGTGGCTGCTGGCGGCCTGCTGCACGCTCACCGTCTTCTGGATCGCGCTCATCGACGCCGACAAGACGCCCGACACCACTGGCTGGCAGAGCGACACCGGGGCCTTCGGCACGATCCTCACCGGCCTCGCGGTGTGCGCCTACTTCCTCGTCGCCGACATCCGCCACCACGACGCGGCCGCGGTGGCCCGGACCGCGGCCTGGTACCCGCAGCGCCCGGCCCCGTACGTGCCGCCGCAGCAGCAGGGCACCACCCCGGCCGCCTACGCCTACCCCCCGACCCCGCAGCAGGCCCCGGCCCCCGCCCCGGCCGCGCCGGCCACGCCGCCCCGGATCGGGCAGGTGCGCGCCGAACTCGACGAGCTCAGCGAACTCCTGCGCAAGCAGACCCCGCCGAGGAACCCCGACCCCGGCCGGCCGCACAACGAGGGTGAGGGCACGGCCCGGTGACCGAGGACCACCGGATCATCGGCGAGCGCTACCGGCTGGCCGCCCTCCTCGGCCAGGGCGGCATGGGCCAGGTCTGGACGGCCTACGACCAGCGCCTGGACCGCCGCGTCGCCGTCAAACTGCTGCGCCCCGACAAGGTGGCCGGGCCCGGCTCGGTCGCCGACGAGCTGCGCAGCCGCTTCGTACGCGAGTGCCGGGTCACCGCGCAGGTGGACCACCCGGGCCTGGTCACCGTCCACGACGCGGGCAGTGACGGCGACGAGCTCTTCCTCGTCATGGGCTACGTCGAGGGCACCGACCTCGCCGACCACCTCGCCCAGCACGACCCCTACCCGTGGCCGTGGGCGGTCGCCGTGGTCGCGCAGCTGTGCGCGGTGCTGTCGGCCGTGCACGCGGTGCCGATCGTGCACCGCGACCTGAAGCCGCGCAACGTGATGGTCCGGCCCGACGGGACCGTCCTGGTCCTCGACCTCGGCGTCGCCTCGGTGATGGACACCGACACCACCCGCCTCACCAGCACCGGTTCACCGATCGGCAGCCCGGCGTACATGGCGCCCGAGCAGGCGATGGGCGGCGCGGTGGGCCCGTACACCGACCTGTACGCGCTCGGCGTCCTGCTCTACGAACTCCTCAGCGGCAACGTCCCGTTCGCCGGGTCCACCGCGCTCGGCGTCCTGCACCGCCACCTGTACGAACCGCCGGTCCCCGTGCGCCGCCTGCGTCCCGAGGTCCCCCACCAGCTGGAGGCGGTGCTCCTGCACCTGCTGGCCAAGGACCCCCAGGACCGGCCGTCCTCCGCGCAGCAGGTCTACGAGGCCCTCGCGCCGCTGCTGCCCAAGCAGGGCGCCCCGGCCGGCGCGCTCGACCCGACCCGGCCCTTCCTGCGCCCGCACGCCCCCTGGCCGGACCGCGCCACCACCGTCCCGCCGCAGCCCACGGCCGCCCCGGCGCCGCCCCGGCCGGACATCCCGGCCGCGGTGGACGAGGCCCGCAGCCTGCTGGACCAGGGCCGCCTGACGCAGGCGGTGGACATCCTCGGCGGGATCCTCCCGGCCGCCGCCGACGAGCACGGCGAGCACTCCCCGGTGGTCCGCTCGCTGCGCAAGCAGTACGCGGCCACCCTGATGGACGACGGCCAGTACCGGCGCGCCCTGCCCGAACTGCGCCGCCTCGCCGACGAGTTCCCGGCGGGTGACCCGCAGGCGCTGCGCTTTCGCTACGACGCGGCGCAGTGCCTGGAACAGCTCGGTGAGCCGGCCGCCGCCCTGGCCGAGTACCGCTCCCTGCTGCCCCTGTTCGAGAACCACTACGCCAACCCGGACCCCGGCCTGCCGCTGGAGGTCCGCCGCCGGATAGCCCACCTGCTGCTGTCCCTGGGCGACCGCCCGGCGGCCCACGAGACCCTCGCCCGCCTCCTCTTCGACGCGGACCGCGTCCACGGCCCGGCCCACCCCTTCTCCACGGAGGTCCGCCGCACCCTCCAGTGGCTCGGCCAGGTCCGCTGACCCCGTGGGCTCAGGCGCCCGGTGCGGCCACGGCCGGTTCGGCGCGTCGGCGTGAGCGCCAGGCGCGGGCGGTCAGCAGCAGGAGGGCGGCCGCGGCGAGGGCCGTGCCCGGCAGGAGACCCGGGGGGCGGAACGAGCAGGTGATCTCCGTCGTGCCGTCGGCCAGGGGGACGGAGACCAGGCCCAGGTAGGGCGCGGCGGGGCGGCCGTTGCAGGTCCAGCCGGCGATGGCCGGGGCCGAGAGGACCGCCGTGCCCCGGGTGCCCGCCGGAACGGTGGCCCGGATGCCCGAGGAGCCGACCCGCAGGCCGGTCGGCGCGGTGGACCGCAGGCCGGCGACCGCCGCCGCCAGCCGGGACTCGTCCAGGCAGGACAGCTCCCAGCGGGCGGGTGCGGGCGCGTCGAAGACCAGCGGGGACGAGCCGCCCCGCGAGACGCCGAGCGGCTGGAGCGCGGCGCGGTTGCGCGGGGCCCTGCCGTTCAGCCGGAAGGCCGGGCCGCCGGCGAGGCGGGCCGTCGCGTCGTACTCCGGAGCCCACAGGTAGGCCCGGGTGCCCGCACGGCACACGCCGGGCGCCACGGGATCCTCGTAGACCCGTGCGCCCAGCAGGAGTTCCTGGTTGGCGAAGGGCGAGGGGCCGAAGGCGGGTGCGGTCCCCGGCGGGCGGAGCGTGAGCAGCGGCGGGACCTCGGCCCGGGCGATGGTGCCGTCCGGCTCCAGGCGGGCGCCCACCGCGAAGACGGCGTCCGTCACCGGGTTGTCGATGCTCTGCACGTTGCGCCCGCGGGAGGTCCAGCCCGCGCCGAGGGCCGCCATCGTCCGCGTGAACACGTCCGGGGTGTGGCTGCTGTAGTACGCGCCGCCCTCCCCGCCCAGCAGCAGCGGGTCGTTGCCCGACAGGGCGGGCCTGCCCGGGTCGGTGCGGTACGCGGGCCAGCCCTCGGCCCCCGCCAGGGCCCGGGCCCGGGCGGTGTGGGCGGCGCCCCAGGACGGGTAGTCGTCCAGGCCGGCCAGTTTGCCCCGGTGGCCGTACGCCGTGGTCGCCGCCGCCTGCCCGACGAGGACCGCGGCCAGCACCACCACCGCCGCCGCTCCCGCCCCGCGGGGGTGCCGCAGCGCCCACCAGGCGGCCGCGGCCAGGGCGAGCCCGCCGCAGAACAGCCCGAGGCCCCAGCCGGTGGCCAGCGCGCTGCCGTGCGCCGCCCAGGCCGCCGCTGCGAGCAGCGCCGCCCCCGCCGCCAGGGCCCGAGGCCCCGGCGGGCCGGCCGCCAGACCGGTCCACGCCGCGATCACCGCGATCCCGGCCAGGACGAACGTCTGCCGGTAGGGGCTGCCGTTCGGCGTCGCGAACAGGTGCCAGGCCAGATGGGCCGGCGTCCACTGGAAGGAGAGCAGGACGGCCGCCGTCAGCCCGGTCCACCACAGCCGGGTCCGCAGCGGCACCGCCCGGTGGAACGGCAGCGCCGCCACCAGCAGCAGCGTCCCGGTCCCCACGAACAGGGCCGGGGAGGAGAAGGAGTACGTGGCGGGCAGCAGCCGCGCCAGCAGGTCCGGCCAGGGCACCGGCTCGAACTGCCGCGTCCAGCCCGGGTAGGCCTGCCGCGAGCTCAGGAACAGCGGCACCAGCACCGGCGCGGACAGCGCGATCCCGCACAGGGTCGCCCCCGCCGCGCGGCCCACCACCGCCGACCGCTCCCGTACCCCCTCCCGGGTGAGCACCACCCGCACCACCAGTACCAGCGCCGCACCCAGCGTCGCCATGTAGGCGGTGTAGAAGTTCGCCGTCCAGCACAGCGCCGCCACCAGGACCGCCAGGGCCGGCCGGCGCCCGCGCAGCGCCCATTCGCCCGTCAGGCACAGCAGGGGGAAGGCGATCAGCCCGTCCAGCCACATCGGGTTGTAGGAGGCCTCGATCACCGACCAGCCGCACAGCGCGTAGGAGGCCCCGAGCAGCCCCGCCGCCCACCCCGGTCCCCGGCGCTGCGTGCGCAGCAGCCAGGCCATGGCCGCCGCGCCGGCGGCCGTCTTCAGCACCGTGACGACGTACACCGCAAGGTCGGTGTCGGTGCGCGGGAACACCGCGACGAGCACGGCGAACGGGCTGGTGAGGTACGTCCCGAGGTCCGGGAGGAAGCTCGTGCCGTAGCCGGACTGCCAGTTGAGCAGCAGCCCGCCCTGCGCCCGCCCGTGCAGGAGGTCCCACAGGTGGGCGTGGAAGGGGACGAACTGGTTGCCGAGGTCGTTGATGCTGCGGTGGCGGTGTCCGTAGGGGAAGACGCGTGCGACGGCGTCCCCCGCGCACACGGCCACCACCGTGATCAGAGCGGCGAGCGCCGAGCCGGACAGGCTCCGGCGGCGCGGCGAACGGTGCGGCGAACGGTGCGGTGTCGACATGGTGGGCCGACTTTGGCAGCACCGGTGGACCGAAGGGTGGCCGCGGGATGGCGCGGACACCAACACACGCGTACCCCGACACCCCCGGAATCGTTGGTCGAACCAGTGGCTCGGATCACTCTGACTGCATACCATCGATCACCGCACGGCCTTGTGCACCGACGCACAATCTCCCGGCCTTGGAGGCTCCTTTGCACCGTCGCACAGCGCTCTCCGTCTCCGCCGCCCTCCTCGTGGCGGCTCCCCTGCTGTCCGCCTGCTCGGGTCAGGCCCGCCCCGGCACCGCGGCCGTCGTCGGCGGCGAGCGGATCACCACCTCGGCACTCCAGGCCCAGGTCAACGACGTCCGCGCCGCGCAGAACCGTTCCGGGGAGGCCGCAGCCCAGCTCATCCAGTCCACGCCGGGCCTGGAGCGGATCAAGCTCAACAAGATGATCCAGACCGCGGTGCTGGAGCGCGCCGCGAAGGACGCCGGCGTGAGCGTCAGCGACAAGGAGATCGGCGACCTGCGCAAGGCCCAGCTGGAGCAGGCGGGCGACGCCGGCAAACTGGAGCAGGCCGCCCTCCAGCAGGCCAGTCTCGCCCCCGGCCAGCTCGACGCGGACGCCCGCTTCAAGCTGCTGCGCGACAAGCTGTTCGACCACTACGGCAGCCAGGACAAGGCCGTCGTACAGCTCGCGGCCGCCGCGAAGGCGCTGCACATCGAGGTCAACCCGCGCTACGGCGTCTGGGACCCGCAGCAGATCGTGCTCGGGGACCAGGACACCCCGTGGATCGTCCAGCGGACCCGGCCCGACCAGCCCCCCGCCGGAGCCTGAGCCGCCGCCGCGGAGGTAGGTTCGGAGGGTGAATGACGACGCCCCCTCCGAACCCGCCGAGCCCACCGGCCGCATCGTCCTGCTGACCGCCAGCCACCGGGTCGCGCCCGGCCTGCTGTCCTGGCCGGCCTGGCAGACCCTGCGCGCCGCGGACCGGGTGCTGTGCGCCGACCCGGACCACCCGCAGCTGCCCTACCTGCGCGAGGCGGGCATCGTCGTCGAGCGGGAGAGCCCCGATGCGCAGGGCCTGGTCGAGGCCTGCGCCGGCGGGCGCACCGTCGTGGTGCTGCCGAGCGGCGAGGGCGACCGGCGGCTGACCGACGGGCTGGCCCGGCTCGCCGGCTCCGGCCGGGTCGCCATGCCCGACCTGGAACTGCTGCCCGGGTCCTACGACCTGCCCGGCGCCCGCCTCCTCGACCTGGTCCAGGTGATGGACCGGGTCCGCCGGGAGTGCCCGTGGACCTCGGCACAGACCCACGAAGGGCTCGTGAAGTACGCCATCGAGGAGGCGTACGAGCTGGTGGAGGCCATCGAGGCCGGCGAACGCGAGGAACTGCGCGAGGAGCTCGGCGACGTGCTGCTCCAGGTGGTCTTCCACGCGCGCATCGCCCAGGAGGACCCCGAGGAGCCGTTCTCCATCGACGACGTGGCCGGGGGCCTCGTCGAGAAGCTGATCCACCGCCATCCGCACGTCTTCGGGGACGCCGAGGCGCGGACCGCGCAGGACGTCCACGCGCACTGGCAGCGCACCAAGGCCGTCGAGAAGCAGCGGGAGTCCGTCACCGACGGGATCCCGCTGGGCCAGCCGGGCCTGGCGCTCGCCGCCAAGCTCGCCGGCCGGGTCCGCGCGGGCGGTGTGCCCGTGGAGCTGCCCCGGGGCGAGGGCATCGGCTACGAGCTGCTCGCGCTGGCGGCGCGGGCGGAGGCCGAGGGAGTCGACCCCGAGACGGCCCTGCGCGCGGCGGCCCGGACCTACCGCGCCGCGATCCGCGCCGCGGAGGGCCTCTCGGCGTAGGGCTTCGGCGGCGCGGGATACCGTCGGGGCGTGCACGAGCCGAACTCCGCAGCCTCCGCAGACCGCACTCCTCCGCAGGGCCCCACCCTGTTCGACTGGGAGTTCGCGACCGACCCGTATCCCGCGTACGCCTGGCTGCGCGAGCACTCCCCGGTGCACCGCACCAAGCTCCCCAGCGGGGTCGAGGCCTGGCTGGTCACCCGGTACGCCGACGCCCGCCAGGCCCTGGCCGACCAGCGGCTCAGCAAGAACCCGGTGCACCACGCGGAGCCGGCGCACGCCAAGGGCAAGACCGGGATCCCGGGGGAGCGCAAGGCGGAGCTGATGACGCACCTGCTCAACATCGACCCGCCGGACCACACCCGGCTGCGGCGGCTGGTGTCGAAGGCGTTCACCCCGCGCCGGGTCGCCGAGTTCACCCCGCGCGTGCAGGAGCTGACCGACCACCTCATCGACCGGTTCGCCGGCCGGGGCGAGGCGGACCTGATCCACGAGTTCGCCTTCCCGCTGCCCATCTACGCCATCTGCGAGATGCTCGGCGTCCCGCGCGAGGACCAGGACGACTTCCGCGACTGGGCGGGGATGATGATCCGCCACGGCGGCGGCCCGCGCGGCGGGGTCGCCCGGTCCGTGAAGCAGATGCGGACCTATCTCGGCGAACTCATCCACCGCAAAAGGGATGATCTGGGCCATGACCTCATTTCGGATCTGATCCGGGCGAGCGACCACGGCGACCACCTGACCGAGGCCGAGGCCACCGCCATGGCCTTCATCCTGCTCTTCGCCGGGTTCGAGACCACTGTCAACCTCATCGGCAACGGCGTCCACTCCCTCTTCATGAACCCGGACCAGCGCGTGCGCCTGCAGGCCTCGCTCGCCGCCGGGGAGCGGTCCCTGCTGGAGACCGGCGTGGAGGAGCTGCTGCGCTACGACGGCCCCGTGGAGCTGGCCACCTGGCGGTTCGCCACCGAGCCGCTGACCCTCGGCGGGCAGGACGTCGAGGCCGGCGACCCGGTCCTGGTCGTCCTCGCGGCCGCCGACCGGGACCCCGGGCGGTTCGCCGATCCGGACACCCTGGACCTCGCCCGGAGTGACAATCAGCACCTCGGTTACGGGCACGGCATCCACTACTGCCTGGGCGCTCCGCTCGCGCGACTCGAAGGACAGACCGCGCTTGCGACTTTGCTCACGCGTCTGCCGGATCTGGAACTCGCCGTTCCGTCAACGGAGCTGCGCTGGCGCGGCGGACTGATCATGCGTGGCCTGCGCACTCTTCCCGTTCGCTTCACACCCCGGAACGAGTGAACGCGAACTGATCGGAAGTCAGTTTCCGACCGAACTTGTGACAATCGTGAGAAGGCCGCTAGGTTCTGCCGTTACCCAGCCGTTATGCGAAAGGTGCAGCTCATGCGTTCCGGGAACGGCCGCCACAGACGCCCCCGCCAGGTGCCCGCGATTGTCGTCACCGCCGGAGTCACCGGCTCCGCGTTGGCCCTGCCCCTGCTCGCCGCCACCGGCGCGAGCGCGGCGGACGCCTCCACGTGGGACAAGGTCGCAGAGTGCGAGAGTGGCGGCTCCTGGAGCGCCAACTCGGGCAGCGGTGCTTACGGCGGACTCCAGTTCACCCAGGAGCAGTGGAACAACGCGGGCGGCCTCACCTACGCCGAGCGCCCCGACCTCGCCAGCCGTTCCCAGCAGATCGCCGTCGCCGAGCAGGTGCTGGCCTCCCAGGGCCCCGGAGCCTGGCCGCTGTGCGCCGCCGGGGCCGGGCTGACCCAGGAGGCGCCCGCCGCCGCGGTGGACCCGGGTACGCCCGGCACCCACGGGCCGATCGCCCCCACCCCCTCGCGCCCGGACGATTCCGTCCCGGCCGGCGGTTCCGGCGCGCCCGCCAAGGACTTCGGGGCCCCGACCCCGACCCCGGACCCCTCGTTCACGCTCCCCGCGGCGCCGCTCGCGCCCTCCAGCGGACTGCCCGTCATGCCCGCCCCGGACGACCCGGCCACGATCCCGGTGTTCCCCGGAGACCCGACGACCACCCCGGTCCCCACGCCGACGCCCCCGACGCCGACCCTCCCGGCCGACCCGACCGCCCCGGTGTCGCCGGCCGATCCGGCGAACCCCTCGGCGCCCGTTCCGGCCGACCCGACCGCCCCCGCGGCCCCCACCGCCCCGGGCGCCCCCGGCGACCCGGCGGCCACCGGGGATGCCGGGGCCACCGGCAAGCACCGTGGTGCGCCCGCGCAGGAGACCCCGGCCCCTTCTGACGCCGCGTCGGAGCCCACGTACACCGTCAAGTCGGGCGACAGCCTGGCCACCATCGCGGTTGCCAAGGGGGTCAAGGGCGGGTGGAGCGCGCTCTACCAGGCCAATGAGCAGGTCATCGGCGAGGACGCCAACCTGATCACGCCCGGGCAGAATCTGGATCTAACCCAGCAATAGGGGCAGTTCGGGCGCCCGGAAGGCGCTGAATGTCCGTAATCGGCAAGTGAGACATGTGTCTCTTCCGGTCAACTGGCGTGTCACGCCCTGCGCCTTCCGCAAACCCCGTCCTCACCTGCGCAAACACCCCTAAGAGGGACGCAAGTAGGGGCCGTTTCTCCCCGATGTCGCGCGTTGAACATCGGGGAGGGACCTGTCTACCTTCTGAACCGCCCGCCACCGCGGGCCCCTTCGACCGCATCGCCGAATCCTGCCGGCGGACGGAGGGAACAGTCGTCGCGTCAAGCGCCGAAGGCAGGAGCGGGGGACCCAAGGTAAGTGCCGGGCCCGGCCATTGAGAGATGGTCAGGAACGGCTTGGGGTGAAGCCGCGCGCCAGCCGCGCGGCCGGGCACCATCGGCCCGAACCCGACAGCTCACCTCGCAGGCGTCGGTGAGGAGAACTCCATGCTGCTTTCCGGCAAGGGCAAGCACCGCCGCGCCTCCAAGGCCGCTCGCATCGTCACGCTCGCCGGCGTCACCGGCGTCGCCGTCGCGGCACCCCTGATGGCGGCCGGCTCGGCCAGCGCCGCGACCGCCTCCGAGTGGGACCGCGTCGCGCAGTGCGAGTCCGGCGGCAACTGGGCCATCAACACGGGCAACGGCTACTACGGCGGCCTGCAGTTCTCGTCCTCCACCTGGGCCGCGTACGGCGGCAAGGCGTACGCCGCGCAGGCCAACCAGGCCTCCAAGGCCCAGCAGATAGCCATCGCCGAGAAGGTCCTCAAGGGCCAGGGCAAGGGCGCCTGGCCGTCCTGCGGCGTCGGCCTGTCGAACTCCTCCTACACCGGTGGTGCCACCGACACCCCGAAGAAGACGGAGCAGAAGACCCAGCCGCAGAAGACGCAGCCGAAGAAGACCGAGCCGAAGAAGACGGAGCCCAAGCGCGCCGAGGCGCCGACCACCCGCTCCGAGCGCTCCGAGGCCCCGGCCCCCGCGCCGGCCGGCAACGGCTCGTACGAGGTCAAGACCGGCGACACCCTCAGCACCATCGCCGAGGCCAACGGCGTCAAGGGCGGCTGGGAGAAGCTCTTCGAGCTGAACAAGGACACCGTCAAGGACGCCGACCTGATCTTCCCGGGGCAGAAGCTGAAGCTCGCCTGACCCCCCCGCACGCACTCCCTGCCGCCCGGCGCGTCTCCGCACGCGCCGGGCGGCGGCGCGTGCAGGTCCACGGCCGCGGGAGCGGGCGTGATCAAGGCCTTGACCAGGGTCCCTATGTCCCGGAAGAGGGGTATTCGGGCCCTTTTTCGTCCCAGGAGCCGGGCGGTCGGGCGGCCCAGTGCCCGGAGCCGGTTAGGCTCTAGTCGGCAGGGCCGTCCACCGGCTCACCGCCACCGCACATCCAGCGTCACATCCCAGAAGGAGATGCTCGTGCCGTCCATCGACGTCGTCGTAGCCCGGGAAATCCTGGACTCCCGAGGCAACCCCACGGTCGAGGTCGAGGTGGGCCTCGACGACGGCAGCACCGGCCGTGCTGCCGTCCCGTCCGGCGCCTCCACCGGTGCCTTCGAGGCCATCGAGCTCCGCGACGGTGACCCCAACCGCTACATGGGCAAGGGTGTCGAGAAGGCCGTCCTCGCGGTCATCGAGCAGATCGGCCCGGAGCTCGTCGGCTACGACGCCACCGAGCAGCGGCTGATCGACCAGGCCATGTTCGACCTGGACGCCACCGACAACAAGGGCTCGCTCGGCGCCAACGCCATCCTCGGCGTCTCCCTCGCCGTCGCGCACGCCGCGTCCGAGGCCTCCGACCTCCCCCTCTTCCGCTACCTCGGCGGCCCGAACGCGCACCTGCTGCCCGTTCCGATGATGAACATCCTCAACGGTGGGTCGCACGCCGACTCCAACGTGGACATCCAGGAGTTCATGATCGCCCCGATCGGCGCGGAGTCCTTCTCCGAGGCGCTGCGCTGGGGCGCGGAGGTCTACCACACCCTCAAGAAGGTCCTCCACACCAAGGGCCTGTCCACCGGCCTGGGCGACGAGGGCGGCTTCGCCCCGAACCTGGAGTCCAACCGCGCCGCGCTCGACCTCATCATCGAGGCCATCAAGCAGGCCGGCTACACCCCGGGCAAGGACATCGCGCTCGCGCTCGACGTCGCCGCGTCCGAGTTCTACAAGGACGGCAAGTACGAGTTCGAGGGCCAGTCCCGCTCGGCCGCCGAGATGACCGACTACTACGCCGAGCTCGTCGAGGCGTACCCGCTGGTCTCCATCGAGGACCCGCTGTTCGAGGACGACTGGGCCGGCTGGAAGACCATCACCGACCGCCTGGGCGCCAAGGTCCAGATCGTCGGTGACGACCTGTTCGTCACCAACCCGGAGCGCCTGGCCCGTGGTATCGAGGAGGGCTCCGCCAACGCCCTGCTCGTCAAGGTGAACCAGATCGGTTCGCTGACCGAGACCCTCGACGCCGTCGAGATGGCCCAGCGCAACGGCTTCAAGTGCATGATGTCGCACCGCTCCGGCGAGACCGAGGACGTCACCATCGCCGACCTCGCCGTCGCCGTGAACTGCGGCCAGATCAAGACCGGCGCCCCGGCCCGCTCGGACCGCGTCGCCAAGTACAACCAGCTGCTGCGCATCGAGGAGATCCTCGACGACGCCGCCGTGTACGCGGGCCGCAGCGCGTTCCCGCGCTTCAAGGGCTAATTGCGCCCTCGCCTCCGTACGTCCCCGCACTCGGTCCCGTACCGTGTGCGGGGACGTATTGCGTAGTGCGTGCACAGGGGAGGCGGGACCATGGCCGGGAACCGGGATCGGTTCTCCACCTTCTCCACCGCGACCAGGCTCAAGCAGCTCGGCGAGCGGACCGCCGCGCACGTCTACCGCTCCCAGAGCCGCCGTCAGGTGCGGCGCAGCCGGCTGACCGGCCGGGCCGCGCTCCTCGTGCTCGTCCTCTGTACGCTGGTCGTCGCCCTCGCCTATCCGATGCGCCAGTACGTCTCCCAGCGCTCGGAGATCGCGGAGCAGCGGCGGGCGGCCGAGGCGGCGAGCCGGCGCCTCGAACGCCTCCGCGACGAGAAGGCCCGCTGGCAGGACAACGCATACGCGGAGCAGCAGGCCCGCAAACACCTGCACTTCGTACGCCCGGGCGAGATCAGCTACATCATGACCGACCCCGGGGCCGAGGCCGCCGAGCGGCACCGCAGCGGACAGGCCGGCTCCGACCGGCCCTGGTACTCCAACGTCTGGGACGGCGTCGACAAGGCCGACCGTCCCGGGGACTGAGCGGCAGCCGGCCGTCCCGGCAGTACCAGGCAGCACCACCGGCGAGCAGTACCAGCACCCATCCACGAGAACGAAGAGACTTCCTCCAGGCATGCAGACGCCCCCGCCCCAGACCGACCGGACCGAGCCGACCGACGCGGACATCGAGGCGTTCGAGCAGCAGCTCGGCCGCCCGCCGCGCGGGCTGCGCGCCATCGCCCACCGCTGCCCGTGCGGCCAGCCGGACGTGGTGGAGACCGCCCCCCGGCTGCCCGACGGCACGCCCTTCCCGACGCTGTACTACCTGACGTGCCCGCGCGCGGCCTCCGCGATCGGCACGCTGGAGGCCAACGGCGTGATGAAGGAGATGCAGGCCCGGCTCGCCGAGGACCCCGAGCTCGCCGCCGCCTACCGGGCCGCGCACGAGGACTACATCCGGCGCCGTGACGCCATCGAGGTGCTCCAGGGCTTCCCGAGCGCCGGCGGGATGCCGGACCGGGTGAAGTGCCTGCACGTGCTGGTGGGCCACTCGCTGGCCGCCGGCCCCGGGGTGAACCCGTTCGGCGACGAGGCCCTGGCCATGCTGCCGGAGTGGTGGGCCAAGGGCGCCTGCGTCACCCCGTGCGCCGACAAGGCGCAGGACGAGCCGGGCGATGCGCAGACGGCCGGGACGGAGGCGGACGCGTGATCCGGGTCGCGGGCATCGACTGCGGTACGAACTCCATCCGCCTCCTCGTCGCGGACTGCGACCCCGCGACCGGCGAGCTGGTCGAGCTGGACCGGCGGATGACGATCGTCCGCCTCGGCCAGGGCGTGGACAAGACGGGCCGGCTGGCCCCCGAGGCCCTGGAGCGCACCTTCGCGGCCTGCCGCGAGTACGCGGCGGTCATCAAGGAGCTCGGCGCCGAGCGGCTGCGCTTCGTGGCCACCTCGGCCTCCCGCGACGCCGAGAACCGGGACGAGTTCGTCCAGGGGGTGCTGGACATCCTGGGCGTCGAGCCCGAGGTGATCTCCGGTGACCAGGAGGCGGAGTTCTCCTTCGTCGGCGCCACCAAGGAGCTGACGGGCGCCGCCCACCTGGACAAGCCGTTCCTGGTGGTGGACATCGGCGGCGGTTCGACCGAGTTCGTGGTCGGCGAGGAGCACGTACGGGCGGCCCGCTCCGTGGACATGGGCTGCGTACGGATGACCGAGCGCCACCTGGTGGTGGACGGGGCGGTCAGCGACCCGCCGGGCGCGGAGCAGATCGCCGCCATACGGGCCGACGTCGAGGCGGCCCTGGACCTGGCCGAGCAGACGGTGCCGCTGCGCGAGGCCCGCACGCTGGTGGGCCTGGCGGGCTCGGTGACCACGGTGGCCGGGATCGCGCTCGGGCTGCCGGAGTACGTCTCCTCGGAGATCCACCACGCCCGGATCCCGTACGAGACGGTCCGCGAGATCAGCGAGCGGATGCTGACCACGACGCACGCCGAACGGGCCGCGATCCCGGTCATGCACCCGGGCCGGGTGGACGTGATCGGCGCGGGCGCGCTGATCCTGCTGGCGATCATGGAGCGGATCGGGGCCTCGGAGGTCGTGGTCTCGGAACACGACATCCTCGACGGCATCGCCTGGGACGCGGCGCGCGACGGCGCTTGAGGTACCGGCCGGCCGCCCGGGAGCTGCAGTTCCCGGGCGCGCCCGCTCACAGCCCGCGGTAGACGTCGCGCCCGTCGCCGATCGTGACCAAGCCTGACCCCGCCCGCACCCGTCACGGCTCCGGCCCAACCGGAACACCCCGTTCCGGTCGGGCCGTTCGCGTGGGGCGGGGGCTCCCCGGGGTGGCCCGAAACCGCCCTTCGGGGGGTGTGCGGGGCCGCGCGCCGAGAAAGTTCGTGAAGTTCTTCACAAGGAAAAGAAGCCTGTGGGGGCGTCCGAAGGCACTTTCGAGGGGTTCCGGGGCGCCGAAGGCGTGTTTTGGGCGGGCGCTTGTGCGAACAGCGGAGCTCGACGCGGCCGGCCGGTAGGTATCCACGAACCCGGTGGTCTACTCCGGTTGAACGCCTGGAGGCCAGTTCAGGACGGGTGGACAACGAATCCCGTTACACCTTGGTTCCCCGTTGGCGCCATGACCTCCGTCACGTGGGCCGCGCAGTGTAGCAGAGGCCTCGGAACACCTTGTGAAGGGGCTCACGAGCGTCACCCCTGAGGGTGCTGGATACTCGTTCCATGAGCACCACGGAGCGTCCCAGGATCCTCGTTGTAGGAGGTGGGTACGTAGGCCTGTACGCAGCCAAGCGCATCATGAAGAAGATGCGTTACGGCGAGGCGACCGTCACGGTCGTCGACCCGCGCTCGTACATGACCTACCAGCCCTTCCTCCCCGAAGTGGCCGCAGGCAGCATCTCGCCTCGGCACGTCGTCGTCCCGCTGCGACGCGTGCTGCCCAAGGCTGAGGTTCTCACCGGCCGGGTCACCAGCATCGACCAGGACCGCAAGGTCGCCGTCGTCACGCCGCTCGTCGGCGAGGCGTACGAGCTGCCCTTCGACTACCTGGTGATCGCGCTCGGCGCCGTCTCCCGCACCTTCCCGATCCCCGGCCTCGCCGAACAGGGCATCGGCATGAAGGGCGTCGAAGAGGGCATCGGCCTGCGCAACCACGTCCTTGAGCAGCTGGACAAGGCCGAGTCCACGACGGACGAGAACGTCCGCCGCAAGGCCCTCACCTTCGTCTTCGTGGGCGGCGGCTTCGCCGGCGCGGAGACCATCGGCGAGGTCGAGGACATGGCCCGCGACGCCGCCAAGTACTACGCCACGATCAAGCGCGAGGACATGCGCTTCATCCTGGTCGACGCGGCCGACAAGATCCTTCCCGAGGTCGGGCCCAAGCTCGGCACCTGGGGCAAGGAGCACCTTGAGTCCCGCGGCATCGAGATCTACCTCAACACCTCGATGGACTCCTGCGTGGACGGCCACGTGGTGCTGAAGAACGGCCTTGAGGTCGACTCCAACACCATCGTGTGGACCGCGGGCGTCAAGCCCAACCCGGCCCTGGCCCGCTACGGCCTGCCGCTGGGCCCGCGAGGCCACGTGGACACCGCCCCCACCCTCCAGGTCCAGGGCACCGACTACATCTGGGCCGCCGGCGACAACGCCCAGGTCCCGGACGTCGCCGCCCGCAAGGCCGGCGTCGAGAACGCCTGGTGCCCGCCGAACGCCCAGCACGCGCTGCGCCAGGCCAAGGTCCTCGGCGACAACGTCATCTCGGGCATGCGGGGCTTCCCGCAGACCGAGTACGAGCACTCCAACAAGGGTGCGGTGGCCGGCCTCGGCCTCCACAAGGGCGTCGCGATGATCGTCATGGGCAAGATGAAGATCAAGCTCAAGGGCCGGCTCGCCTGGTACATGCACCGTGGCTACCACGGCATGGCCATGCCGACCTGGAACCGCAAGATCCGCGTCTTCGCCGACTGGACCCTCGCCATGTTCCTCAAGCGCGAGGTCGTCTCCCTCGGCGCCCTCGAAACCCCGCGCGAGGAGTTCTACGAGGCCGCCAAGCCGGCGCCGGCTCCGGCCGCCGCCGCGGCACCGGCCCAGAAGGCCAAGGCCTCCTGACCCGCCGGTAGTACCTGCACGTCCCCGAAGGGGCCGCCTGCCATCCGTGGTGCGGGCGGCCCCTTCGGCGTGCCGGTGTGCCGCCGGTGCCGCCGACGTGCCGCCCGGTGGTCGCCGGGTGTCGTCGGGGTGTCTTCGTCGCGCCGCCGGGTGCCTCCGCGCGCCGTCCCGGCTTATCCGGCACCGGAATGGGGTAGGCCGTTCGGTCGGATCATTCAGGAGGTGCCTTCGATGACCGACGCCGCGCCGCGGCTGGCCGCAATCGCCGAGACCCTGCTGGGCGCCCCTCTGCCCGTACGCATCCGAGCCTGGGACGGCAGCGAGGCCGGACCGCCCGACGGCCCCACCCTGGTCATCGCCCACCGGAGGGCCCTGCGCCGCGTCCTGTGGAAGCCCGGCGAGCTGGGCCTCGCCCGTGCCTGGGTCGCCGGCGAAGTGACCGCGGAGGGCGACCTTTTCGAGCTGCTGGACCGGGTCGCGGGCCTGCTCTGGGAGCGGGAGCCCGCCGCCGTGCGCCCGCACCTGCCGGAGCGGGCCGCGAGCGCCGCCCGGGCCGCCGCCCTGCTGCGCGATCCGGACGCGCGGGCGGCCGTACGGGAGCTGATCGCGCTGGCCCGGCCGTGGCTCCCGCCCGCACCGCCGCCCGAGGAGGCCGTCCGCCGCGGCGGTCCGGCGCACAGCAAGAACCGCGACCGGCAGGCGATCAGCCACCACTACGACGTGGGCAACGAGTTCTACGAGCGGGTCCTCGGCCCGTCCATGGTGTACTCCTGCGCCTACTGGAGCCCCGGCTCCACCCTGGAGCAGGCCCAGCGCGACAAGCTCGACCTGGTCTGCCGCAAGCTGGACCTGCGCCCCGGCGAACGGCTCCTGGACGTGGGCTGCGGCTGGGGCTCCATGGCCCTGCACGCCGCCCGGGAGTACGACGTCCGGGTCACCGGCATCACGCTCTCGCGCGAACAGGCCGTCCACGCCCGCAAGCGGATCGCCGAGGAGGGGCTGGCCGACCGGGTGGACATCCGCGTCCAGGACTACCGGGACGTCAAGGACGGCCCCTACGACGCGATTTCGTCCATCGGGATGGCCGAGCACGTCGGCGCCGAGCGCTACCGCGGATACGCCCGCACCCTCCACGCCCTGCTGCCGCCCGGCGGCCGGCTGCTGAACCACCAGATCGCGCGCCGGCCCGAGCCGGACGAGGAGGCGTACCGCATCGACGAGTTCATCGACGCCTACGTCTTCCCCGACGGCGAACTCTCCCCGCTCGGCAGCACGGTGGGCGAGCTGGAGCGGGCCGGGTTCGAGGTCCGGGACGTGGAGGCGCTGCGCGAGCACTACGGGCTGACCCTGCGGGCCTGGGTGGCGCGGCTGGAGCGGCACTGGGACGAGTGCGTCCGGCTGACCTCGCCCGGCCGGGCCCGGGTCTGGCGGCTGTACATGGCGGCCTCGGCGCTGGGCTTCGAGCGGGGCCGCCTCGGGGTCAACCAGGTCCTCGCGGTGCGGCCCTCCGGAGCGGGGGAGTCCGGGCTGCCGCTGCGGCTGCGCACCTGGGGCGCGTAGCCCCCGTACGACACCGCGGGCAGCGGGAAGGGCCCCGGGGCGGCTGCCCCGGGGCCCTTCCGTGTCCGCGCGGACGGCGGTTACTCGGTCTTGATGGCCGTCAGCATGTTGAGCCTGGCGGCGCTGCGGGCGGGCCACATGGCCGCCAGGACGCCCACCACGCCGGCGAGCAGCAGGAAGATGCCGATCCGGTCCCACGGGAGGACCAGCGCGTAGCCGGGCACCGACTTCGCCAGGGTGGAGCCGACCGCCCAGGCGAGGAAGATGCCGACGGCGATGCCGAGGACCGCACCGAAGAGGGAGATGACCACGGCCTCCAGGCGGATCATGTTCTTGACCCGGCTGCGGTCGAGGCCGATCGCCCGCAGCATGCCGATCTCCTGGGTCCGCTCGAAGACGGACATCGCAAGGGTGTTGACGACGCCGAGGACGGAGATGATCAGTGCCATGCCGAGCAGGCCGTACATGATGTTCAGCGCCGTGTTGACGACGCCGCCCATCTCGTTGCGCATGTCCTGCTGGGTGGCCAGGGAGATCGCCGGGTTGTTGCCGAGGGCGTCGAGGACGGCCTTCTCGGCGGCCTTGGACTCCCCGCCGGTGGTGTTGACGTACACCTCGGGGATGTACGGGGTCTCGGAGTGGGCGCTGAGGATCCTGTCGTCGAGGACGTACGGGGACAGCAGGCCGTCGAGGTCCTTGTAGACGGCGCCGACCTTGAGCGAGGCCTTCTCGCCGTCGTCGTACATGACCTGGAGGGTCGAGCCGACCGCGAGTCCGTTCTTCTTCGCGGTCTTCTCCGCGACCGCGACCTCGCCCTTGCCGAGGCTCGCGAGCGAGCCGCCGACCACGTCGATGTTGAGGATCTCGCCGATGGCGGCCGGGTTGACGCCGGACGCGGCCCGGAAGTCCTCGCCGATCTTGAGCGAGCCGGCGGTCTGCGGGGAGACCGCCTTGATCCCCTTGGCCTTGGCCAGGGTCTCGGCGACGGACTTGTCCAGGCTGCCGCCGCCCATGGCCATGGAGACCTTGTAGTCGGCCTTGATCTTGTCGGTGCTCATCCGGTCGACGGCCTTGCCCATGGTGATGCCCAGCACCGACAGGGTGGTGACCAGGGTCAGGCCGATGGCCAGGGAGGCGGCGGTGACGGCGGTGCGGCGCGGGTTGCGCACGGCGTTCTGCGCGGCCAGCTTGCCGGGCACGCCGAAGACCTTCTGCAGCAGCGGCCGGACGGCGGCGATCATCGGCCGGGACAGCAGCGGGAGCACCACGATCAGCCCGATGAGCAGGAAGAAGGCTCCGGCGGCGATGGTGTAGCGGCCGTTGGTTCCGCCGGCGGAGACACCGGCGAGGACCAGGGCGATGCCGAGCAGGAACAGGACGCTCCCGCTGATGTTGCGCAGGACCAGCGACTTCATGGTGGCCGGGAGGTGGGCGCTGCCCATGGCGGCGACCGGGGGGATCCGGCCGGTGCGCCAGGCGGGGAACACCGCGGCGACCATGGTGACGAACACCCCGATGACGAGGGCCGTGACGATCGTGGCCGGGGAGATGACGAGCTCGCCGGCGGGGATCTTCGCACCGAGGGAGTCCATGACGGAGCGCATCCCCACGGCCAGGCCGACACCGGTGACCAGGCCGATGGTGGCGGACACCAGGCCGACGACCACGGCCTCGGCCATCACGGAGTTGACGACCTGGCCGCGCTTGGCGCCGACGGCGCGCAGCAGCGCCAGCTCCTTGGTGCGCTGGGCGACCAGCATGGTGAAGGTGTTGTAGATCAGGAAGATGCCGACGAAGAGGGCGATGCCGGCGAAGGCGAGCAGCATGGTGCTCATGCCGCTCATCCCCTCCTTGATGGCCTTGGCCTGTTCGGCGGCCAGCTCGGCGCCCGTCTGGGCCTTGCTGTTCTTGTCGAGCAGCGGCTTGATGTCGGCCAGCAGCCGGTCGGCGGGGACGCCCTGCTTGGCGCTGACGGAGAGCTCGTTGTAGAAGCCGGGCTGGAGGTACAGCTTCTGGGCGGTGGCGGTGTCGAAGAGGACGAGGCTGCCGCCCGCGTTGACCTGGCCGTCCTCGGTGGTGAAGACGCCGGTGAGGGTGTACTCCTTCACCGGGCCGTTGGTGGCGACCCGGACCTTGTCGCCGACCTCGTACGCGCCCTTGTCCGCCGTCGCCCGGTCGAGGGCGATCTGGTCGGCGGTGGCGGGGCCGGCGCCTGCGGTGAACTGGTAGCGGGGGTCCTTGCCCGCGCTGACCGGGGCGAAGTTGGCGCCCTGGTTGGCCCAGCCGTTGCCTATCAGCTTGCCGTTCTCGTCGCCGACGCCGGCGAAGCCGGAGACCCGGCCGCTGACGGTGTCGACGCCGCCCACGGCCTTGACCTTGTCGAGGGTCTGCTGGCTGATGCCGGGCTCGCCCTCGGGGCGTCCCTCGCCGTTGCGGGTCTTGCCGTACGAGGTGACGGAGACGGCGACGCCGTCGTAGCTCTTGGCGGACTGGCCCGAGAGGGCCTTGCCGAGGGTGTCGGTGAAGACGAGGGTGCCGGAGACGAAGGCGACGCCGAGTGTGACGGCGAGGACCGTCATCAGCAGCCTGGCCTTGTGCGCGAGGACGTTGCGCAGGGCGGTACGGAACATGGTGGAGGCGTCCAGGATGTCGTGGGCCCAGGATGTCGTGGGCGGGAAGTTCGGAGGTCGGCGGAGGCGGCGCCTCAGCTGGTGCGGCCCTTGGCGTCGAAGGCCTTCATGCGGTCGAGCACCCCGTCGGCGCTGGGCCGGAGCATCTCGTCGACGATCCGGCCGTCGGCGAGGAAGATGACGCGGTCGGCGTAGGAGGCGGCGACCGGGTCGTGGGTCACCATGACGACGGTCTGGCCGAGCTCGCGGACGGAGTTGCGCAGGAAGCCGAGGACCTCGGCGCCGGAGCGGGAGTCCAGGTTCCCGGTCGGCTCGTCACCGAAGATGATCTCGGGCCGCGAGGCCAGGGCGCGGGCCACGGCCACGCGCTGCTGCTGGCCGCCGGAGAGCTGGGTGGGCCGGTGCGAGAGGCGCTCGGAGAGGCCGACCATGCCGATCACGGTGTCCAGCCACTGCTTGTCGGGCTTGCGGCCGGCGATGTCCATCGGCAGGGTGATGTTCTCCAGGGCGGTCAGGGTCGGCAGCAGGTTGAAGGCCTGGAAGATGAAGCCGATCTTGTCCCGGCGCAGCTGGGTCAGCTGCTTGTCCTTGAGGGAGCCGAGCTCGGTGTCGCCGATGCGGACGGAGCCCGCGGAGAAGGTGTCCAGGCCGGCGACGCAGTGCATCAGCGTGGACTTGCCGGAGCCCGAGGGGCCCATGATCGCGGTGAACTGCCCCTGGGCGAAGTCCACGGAGACGTTGTCCAGGGCGACCACCTGGGTCTCGCCCTGGCCGTACACCTTGGAGAGTCCGGTGGCCCGGGCGGCCACGGCCTGGGCGGTGCGGGGGGCGTAGTTCATGGTGGTCACGGAAGGGACTCCTCGGGCTTGACCTGGCTGCGGTCTGCGGATCGGCACGACCCTTCCATCGTCCCCGCGGCCACCGGCCCGCGGATCAGCCCCGGTGCCCGTTCCCCGGCCCACTGGAGTCTGACCGCCGCGGCGCCCGCCTCCTCCTCTGGTATGACGGCCGGGCCCGAGACGGCTCAGGGCAGGAGGGAGGTCCGGGGTGGCCCGGGGTGGCGTGGAGGGTGGCGGGCGGGGTGGCGCGAGCCATCGAAATCCCGTCATTCCCGTACGAGGGGTGATCGTCGCCCGTAAGGGGCCGACCGTGCGTTCTCGGGTCTGACGGCCACTCAAGCGCCAATAAAATCAGACAACATCGGATAGACGGCCCCCTGGCGACCAGGGCTTTCCGGATAGGCTCGGCGCAGCGTCCAGTGCTTTTTCACGGGAGCCGCCACGCCCTGCCCGGATGGTGGAATGCAGACACGGCGAGCTTAAACCTCGCTGGCCTTTAGGCCGTGCCGGTTCAAGTCCGGCTCCGGGCACTCCCGAAGTCCCCTCCGTTATCCCCTGCGCTTTGCCGCGCCTTCTCCTAAGATCCTCCTCCAGCAGTAGGGTGCTTTCTTTGCGAACGCATTACTCTTGATGCAAGGCCGCGCCCGGTGGCCATGGAGGAGTGAGATGAGGAGCAGCAACCCGGTCTTCTCGCGACGGGGGTTCAGCCGCGACAGCGGCGGCTACGCGGGCTTTGACGCGCAGTCGCAGCAGGCCGGGACCAACCCGTACGCGACGAATCCTTACGCCGCCGACCCGGTCACCGGCATGCCGCAGGCTCCGGCCCGCGCCGGCGCCATGACCATCGACGACGTCGTGAGCCGTACGGCCATGACGCTCGGCACCGTCATCCTGACGGCGACGATCGCCTGGATCGCCCTGCCCGTCGACCCGGCGAACGTGAACAAGTCGTACGGCATCGCCGTCGGCGCCGCGCTCGTCGCGATGGTCCTCGCGCTCGTCCAGACCTTCAAGCGCAAGGCCTCCCCGCCGATCATCCTGGCCTACGCCGCCTTCGAGGGCTTCTTCCTCGGTGTGATCAGCTCGGCCACCAGCACCTACCTCGGCGCGGGCGTGGTCATCCAGGCCGTGCTCGGCACGATGTGCACCTTCGCCGCCGTGCTGTTCGCGTACAAGATGCGCTGGATCCGCGTCACCCGCCGCTTCTACGGCTTCGTGATGGCCGCCGCCCTGGGCTTCATGCTGCTCATGGTGGCGAACCTGCTGTTCTCCGTCTTCGCGGGCGGTGACGGCCTCGGCTTCCGCAGCGGCGGCCTCGGCATCCTCTTCGGCGTCATCGGCGTCGTCCTCGGCGCCTGCTTCCTCGCCCTGGACTTCAAGCAGGTCGAGGACGGCGTGACGTACGGCGCCCCGCGCGAGGAGGCCTGGCTGGCCGCCTTCGGCCTCACGCTGACTCTGGTGTGGATCTACCTGGAGCTGCTGCGCCTGTTCCAGATCCTCTCCGGCGACGACTAGTCCTGCCCCCGGCCGCCCCGCGGCCGGGCCGGACGCGGCAAGGGGAAGGCCCCGCGAGCACAGCGCTCGCGGGGCCTTCCCGCGTCTCGGAGGAGTACGGGGTCGGGGGCAGGGATCGGGGCCGGGACGGGGGAGGGCTCAGCCGAACTTGCGGGCGGCCCTGCGCAGGTCGTACTCGTGGATGATCGCCTTGGCTTGGCCGTACGAGAGCTCGTGCGCCCCGCGCAGCCAGCTGACCTTCTCCTCGAAGCGGACGAGGGAGGGGCCGTCGTCCACGGTGCGGAGCCAGTCGGAGATTTCACGACCGGTGGTCCGGGGGATTCTGTCGATCATGTTGCGGTGGGTCTGCTCGGAGAACTCTACGGACATGGGCGCCTCCGGAGGTATCGCCGTGCTGTTGGCCTCACGGCTGTTCCTTCACGCCACCGTGCCGGAGAGTTCGCCCGTTGGCAATGGTGCCGGGGCGGCGCGTAAGGTCGGCCGGGTGCTTGATACTTCGCCGCTGGCCGCCGCCGTGGAACGTTTCGCCGACCGGCTGCGGGCCATGCCGCAGAGCCGCCTCCAGCAGGGCGCCGCCGCCACGGCGTTGGAGCTGGCCCGGGAGCTGTCCGTACGCGCCCAGCGGCTGGAGGAAGCGGAAGAGGGCCGGGGGGCGGCTCCGGCGCGGGAGATGCCGGACGCGGGGGTCTTCGTGGTGGGCGACCAGGTGGCGGTGGCGGGACTGGACCTCGCCGAGGCGCTCGCGGCCGCCGGGGCGCGCGCGGACGGCACGACGGCCCCGTCCGAGATGCTGGACGAGGCCGTGCGACTGGTGGAGCAGGCGGAGCTCAGAGCGACGCGATGACGCGGTCCGCGAGGATGTAGACGTTGTCGTCCGGGTCCTGGCCGTCCCCGCAGGAGAAGGTCAGCGCGTAGGCGCCGGAGATGCCGGAGCCGCCGAGCAGGACCGGCGCGGTGCCCGAACGCAGGGCCTCGGCGAGGCGCTCCGCCGTCTCCCGGTGGCCCGGGGTCATGCAGAGCGTGGTGCCGTCGGTGAACACGTACACGTCCAGGGTGCCCAGCGGGCCCGGGCGGACGTCCGCGAGGGCCGTACGGGCCTCCGCGAGCTCCTCCAGGCGGCTGACCGTCCGCTCGTGGTCGGCGCCGGGGGCCGAGGGCTGGACCGGCACGAAGTCCGGGTGCGAGGGGTGGCGACGGCGGGCGGCGGCCAACTCGGCGGAGTCCTCGGCGTAACCGGGCTCGTCCCCGGCCTCCTCGCCGAGTACCTGCTCCAGACCGACCAGGTCGGCCTGCCGGGGCAGGAAGACGGCGGGGCCGTCCTCGCCGAGACCGGGCAGACCGCCCAGCAGGGACGGCGCGTCGGCGGCGTCGCGGGCCTCCTGGGCGGCCCAGAACGCCCGCGCCTCGGCGAGCTCGCGCTCGCGCTCCTCGGCGAGGGCCTCGGCGACGGCGGCCCGTATCTCGGCGGCGGGGGACTCCACGGCGCTGCGGGCATGCGGGACGGACACGCCGCGCGGGTGGGCCGGCGCAGCCAGCTCTCCGCGCAGGGCCGTGACCTGCTTGCGTAGACCGTGGACGGCGTGCAGCGCAGCAGCGCCCACGGCCGCGGCGGCGGCCGTGGTCAGCAGCAGGGCAAGAGACATGGCGCTCACTGACTAACTCCTGGTTGGTTCGGTCCCCCGACTTCCTACATCAGAGTGTCCTCACCTGGGAATGGCGTGCAGTGCATTACGTCACGAATTGGACAGGTCTTTGGTCACACCTGCGGCCCCCGGACCGCTCTGACCTGGAGAAACGACGAACCCCCAGGACGTAGGTCACATCCTGGGGGAAATTCGGTCACAGCTCGGACGCGAGGGGGTTGAACGGCAGGCCCTCCGACGCCGGGGATCCGCCCGGATCCCCGGCGCCACAACGACGCGGACCGCTCAGCTCAGCCGCTCAGCTCAGTCTCAGCTCAGGCGCTCGATGACCATGGCCATGCCCTGGCCGCCGCCGACGCACATCGTCTCCAGGCCGAACTGCTTGTCGTGGAACTGGAGGCTGTTGATCAGGGTGCCGGTGATGCGGGCGCCGGTCATGCCGAACGGGTGGCCGACGGCGATGGCACCGCCGTTGACGTTCAGCTTCTCCAGCGGGATCTCCAGGTCCCGGTAGGAGGGGATGACCTGCGCCGCGAACGCCTCGTTGATCTCGAACAGGTCGATGTCGCCCACGGTCAGACCGGCGCGCCTGAGGGCCTGCTTGGACGCCTCGACCGGGCCCAGGCCCATGATCTCGGGGGAGAGGCCGGTCACGCCGGTGGAGACGATCCGGGCCAGGGGGGTCAGACCCAGCTCGCGCGCCTTGGTGTCGCTCATGATCACCAGGGCCGCGGCGCCGTCGTTGAGCGGGCAGCAGTTGGCGGCCGTGACCAGGCCGTCGGGGCGGAAGACCGGCTTCAGGCCCTGCACGCCCTCCAGGGTGACGCCGGCGCGCGGGCCGTCGTCGGCGGAGACGACCGTGCCGTCCGGGGTGGTGACCGGGGTGATCTCGCGGGCCCAGAAGCCGTTCTTGATGGCCTCCTCGGCCAGGTTCTGGGAGCGGACGCCGAACTCGTCCATGTCCTGGCGGGTCACGCCCTTCAGGCGGGCCAGGTTCTCGGCGGTCTGGCCCATCGCGATGTACGCGTCGGGGATCAGGCCGTCCTCCCGCGGGTCGTGCCAGGACGAGCCCTCGCTCTGGGCGACGGCGGCCGTACGGGCCTCCGCGTCCGCGAAGAGCGGGTTGTGGGTGTCCGGCAGGCCGTCCGAGGAGCCCTTCGCGAAGCGGGAGACCGTCTCGACGCCCGCGGAGATGAAGACGTCGCCCTCGCCCGCCTTGATGGCGTGCAGCGCCATCCGGGACGTCTGCAGCGAGGAGGAGCAGTAACGGGTGATCGTGGTGCCCGGCAGGAAGTCCATGCCCATCTGCACGGCCACGATGCGGGCCAGGTTGTGGCCCTGCTCGCCGCCCGGCAGGCCGCAGCCCAGCATCAGGTCGTCGATGTCGCGCGGGTCCAGCTCGGGAACCTTCGCGAGCGCCGCCTGGATGATCGTCGCGGTCAGGTCGTCCGGGCGGACGTCCTTGAGCGACCCCTTGCCGGCGCGCCCGATGGGAGAGCGGGCGGTGGAAACGATGACGGCTTCGGGCATCGGGGCTCCAAGGGTGTGTCGTGCGGCTCGTTGCGGGACCGCAAGCGAAGTTACCGGCCCGTACGGTCGAGGTCATCGCCTTCCCCGTGTGATGCCGGTCGCTCCGCGGGCTGTTCGGGTACCTACCCCGCCCGGGAAGCCCCATCCGACGCCCCCGTCAGGTGCCCGCCACCGGGGCGCCCGGGAGCTCCGCCGACGGCTCGGCGAGTGCCGGCTCCTGCACCGCGACCCGGCGCCGGCGCCGGTGCTTGAGCAGGGCCCAGGGGCCGCGGGCCTGCGTGACCTCCGTACCGGCCTGCCCCGCCGCCGCGGACGCGGCCTTGGCCACCGGGAGCATGTCCTCGTTGCGCGCCACCTCCAGGCGGTCCGATTCCGGCCAGAGCGCGAGGGCCGCGCAGAGGGTCGGCAGGACGGCCATGGCGGCGGTGGCGTACCCCTCCGCCGAGGGGTGGTAGGAGTCCGGGCCGAACATCTCGCGGGGGTTCGCCGCGAACTCGGGGCCGAGCAGGTCTCCCATGGAGACCGTACGGGCGCCCAGGGCGACGACCCCTATGGTCTGGGCGGCGGCCAGCTGCCGCGAGACCCGCCGGGCCAGCCACCGCAGCGGCTGGTAGACCGGCTCGATCGTGCCCAGGTCCGGACAGGTGCCGACCACCACCTCGGTGCCCGCGAGCCGCAGCCGGCGCACCGCCGAGGTGAGGTGGCGCACCGACTGGGTCGGCGGCATCCGGTGGGTCACGTCGTTCGCACCGATCATGATCACGCACACGTCGGGGGCCGGGGCCCCGTCGTCCAGCAGCAGCCCCGTCTGCCGGTCCAGGTCGTCCGACATGGCCCCGGACAGGGCCACGTTCCGCAGCTCCACCGGCCGCTCGGCCACCGCCGCCAGCCCCGAGGCGAGCAGGGCTCCCGGGGTCTGCCCGGACCGGCGGACGCCGAGCCCGGCGGCCGTGGAGTCGCCCATCATGGCCAGCCGCAGCGGGCCGGGCCCCGACCCCGGCTCCGGCCCGGCGAACTCGCTCCCGTACAGCCCGTCCGCCCGCGGGGGGTCGGGGAGCCCCGTCCCGACCGTGCGTTTGGCAAACTGGACCTCAGCCAGTACCAGCCCCACCGCTGCGGCTCCGACCAGCCCGAGCCCGCCTCCGCCGTATGCCGCCCCCGCCGCGATCCGGCGGGCCGTCCTCGCCCTGGACACCCTTGGAGCCTCCTCGCTTCCTGCCTGGCCCTGTTGACCTACCTGCCCCGTACTGCCCGTCGGCCAATCCCTTTCCGCTTACTCTGGCCGTGCCTCCCGGAGAACCCGTGGAGTCCCCTCCCTGGAGAACATGGTGCAATTCCACGACTCGATGATCAGCCTCGTCGGCAACACCCCGCTGGTGAAGCTCAACCGTGTGACCGAAGGCCTGCAGGCCACCGTCCTTGCCAAGGTCGAGTACTTCAATCCCGGCGGATCCGTGAAGGACCGGATCGCCGTCCGGATGATCGAGGCCGCCGAGCAGAGCGGTGCCCTCAAGCCCGGTGGCACCATCGTGGAGCCCACCAGTGGCAACACCGGTGTAGGACTCGCCATCGTGGCCCAGCAGAAGGGCTACAAGTGCATCTTCGTCTGCCCTGACAAGGTGTCCATGGACAAGATCAACGTGCTGCGCGCGTACGGCGCCGACGTCGTGGTCTGCCCGACCGCTGTCGACCCCGAGCACCCGGACTCGTACTACAACGTCTCCGACCGCCTCGTGCGCGAGACGCCGGGCGCCTGGAAGCCCGACCAGTACAGCAACCCGAACAACCCGCGTTCGCACTACGAGACCACCGGTCCCGAGCTGTGGGAGCAGACGGACGGGAAGATCACCCACTTCGTGGCGGGCGTCGGCACCGGCGGCACCATCTCCGGCACCGGCAACTACCTGAAGGAGGTGTCCGGCGGCAAGGTCAAGGTCATCGGCGCCGACCCCGAGGGCTCGGTCTACTCCGGCGGCTCGGGCCGCCCGTACCTGGTCGAGGGCGTCGGCGAGGACTTCTGGCCGACCGCCTACGACCCGAACGTGACCGACGAGATCATCGCGGTGTCCGACAAGGACTCCTTCCAGATGACCCGCCGGCTCGCCAAGGAGGAGGGCCTCCTCGTCGGCGGCTCCTGCGGCATGGCGGTCGTCGCCGCACTGAAGGCGGCCGAGGGCCTCGGCCCGGACGACGTCGTCGTCGTCCTCCTGCCGGACAGCGGCCGCGGCTACATGAGCAAGATCTTCAGCGACGAGTGGATGGCCGGCCACGGTTTCCTGGAGGAGGCGGGCCCCTCGGCGCGCATCGGGGACGTGCTCGCGGACAAGGAGGGCGGCATCCCGTCCCTGGTCCACATGCACCCCGAGGAGACGGTGGGCGAGGCGATCGAGGTGCTGCGCGAGTACGGCGTCTCGCAGATGCCGATCGTCAAGCCCGGCGCCGGCCACCCCGACGTCATGGCGGCCGAGGTCATCGGCTCGGTCGTCGAGAAGGAGCTCCTCGCCGCGCTGTTCGCGCAGCGGGCGTCGCTGACCGACCCGCTGGAGAAGCACATGAGCTCGCCGCTGCCGCAGGTCGGCTCCGGTGAGCCGGTGTCCGAGCTGATGGCCGTGCTGGGCGAGGCGGACGCGGCGATCGTGCTGGTCGAGGGCAAGCCGACCGGCGTGGTGAGCCGCCAGGACCTGCTGGCGTTCCTGGCCAAGGGTTCGAAGTAGGCCGTCGCCGTCGGGGGCCCGTCGCGCAAACGGTACGGGCCGGACATGTGACGGCAGCACCGGCTTAACACGGCTCCGGCACAGTGGTGGTCGTCGGCAGGGGCGCCAGTGCCCCCGCCGGCACCACGGAACGGCGTTGGCGTACCTCCGGAGCGGCTCCCGGACCGCGTGAACGCCACGGACGCGGACGGCCCTGACCCGGCCCGTGTCCCGCGCGGGGACCGCCGTCGTCCCGCCCCTCGCCTGCGCGAGGGTGCGGCGGTCCCCGCGCCCGTCTTCCGGGACTCCGGCTACGGGCGCGGGCGCTTCGCCGCCACGAAGTTCACGCCGACGATCCGTGATGATCGCGAACCCGAAGCGCTCCCCGAAGTTCCCCTCCGGCTGGGCGGTGCGTCCGCCGCGGGCGGCCGACAGCCGTTCCTCGGCCGGCAGGCGCCGCAGCTGCGTGTCGACCTTCTCCACGAACGAGTCCACGAGCGCGGCCTCGTACTCCGCCCCCAGCTCCTGCCGGGCGTCCGGCGTCGCGCCGAGGGGGCAGCCCCCGTATCCCGGCCGCGTCTCGCCGAGTGGTCCGCCGCTTGCCGTCTTGCATAACCGCATGCAGAGTGCTCCGTGACTGAATAAACACGGGGACGGAGGGGTCGGGATGAGTGACAGCCCGGCAGCGCGGCTGCAGCAGCTGTTCGAGGGGCACCGGCTGACGCCCACCCAGCGGCGGATCGCCCACTGCATGGTGCGGGGCGCGGCGGACGTGCCGTTCCTGTCGAGCGTGGAGCTCGCCGAGCTGGCGGGGGTGAGCCAGCCCTCGGTGACCCGGTTCGCGGTGGCGCTCGGCTTCGACGGGTACCCGGCGCTGCGCCGGCACCTGCGCGAGGTGGCTCCGGCGGAGCGCGCCGAGGCGGTGCGGGAGGACGCGTACAACGAGTACCAGCAGGCAGTCCAGGGCGAGATCGAGAACCTGCGGCAACTGTCCGTCCTGCTCGCCGACCCGGCTCCCGTCGAGGAGGCGGGCCGCCTGCTCGCCGGCTCCACCCCGCTGCCGGTGCTCGGCCTGCGGGCGGCGTCCTCGCAGGCGCGGGGCTTCGCGTACTTCGCCGCCAAGGTGCATCCGGACGTTCGGCTCCTCGACGAGGGCGGCTCGATGCTGGCCGACCGCATCGACGCGGTGGTGGGGGCCGGGGCCTCGGCCCTGCTGTGCTTCGCGCTGCCGCGGCATCCGCGGGAGGTGGTGGACGCGCTGGAGCAGGCGCGGGGGGCCGGCCTGACGGTGGTGACGGTGGCCGACTCCGCGTTCGCGCCGGTGGCGCGGCACTCGGACCTGCTGATCCCGGCTCCGGTGGGGACGGGGCTGGCCTTCGACACGGCGTGCGCGCCGATGCTGTTGGGGCGGGTGCTGCTGGAGGCGATGGCGGACGCGCTGCCGGACGCGCAGGCCCGCCTGGAGGCCTTCGACGCCCGGGCGGCCGCGCGGGGCCTGTTCGTGGAGTGACGGTTCCCTGCGGGGCGGCTCCGGGGTTGAGGCGGTTTCCTGCCGTGCGGCTCCCGGGCAGCGAGCCCCCGATCGCAGCCACCGGCCCCGCGAGGTCCCGTACCGCCCCGCAGGGCCACGGCCCCGGGAGCCCCGTACCCGCCACGCAGGGCCACCGCCCCGCAGGGGACCGGCAACGTTCAGAGCAGGGCGTCGGAGTGGGCCGCGCCGGCTTCGGTGAGGAGGTCCGAGAGGGACTGCGCCGGGCGGGCCAGGGTGAAGTGGACCTCCGGGGTGGTGGTGAAGCCGTGGACCGGGGGGCGCGGGAGGCTGTTGTAGCCGTAGTGGGCGGTGAAGAAGTACGCCCCCGTGTCCGGGACGGCGATCAGGTCGCCCGGGGCCAGTTCCGGCAGCTCCCGGGCCGTGGCCAGCAGGTCCCCGGCGAAGCACGCGGGGCCGGCGATGTCCTGGGCGACGGGCGGGCCCGTCTTCGGGGTGCCCTTCGCGTCGTAGGGCAGGATCCGCAGCGGCCACGCCGCCGGGGCGTACACCGTCCGGGTGGCCAGCTGGACGCCCGCGTGGGTGAGGGCGATGGGCCGGCCGCCGGTGGTCTTCGTGTACTCGACCCGTGCCAGCGCCAGCCCGTGCTTGGCCAGCAGGGAGCGCCCGAACTCCGTCACCAGCCCGTAGGAGCCGTCGAACAGCGCCGGGCAGGCCTCCTGCAGCGCGGCCACGTACTGCGCGTACGTCGGGCTCTCCTCGTCGGAGGCGAAGTTCACCGGGAGGCCGCCCCCGATGTCGAGCGTGTCGACCTGTCGGCGCCCCACGGCCGCGTTGATCTCCTCGGCCAGCGCGTGCAGCTCCCGTACGCCCTGCGCGATGAGCGGGAGCGGCACCCCCTGTGAGCCGGAGTGGGTGTGCAGGCGGGTCAGCCAGGGCCGGTCCGCGAAGGCCCGGACGAGCCATGCGCGGGCGCCCGGGTCCCGCAGGGCGATGCCGAACTTCGACGTGGCCGTCGCCGTGGACAGGGCGTCGATCGTGCCGGCGCCCGTCTGCGGGTTGACCCTGACGCCGACCGGGCCGACGGGGTGCGGGCCCACCAGCGTGTCCAGGCGTTCCAGCTCCTGCCGGCTGTCGGCGTTGACGGCCACCCCCAGCGCCAGCGCCTCGCGCAGTTCCGCCGTGGTCTTGGCGGGTGAGTCCAGTACGGTCCGCTCCGCGCCGATCCCCGCCGCCCGCGCCAGCGCCAGCTCGCCGGGGCTCGCGACCTCGCAGCCGAGGCCGGCGTCGGCGAGCAGCCGCAGCACCGGGACCAGCGGCGCCGCCTTGACCGCGAAGGCGTGCAGGACCGGGGTGCCGGGCGCCAGCGCCGCGGCGAAGGCGCTGGTCAGGGCGGCTGCGGAGGCCCGGATGCCCTCCGCGTCCAGGAGGCACACCAGGGGCGGGGAGCTCTCCGTCCCGCCGACGAGCCCCTGCTCGACGGCGGCCCGTACGACCCGGTCGCGGCGCGCCGCCGCATCCTCACCCTGCGTTCGCCGATGCATGTCTGTCAGCCAATCATCCGGCGCGGCGGCCCGCAGCTGTTGACTGAATCTATTCAGACCGCGAGGATGTGAATGGATTGACCAACATCGGAGGAGGCACCGCCATGTCAGGACCCCGCCCCGTACGGGCCGCGCGAGGCACCGAGCTCAGCACCCTGGGATGGCAGCAGGAGGCCGCCCTGCGGATGCTGCAGAACAACCTCGACCCCGAGGTCGCCGAGCACCCCGACAAGCTCGTCGTCTACGGCGGCACCGGCAAGGCGGCGCGTGACTGGCGTTCCTTCGACGCGATGGTCCGCACCCTGCAGACCCTCAAGCAGGACGAGACGATGCTCGTCCAGTCCGGCCGTCCCGTCGGCGTGATGCAGACCCACGAGTGGGCCCCCCGCGTCCTGCTCGCCAACTCCAACCTGGTCGGCGACTGGGCCAACTGGGAGGAGTTCCGGCGCCTGGAGCAGCTCGGTCTGACCATGTACGGCCAGATGACCGCCGGTTCGTGGATCTACATCGGCACCCAGGGCATCCTCCAGGGCACCTACGAGACCTTCGCCGCGGTCGCCGCCAAGAAGTTCGGCGGCACCCTCGCCGGCACCATCACCCTGACCGCCGGCCTCGGCGGCATGGGCGGCGCCCAGCCGCTCGCGGTGACGATGAACGACGGCGTCGCGATCTGCATCGACGTCGACCCGCGCGCCATCGAGCGCCGCATCGAGCACCGCTACCTGGACGTGAAGGCCGACAACCTCCGCCACGCCCTGCAGCTGGCCGTCGAGGCGCGCGACGCCCGCAAGCCGCTCTCCATCGGCCTGCTCGGCAACGCGGCCGAGCTCCTCCCGCAGATGCTCGCGGAGGGCGCCCCGATCGACATCGTGACCGACCAGACCTCGGCGCACGACCCGCTGTCGTACCTGCCCGTCGGCGTCGACTTCGACGACATGGCCTCCTACGCGGCCAAGGACCCGGCCGGCTTCACCACCCGGGCCCGCGAGTCCATGGCGAAGCACGTCGAGGCCATGGTCGGCTTCATGGACGCCGGTGCCGAGGTCTTCGACTACGGCAACTCCATCCGCGGTGAGGCCCAGCTCGCCGGCTACGACCGCGCCTTCGCCTTCCCCGGCTTCGTCCCGGCCTACATCCGGCCGCTGTTCTGCGAGGGCAAGGGCCCGTTCCGCTGGGCGGCCCTGTCCGGCGAGGCCTCGGACATCGCCAAGACGGACAAGGCGATGCTGGAGCTCTTCCCGGAGAACGAGTCCCTGCACCGCTGGATCAAGATGGCCGGCGAGCGCGTCCACTTCCAGGGGCTGCCCGCGCGGATCTGCTGGCTCGGCTACGGCGAGCGCGACAAGGCCGGCGAGCGCTTCAACGACATGGTCGCGAGCGGCGAACTGGCCGCCCCGCTGGCCATCGGCCGCGACCACCTCGACTGCGGCTCCGTCGCCTCCCCGTACCGCGAGACGGAGGCCATGCTCGACGGCTCGGACGCCATCGCCGACTGGCCGCTGCTCAACGCCATGGTCAACGTCGCCTCCGGCGCCTCCTGGGTCTCCCTGCACCACGGCGGCGGCGTCGGCATGGGCCGCTCCATCCACGCGGGCCAGGTCACCGTCGCCGACGGCACCCCGCTGGCGGGCGAGAAGATCCGCCGCGTGCTGACCAACGACCCCGGCATGGGCGTCATCCGCCACGTCGACGCCGGCTACGACATCGCCGAGTCGGTCGCCGCCGAGCGCGGCGTCCGCGTCCCCATGCGCGAGGGCGACGACGCGTGAGCGACAACCCCGCCCGGGCGAGCTCGTTCCACACCATGTGGGACGAGCTGGCCCCCGTCGGCCGCCACCCGGACTCCGGCGGCTACCGCCGCTTCGCCTGGACCGGCGCCGACGCCGACTGCCGTACGTGGTTCCAGGAGCAGGCCGAGGCCCGCGGCCTGCTGTACGAGACGGACCGCAACGGCAACCAGTGGGCCTGGCTCGGCGACCCGCTCGCCGGGGACGCGGTGGTCACCGGCTCGCACCTGGACTCCGTCCCCGACGGCGGCGCCTTCGACGGCCCGCTCGGCGTGGTGTCCTCCTTCGCGGCCCTGGACGAACTCCGCAGCCGCGGAGCCCGCTTCACCCGCCCGCTGGCCATCACCAACTTCGGAGACGAGGAAGGCGCCCGCTTCGGACTCGCCTGCGTCGGCTCCCGGCTCGCCGCCGGGCAGCTGACCAAGGAGAGGGCGTACGAGCTGCGGGACGCCGACGGGATCAGCCTCCCGCAGGCCATGGAGGCCGCCGGGTACGACCCCGCCGCCATCGGGGCCGACCCGGAGCGCCTCGCCCGCATCGGGGCCTTCGTCGAACTCCACGTCGAGCAGGGCCGGGCCCTGGACCTGTCCGGGGACCGGGTCGGCATCGCCTCCGCGATCTGGCCGCACGGCCGCTGGCGGTTCGACTTCCACGGCGAGGCCAACCACGCCGGCACCACCCGCCTGGTGGACCGCCGCGACCCGATGCTCACGTACGCGGCGACCGTCCTCGCGGCCCGTACGGAAGCCGCCCTCGCCGGGGCCGTCGCCACCTTCGGGAAGGTCTCCGTCGAACCCAACGGGGTCAACGCGATCCCCTCCCTGGTCCGCGGCTGGCTCGACTCGCGGGCCGCCGACCAGGCCACCCTGGACACCGTGGTCACCGCCGTCGAGAAGGCCGCCCGCGAGCGGGCCGACCAGGACGGCATCGACCTGTCCGTCGTCCGGGAGTCCTTCACCCCGGTCGTCGAGTTCGAGCACGCCCTGCGCGACGAGCTGAACCGGATCCTCGGCGGATCCGTCCCCGTCCTCGGCACCGGGGCGGGACACGACGCCGGAATCCTCTCCGCGGCCGTCCCGACGGCGATGCTGTTCGTACGCAACCCCACCGGCGTCTCCCACTCCCCGCGGGAGTTCGCCACCGAGGACGACTGCGTGGCGGGCGTCCTCGCCCTCGCCGACGTACTGGAGGGCCTGGCGTGCCGCTGACCGCGCACACGACGTACTGGCTGGAGCACGCCTGGCTCGGCACCCATGTCGAGCCGGGCGTGGCCCTGGAGGCGGGCGGCGACGGGCGGATCGCCGCCCTGCGCACCGGCGTGGACACCCCGCCGCCCGGTGCCGAGGTCCTGCGCGGGCTGACCCTCCCGGGTCTGGCCAACGCGCACTCCCACGCCTTCCACCGGGCGCTGCGCTCCCTGGTGCAGGTCGGCTCCGGCACCTTCTGGACCTGGCGCGAGTTCATGTACCAGGTCGCCCAGAACCTCACCCCGGAGCGCTACTTCGCGCTGGCCCGCGCGGTGTACGCGGAAATGGCGCTCGCCGGCGTCACGAACGTCGGCGAGTTCCACTACGTCCACCACGCGCCCGGCGGCGCCCCCTACGCCGACCCGAACGCCATGGGCGAGGCCCTGATCGAGGCCGCCGCCGAGGCGGGCATCCGGATCACCCTCCTGGACACCGCCTACCTGTCCGCGGGCTTCGGCGAGGCGCCCAACGCGCACCAGCGGCGCTTCAGCGACGGCAACGCCGAGGCCTGGGCCGAGCGGGTCTCGGCCCTCAAGCCCCGCGAGCACGCCCTGATCGGCGCGGCCGTCCACTCCGTGCGCGCCGTGCCGGCGGCCCAGCTGGCCACGGTCGCCCGCTGGGCCGAGGAGCGGCAGGCCCCCCTGCACGTCCACCTCTCGGAGCAGACCGCCGAGAACGAGGCCTGCCTGGCGGCCCACGGCCGGACCCCGACCCAGCTGCTCGCCGACCACGGAGTGCTCGGGCCGCGCACCACCGGCGTCCACAACACGCACCTCACGGACACCGACATCGCGCTCCTCGGCGGCTCCGCCACCGGCACCTGCATGTGCCCCACCACCGAACGCGACCTCGCCGACGGCATCGGCCCGGCCGGCCGGCTCCAGCGCGCCGGCAGCCCGCTCTCCCTCGGCAGCGACAGCCACGCGGTGATCGACCTGCTGGAGGAGGCCCGCGCGATGGAGCTGAACGAGCGCCTGCGCAGCCGGACCCGGGGCCACTGGACGGCGAACGCCCTGCTCACCGCCGCCACCGCCGACGGGCACGCGGCGCTCGGCCGGCCCGACGCGGGCCGCCTGGAGCCCGGCGCGCTCGCGGACTTCACCACCATCGCCCTGGACTCCGTACGCACGGCCGGTCCGCTGCCGCGGCTGGGCGCCGAGACGGCGGTCTTCGCGGCCTCCGCCGCGGACGTCCGCCACACCGTGGTCGGCGGTCGCCACATCGTCCGGGACGGCCACCACACCCGTGTGGGTGACGTGGCGTCGGCCCTGTCCGCTTCCATTGCCGCCCTCCGCTGAGGGTGCGGGCGAGCGTCCCGCAGGGCGGGACGGGTGGGCGCACCGGGACCACCGGCGTGCAGCCGGACCCCGCAGCCCCCACCGGCCCGCACCGAACCGCCGAACCCCGGAGACTCCCTTGACCACCCTCATCACCAACATCGGCAGCCTCGTCACCAACGACCCCGCGCTCGGCGACGGCAGCCCGCTCGGCCTCATCGAGAACGCCGCCGTCGTCATCGACGGCGAAAAGATCGCCTGGGTCGGCGCAGCCGCCCACGCCCCCGCCGCCGACGGCGTCTTCGACGCCCACGGCCGGGCCGTGATCCCGGGCTTCGTCGACTCCCACTCGCACCTGGTGTTCGCGGGCGACCGCACCGCCGAGTTCAACGCCCGGATGTCCGGCCGCAGCTACACCGCCGGCGGCATCCGCACCACCGTCGCCGCCACCCGCGCCGCCACCGACGCGGTGCTGGAGGCGAACCTGGTGCGCCACCTCGACGAGGCGCGCCGCCAGGGCACCACCACCTTCGAGACGAAGTCCGGCTACGGCCTGACCGTCGCCGACGAGGCCCGCGCCCTGCGCATCGCGGCCGCGCACACCGAGGAGGTCACCTACCTCGGCGCGCACATCGTCTCCCCCGACTACGCGGACGACCCGGCCGGCTACGTCGACCTGGTGACCGGCGACATGCTCGCCGCCTGCGCCCCGTACGCCCGCTGGGTGGACGTCTTCTGCGAGAAGGGCGCCTTCGACGGCGACCAGGCCCGCGCCGTCCTCACCGCGGGCGCCGCCGCGGGCCTGATTCCGCGGGTCCACGCCAACCAGCTCACCCAGGGTCCGGGCGTACAGCTCGCGGTGGAGCTGGAGGCGGCTTCCGCCGACCACTGCACGCACCTGACCGACGCCGACGTGGACGCCCTGGCGCAGGCCGCGGGCACCACGGTGGCGACCCTGCTGCCCGGCGCCGAGTTCTCCACCCGCGCCCAGTGGCCGGACGCGCGCCGGCTCCTCGACGCGGGCGCCACCGTCGCCCTGTCCACGGACTGCAACCCGGGCTCCTCCTACACCAGTTCCATGCCGTTCTGCATCGCGCTCGCGGTCCGGGACATGGGCATGACGCCCGACGAGGCCCTGTGGTCCGCCACCGCGGGCGGAGCCCGCGCCCTGCGGCGCACCGACATCGGCACGCTGACCCCCGGCGCCCGCGCCGACCTCGCCCTGCTGGAGGCCCCCAGCCACGTCCACCTGGCCTACCGGCCGGGCGTCCCGCTCGTCTCGGCGGTCTGGCAGAAGGGCGTCCGTGCGGCCTGATCCGGGCCCGTTCCCCCACGCCTGATCCCGCATGTCCTTTGTCTTCCCTCCGTAAGGTCCCGGGCGTACCTTGAGCCACCCATCTGATGTGTCGTCAGTAACTTGTGGCCCGAGGGGAAGACGAAGGTGACCGACCGGAAACGCTCCACCGCGCTTGCGCTGGCGTCCGCGCTGGCCGGATCGGCGGTACTGCTTGCCGCCCCCGCAGCCCATGCCGACGTCGTCGACGTCGCCTACGACTGCAAGACCCCCATCGGCGACAAGTCGGCGGTCTCGCCCATCGACATCAAGTCCGTCAAGGAGGGCGACGGGTACAAGCTGACGATGTCCTTCCAGAAGGGCGTCTCGTCCAGCCCCGTCGAGCTCGGCAAGGGCGCGATGAGCCCCAGCGCCGTCATCGTCACCGGCGGCGCCGAGAAGGTCTCCGTACCGGTCTCGGGACCGCCCAACCCCGAGGCCGTGCCCGCCAACACCCCCATCAAGATCACCGACCTCTCGGGCACCTACACCCCGAAGAAGAGCGGCAAGGTCACCTTCACCGCGGGCGTGCTCACCATCAAGGCCCTGGGCACCACCACCACCTGCACCCCCGGCAACAGCCCCAAGCCCTCGCTGGAACTCGACGTCACGGCGGCGGCCGGCGCCAAGGACACCACCGGATCCGGCGGCGCCACCACGGGCGACACCCTGCCCCAGACCGGGCCCGCCGACTCCGCCCTCGCGCTCGGCACCCTCGGCGGCACCGTGCTGCTCACCGGCGCCGCCGGCATGCTCTGGCTGACCCGGCGCGGCCGGCGGGCCCGGGCCTGAACGGAGCGCCCCGGCCATGCCCGTGCCCTGCGCCCGTACGCACCTCGCACGCCTCCTGATCCTGTTCCTGCTCACCGCGGCGGCGGCCGCGCCCGCAGGCCCCGCCGCGGCCGACGGGCCCGGCTGGACCGCCGAGCCCGCGGCGGGCACCGCCGGCGCGGCCCGCCCGTACTTCTACCTGGCGGGCACCGCCGGCACCGTGCTGGAGGACCGGGTGGCCCTGTCCAACACCACCGGCCACGAGCTCACCCTCACCCTGCGCGGGGCCGACGCCTACAACGAGGCGGACGGCGCCTTCGCGGTGCGCCCCGCCCGGCAGTCGACGGGCGCCGGGTCCTGGATCAGCTTCGGCGCGGCCGCCACCGTGCGGATCCCGCCCCGGACCCGCGCCGTGGTCCCCTTCACCGTCACCCTGCCGCCCGCCTCCCCGCCCGGCCACCACCCCGCCGCCGTGGTCGTCGCCGAAGCGGGCCACGAGGCGGGCGTACGGGTCCACCTGCGGGTCGGCGGCCCGACGCTGGCCGCCCTCACCGTCGAGGGCGTCTCCGTACGCGGCCGGGGCGCCGGCGCGCAGGTCGCGTACACCCTCGTCAACCGCGGCAACGTGGCCCTCGCCCCGGAACTCTCGATCCGCGCCGAGGGCCTCTTCGGCCCGGTCCCCGGCCGCAGCGCCCGCGCCGTCCCGGTGGAACTGCTCCCCGGCCAGCGGGTCCGGCTGACCGAACCGTGGCCCGGGGCGCCCGTCCTCGACGACGTGGACCTCACCCTCACGGTCACAGCGCCCGGCGCGGCCCCGGCCACGGCCGCCGTCTCGGCGTGGTGCGCGCCCTGGGGGATCTCCGCGCGGACCGGCGCCGGGCTGCTCGCCCTCGCCGGGGCCGCGCCGGCCGCACTGCTCCTCGTACGCGCCCGGCGCACCCGCCGGGAGCGGCCCGTGGCGCCGGCGCAGGAGGAACGGACACCGGAACACGAGCTGACGGGAGCAACCACGTGAGCGGCAAGCTCAGGGCCCGGCTCGCGGCAGGGCTGGCGGTGTGCGTCCTGGCGCTGGTCCCGGGGGCCTGGGGCGCGGCCCCGGCCGGTGCCGCCGAGGACAAGCCGGGCGTCGCGCTCTCGCTCCAGGAGGCCGCGAAGGGCACCGAACTCACCGTCACCGGCACCGGCTGGCACTCCAGGACGCTGGTGATGGTCCTGCTCTGCGGACAGAACATGATCGGCGGCACGAACAGCTGTGCCAACGCCGACGGAACCGCCGTCTCGGCCGGAGACGACGGCCGCTTCACCGCGCGGCTGCCGGTGGTGGCCCCGCCCAAGCCCTGCCCGTGCGTGGTCAACGTGACCTCGGTGGGCGGGGACCAGGCCACCGTCGCCGTCCCCCTGAAGATCACCGACCACCCGGTGGCCGAACTGCCCGCCGAATCCGGCACCGCCCGCCTCGCGATGCTCACCGGGGTCCGCCTCAAGGGCGAGGACGGCGTGCTGACCTGGTTCGGCGCCCCGCCGACCCGGAAGTTCACGGTCACCGTCGGCAATCTGGGCTCCGCCCCCGTCAAGGACCCCGTCTTCCAGCTCGGCACGGCCCACGGGGTGTTCGCGCCGCAGTGGGACGAGGTCCGGTGGAAGGGCACGATCCCGCCGGGCGGCAAGGCGGAGGTCCGGCTCGACGTCAGCCTGTCCGCGGGCGCCCACGGCGACTACACGGTCTCCCTCAAGTACGGGGACACGGTCGTCGCCACGCAGCCCTGGGGCGTGGACCGCCCGTACGGGGTCCTGCTGTTCTGGGGCCTGCTCCTGCTGGTGGTCCCGGCCGCGGTCTTCCGTACCGGCATGGCCGTCGTCGACCGGGTCCGGCCGCGCACCGGAGCCACGGGCGGCCGCCACCGGGCCGAGGCGGCGGCCGGCCCCGGCGGCGGGGAGAGCGGGGCCGGCGAGACCGGCGCGGATCCCGAGACCCCCACGGCGGTCCTGCCGTGGTTCACACCCCATCCCTCTCAGTCACCACCGTCACCACAGGCGTCCGCACCGTCTGAGAACACTCCGACGACGAAGGGACATTCGTGAAAACCCAACGGAGGGTGAGCGCGGCCGCGGTCGCGCTGCTGTTCGGCGGCGCGGGCATCCTGCTGGCGGCAAGCCCCGCCCAGGCGGCCGACGTCTCGTACAAGGTGGAATGCATTCCGCCGGCGGGCGGCGGCGGTCCGGTCCAGGGGACGAACACCGTCGCCATCACCGCGCCCGCCACCGCGAAGGTCGGCGACGAGGTCGAGGTGGTCTGGAAGACCGTCAAACCGGCCTCGAACAACACCGACCTCATGGACCTGGGCAAGGACACCGTCAAGCCGACCGGCTTCGTCCAGTTGGGCGGGGCGCTCAGCGCGGAGGTGAAGCTGGAGGGCGAGCGCAAGAACCCGCCCATCCCGAAGAAGGCCCCCATGGTCATGTCCGACATGAAGGGCAAGATCAAGCTCACCAAGGCCGGGGAGGTCACGATCACGCCCGGCAAGTACGACGTGGACTTCAGCGGATTCGTCACGCACTGCTCGCCGAAGGAGACGGCCGCGGTCGGGGCCACCATCAAGGTCACCGAGGGCGGCGGGTCCACGACGGGCGGCTCGACCACGTCCGGCGGCTCCACCACCGGCGGCAGCACCTCCGGCGGCTCCACCACCGGCGGCAGCACCTCCGGCGGCTCCACCTCGGGCGGCTCCGCCTCCGGCGGCAGCACCGCGTCGGGCGGCAGCACCTCCGGCTCCACCACCGGCGGCGGTGGCGGCCAGACCGACTTCCCCGGCAAGCCCGTCGAGGTCGCCTTCGACTGCGGCGCGGTCGTCCCCGGCGGCATCAAGACCCCGGTCACGATCAACGCCAAGAAGAACGGCGGCGGCTACGACCTGACCGTCAAGACCGCCAAAGGCGCCATGGCCAGCCCCATGGCCCTCCCGGCCGGAGCCCTCAAGCCCTCGATGAACATCAAGCTCGGCGGCGCCGACACCGGCACGGTCAAGGTCACCGGCCCGGCCAACGCCGAGCCGATCCCCGACAAGGCCCCGGTCAGCCTGAGCGACATGACCGGCACCTACACGCCCGGCAAGACGGGCAAGGTGACGCTGAGCCCGGACCAGCTGACCATCGACGTCACCATGGCCCCGGGGTCCACGCCCATCAACGTCCCCTGCAAGGCGGTCAGCAGCGGCGTCTCGCTGGAACTGGACACCACCGCCCAGCCCGGCGGCTCCGGCTCGCCCGCCACCACCGGCTCCGCCTCCTCCTCGGGCGGCCTCGCCGAGACAGGCGGCGAAGAGGGCGGCATCAAGGCCCTGGCACTGGTCGCGGGCACCGTGATCCTGCTCGGCGGCGCGGTCTTCACCTTCACCCCCTGGCGGCGCCTGCGCGGCACGCGCTGACCCGGCGGCCCCTGGAACTCACCGCGGGAACTCACCGCGGGAACGCACCGCGGGAACGACGAAGCGGCCCGGCACACCAGGAGGTGTGCCGGGCCGCTTCACGCGCCGGGGGCCTGCGTCAGTGGACGTCGCCCATCAGGGCCTGGACCTTCTTGCGATAGGCGTACACCGCGAAGCCGGCCAGGGCGGCGGCGGCCGCCTGCAGGGCGATGATGCCGAGACCGTTCAGGTCCACCCCGCCGATGGACAGGAGGCTGGTGATGCAGTCGCCGGCGGTGACCGCGAGGAACCAGACACCCATCATCTGGGAGGCGTACTTCTGCGGGGCCATCTTGGTGGTGACGGAGAGGCCGACCGGGGAGACGCACAGCTCACCGATGGTCTGGATCATGTAGATCGAGACGAGCCACATCGGGGAGACCTTGGCGTCGCCGCCCGCCATGTTCATCGGGATGATGAAGACGAAGAACGAGGCACCGATCAGCACCAGGCCCATCGCGAACTTCACGATGGTGTTCGGCTCCTGGTTCTTACGGGACAGCCACACCCACAGCCAGGCGAAGACCGGGGCCAGCGCCATCACGAACAGCGGGTTCAGCGACTGGTACCAGGTGGCCGAGAAGCCGAGGCCGAAGACGGTGTCGGCGGTCTTGTCGTCGGCGAACAGGGAGAGCGTGGAGCCACCCTGGTCGTAGATCATCCAGAAGACGGCCGCGGCGATGAAGAACCAGATGTAGGCCGTCATCTTCGACTGCTCGGTCGAGGACAGGTCCTTGTCACGCTTGATGCGCACCAGCACGGCGATCGGGATGAACAGACCGGCCAGCGTCAGCGGGACCAGCGCCCAGTTCAGCGTGTAGGCACCGAGGGCCACCACGGCGCCGTAGAAGACGGCGATACCGGCGACCGCGAGGGCGACCTTGGTGAGGACGGCCTTGCGCTCCTGCGGCGTCAGCGGGTTCGGGACCTCGCTGCTCTTCGGGCTCAGGTGCTTGGTGCCGAACAGGAACTGGGCCAGACCCAGGCCCATGCCGACGGCGGCGAGGGCGAAGCCCAGGTGCCAGTTGTGCTCCTTGCCGACCGTTCCGACGACGAGCGGGGCGACGAAGGCACCGAGGTTGATGCCGATGTAGAAGAGCGTGAAACCACCGTCGCGGCGCGGGTCCTCGGGGCCGTCGTACAGGTGGCCGACCATCGTGGAGATGTTGGCCTTCAGCAGACCGGAGCCCGCCGCGACGAGGATCAGACCGACGAAGAACATCGCCTGGCCCGGGAGGGCCAGCGACAGGTGGCCGGCCATGATGACGAAGCCGGCGATGGCGACCGTCTTGCGGGCACCCCAGACGCGGTCACCGAACCAGCCGCCGGGCATGGCCATCAGGTAGACCATCGACACGTACACGGAGTAGATCGCCGTGGTCGTGGCCGCGGTCATCGCCAGACCGCCGCCCTGGCTTCCCGTCGCGGCGTCGGCGCCGCCCGAGACCAGGTAGTACACGAGAAGTGCACGCATGCCGTAGTAGGAGAAGCGCTCCCACATCTCGGTCATGAACAGAGTGGCCAGGCCACGGGGGTGGCCGAAGAAGGTCTTCTCGGAGGCCGGAGCCGCCGTGTCCTTCGTCAGGCTGGAAGCCATGGTCGATCCTTGCTTGCTCGGGACGCCTCGCTTCGTGAGCGGAACAGCGCCCGGTGGGGGGTTGGCCGGCACCGGCGACGGGCGACCCACCCCACGCCCTGGGGTCCGTCGCCGCCGGTGGGGCGGAGACGAGGGAGCATCCGTAACCGGGATCCACGCTTCGTCGCACTCTTCGCGTACGAAGCCCGGCCCACAGGTCATTCACTGTCATCAAGCCCGGCCACGTCAGTCCGCGGACTGACCGGACCGGTCAGGACAGAAAGAGAGACCCTCGGCGCGCTTTTCGGCACAAAGGTCTCAGAGGTAGTGCATCAGGCGTCTCGCCACCATACGACACGACACGGCGGCATATGAAAGGACTTGAGACATGGATCACAGGCCTTCCGGGAACCGTTTGGTCACATTCGAAGGCGACCCCTTGCCATAAGACCAGATCGGCAGGGGTGTGCACGCACGACCCTGCTTTCAGCCGCTGCGGACTACCATCACCCACATGACGCGTGTACTGCTCGCCGAGGACGACGCATCCATCTCGGAGCCCCTGGCCCGCGCCCTGCGCCGGGAGGGGTACGAGGTCGAGGTCCGGGAGGACGGCCCCACCGCCCTGGACGCCGGGCTGCAGGGCGGCGTCGACCTCGTCGTCCTGGATCTGGGCCTGCCGGGCATGGACGGCCTGGAGGTCGCCCGACGGCTGCGCGCCGAGGGCCACGGCTTCCCGATCCTGGTCCTGACCGCCCGCGCGGACGAGGTCGACACCGTCGTGGGCCTGGACGCGGGCGCCGACGACTACGTGACCAAGCCCTTCCGCCTCGCCGAACTGCTGGCCCGCGTACGGGCCCTGCTGCGGCGCGGCGCCAACGAGGCCAGCCAGGCCCCCGCCACCCACGGCGTACGGATCGACGTCGAGTCGCACCGCGCCTGGATGGGGGAGGAGGAGCTCCAGCTCACCGCCAAGGAGTTCGACCTGCTGCGGGTCCTGGTCCGCGACGCCGGCCGGGTCGTCACGCGCGACCAGCTGATGCGCGAGGTGTGGGACACCACCTGGTGGTCCTCCACCAAGACCCTCGACATGCACATCTCCTGGCTCCGCAAGAAGCTGGGCGACGACGCCGCCAACCCGCGCTACATCGCGACCGTCCGCGGCGTCGGCTTCCGCTTCGAGAAGAGCTAGGGAAGACGAGCACCACTGAGCCATGCGCCGCCGCCTGATCCAGTCCACGCTCGCCGTGGTGCTCGTCGTGATCGCCGTCTTCGGGGTCTCCCTCGTCATCGTGGAGACCCGGACGATCACCAGCAGCGCCCAGGACCGCATCGAGTCCGAGGCGCTGCGCCTGGTGGGCAGCGTCGAGGCGGACGTCCTTGAGCACAAGCCGATCGACGCCCAGGCCCTCGCCGAGCAGCTCGACGCGGGCCGCTACGCCCGCATCACCGTCCCCGGCCGCCCGGCCGTGGAGGTCGGCAGCCGGATCCCCGACAGCGTGATCCGGGGGACCGCGAAGGGCGAGCAGGGCGAGGTCGTCGTCGTCGAGGCGTCCCGCTCCACCGTGACCAAGGAGGTCGGGCGGACCCTCGCCGTGGTCGGCGCCGTGGCCCTGCTCGCGGTGGTGGCGGCCGTACTGCTGGCCGTACGGCAGGCCAACCGGCTGGCCTCCCCCCTCACCGACCTCGCCGAGACCGCCGAGCGGCTGGGTTCCGGGGACCCGCGGCCCCGGCACAAGCGCTACGGGGTGCCCGAGCTGGACCGGGTCGCCGACGTACTGGACGCCAGTGCCGAGCGGATCGCCCGGATGCTGACCGCCGAGCGGCGCCTCGCCGCGGACGCCTCGCACCAGCTGCGGACCCCCCTCACCGCCCTGTCGATGCGGCTGGAGGAGATCACGGTCACCGAGGACCTGGAGACCGTACGGGACGAGGCGAGCATCGCCCTGACCCAGGTGGAACGGCTCACCGACGTCGTCCAGCGGCTGCTGACGAACTCCCGCGACCCGCGGACGGGCTCGGCGGTCCCCTTCGACCTGGACGAGGTCGTCAAACAGCAGGTGGAGGAGTGGCGGCCCGCCTACCGCAGCGCGGGCCGGGCCATCGTGCGCTCCGGCAAGACGGGCATCCGGGCCGTCGCCACCCCGGGCGCGGTCTCGCAGGTGCTGGCGACCCTGGTGGAGAACGCGCTCATGCACGGCGGCGGAACCGTCGCCCTGCGGACCCGGGTGATCGGCAACCAGGCGGTACTGGAGGTCACCGACGAGGGGCCGGGAGTCCCGCCCGACCTCGGCAACCGGATCTTCGAGCGGACCATCAGCGGCCGCAACTCCACCGGGATCGGCCTCGCCGTGGCCCGGGACCTCGCCGAGGCCGACGGGGGGCGCCTGGAGTTGCTGCAGGCGCAGCCGCCGGTGTTCGCCCTGTTCCTGAGCCGGACGGCGCCGGAGCGCCCGGAGCCGGAGGAGACGGTCCGCTGACGCCGGACGGCCCCTACTTGCCCGCGGGCTCCGGGGCGAGCGCGGACTCCGCGGAGAGCGTCGGGTCCTCGTGGGCCGCGGCCGCGGCGGCGGCCTCCGGCGGGGGCAGCGCCTTGAAGACCCAGGTCCGGTACGACCAGAAGCGGAAGACGGTGGCCGTGCCGATGCCGACGAACTTGAAGACGTTGGTGGCGAGCGGGCCGTCCCAGTCGAAGCCGTAGGTGGCCGTGTAGAGCACGCCGTTCTCGATGACCAGGCCGACCACGCTGAAGGCCACGAACAGCGGCAGCTCGCGGGAGCTGCCGGACTGGGCGCGGTCACGGTAGGTGAAGTACCGGAACCCGATGTAGTTGGTGATGATGGCCACGACGGTGGCTATGACGCTCGCCCGCACCACCTGCAGACCGGTGGTGTGCCGGATCAGGTTGAAGACGCCCAGATTGACCAGCACGCCCAGGCCGCCGACCGCCCCGAACTTCGCGATCTCCCGTACGAGACCGCGCACCCGTTCGAGGGCGGATCCCTGCTCCGGCGCGCTCATGTGATGGATCAGTCCCGTCGTCGGCGCCCCCCGGACCGGGGGCCGTCTCGTCTCTCTCGGTCAGCCACCCATGCTAAGTGTCGCCCCGGCGGGCCGTCCGTGCCTTCGCACACCGTGCGACGCACGGCACACCCGGAGGATGAGACGAGCCACATCGGCGCGTACGGGCCAGGGTCACGTCCGGATGGCGGAATACCGGCGGATACTCTGGAGGGGTGACGTTCCCGGTAGTCGGCATGGTCGGCGGCGGACAGCTCGCCCGCATGACCCACGAGGCGGGCATCCCCCTCGGCATCAGATTCAAGCTCCTCAGTGACACCCCACAGGACTCGGCGGCCCTGGTCGTGAACGACGTCGTCATCGGCGACTATCGCGACCTGGACACGCTGCGCGCCTTCGCGCGCGGCTGCGACGTGATCACCTTCGATCACGAGCACGTACCCACCGAACACCTGCGGGCCCTGGAAGCGGACGGAATCCCCGTCCGTCCGGGGCCCGACGCCTTGGTGCACGCCCAGGACAAGGGGGTGATGCGCGCCAAGCTCGACGAGATCGGCGCGCCCAGCCCCCGCCACCGGATCGTGAGCGATCCGGCGGACGCGGCCGCGTTCGCGCAAGAGGTGGGCGGCTTCCCCGTCATCCTCAAGACCGTGCGCGGCGGCTACGACGGCAAGGGCGTGTGGTTCGTGCGGTCCGTGGAGGACGCGCAGGCCCCCTTCAAGGCGGGCGTCCCGGTCCTGGCGGAGGAGAAGGTCGATTTCGTCCGCGAGCTCGCGGCCAACATCGTCCGCTCCCCGCACGGCCAGGCCGTGGCCTACCCCGTGGTGGAATCCATCCAGGTCGACGGCGTGTGCGACACGGTGATCGCCCCCGCCCCGAACCTCTCCGAGGCCCTCGCGGGCGAGGCCCAGGCCCTCGCCCTGCGCATCGCCAAGGAACTCGGCGTGACCGGCCACCTGGCCGTGGAGCTGTTCGAGACCGCCGACGGCCGGATCCTGGTCAACGAACTGGCCATGCGCCCGCACAACAGCGGCCACTGGACCCAGGACGGCGCCGTCACCTCCCAGTTCGCCAACCACGTCCGCGCGGTCCTGGACCTCCCCCTGGGCGACCCGCGCCCCCGGGCCCGCTGGACGGTCATGGCGAACGTGCTCGGCGGGGACTACCCCGACATGTACGCGGCGTACCTGCACTGCATGGCCCACGACCCGCAGCTGAAGATCCACATGTACGGCAAGGACGTGAAACACGGCCGCAAGGTCGGCCACGTCAACACCTACGGCGACGACCTGGACGATGTGCTGGAGCGCGCACGTCACGCTGCCGGCTACCTCAGAGGAACGATCACCGAATGAGCACCGCTACCGCAGGTCCCGTCATCGGCATCGTCATGGGCTCGGACTCCGACTGGCCCGTCATGGAGGCCGCCGCGCAGGCGCTGGACGAGTTCGAGATCTCCTACGAGGTCGACGTGGTCTCCGCGCACCGGATGCCGCGCGAGATGGTCGCGTACGGGGAGCAGGCGGCCGACCGCGGCCTGAAGGCGATCATCGCGGGTGCCGGCGGCGCGGCCCACCTGCCCGGCATGCTCGCCTCGGTCACGCCCCTGCCGGTCATCGGCGTCCCCGTCCCGCTGAAGTACCTCGACGGCATGGACTCGCTGCTGTCGATCGTCCAGATGCCCGCCGGGGTTCCCGTCGCCACCGTCTCCGTCGCCGGGGCGCGCAACGCCGGGCTGCTGGCCGTACGGATGCTCGCCGCCCACGACCCGGAGCTGCTGGGCCGGATGCGGGACTTCCAGCAGGAGCTGAACGACCAGGCCACCGAGAAGGGCAAGCGGCTGCGCGCCAAGGTGGCGGGCGCGGAGTCCTTCGGATTCGGCAAGTGAGCGCGGCCGGCGAGGCCGGGGCGGGCCGGGCGGGAGCGGCCGGTGCGGCCGCGTCCGGCCGGCTGGCCGAGGCCCGCGAGCTGCTCGCCGGGCACCCGGTCGTCGACGGGCACAACGACCTGCCCTGGGCGCTGCGCCAGCAGGTGCGCTACGACCTCGACAGGCGGGACATCGCCGCAGACCAGTCCGCACACCTGCACACCGACATCCCGCGGCTGCGCGCCGGCGGGGTCGGTGCGCAGTTCTGGTCGGTCTACGTGCGCTCCGACTACGCCGGCGACGAGGCGGTCAGCGCCACCCTGGAGCAGATCGACGCCGTCGCCCAGCTGATCGGGCGTTACCCGGCGGACCTCGTACGGGCTCTGACGGCGGACGACATGGAAGCGGCCCGCGCGGACGGCCGGATCGCCTCGCTGATGGGCGCCGAGGGCGGCCACTCCATCAACAACTCGCTCGCCACCCTGCGCGCCCTGCACCAGCTGGGCGTGCGGTACATGACGCTGACGCACAACGACACGATCGACTGGGCGGATTCGGCGACCGACGAGGCACGCCACGGCGGTCTGAGCGACTTCGGCCGCGAGGTCGTCCGCGAGATGAACCGCATCGGCATGCTCGTCGACCTCTCGCACGTCGCGGCGACGACCATGCGGGACGCGATCGCCGTCTCCGCGGCGCCGGTGATCTTCTCCCACTCGTCCGCGCGGGCGGTCTGCGACCATCCGCGCAACGTACCGGACGACGTGCTGGCGCAGCTGCCCGCCAACGGCGGGGTGGCGATGGCCACCTTCGTCCCCAAGTTCATCCTCCCCGCGGCGGTCGAGTGGACCCTCGCGGCGGACGAGAACCTGCGGGCGCACGGCTTCCACCCGCTGGACACCACGGGGGAGGCGATGGCCCTGCACCGGGCCTTCGAGGCCGAGCACCCGCGCCCGGTGGCCACGGCCGCGACGGTGGCCGACCACCTGGACCACATGCGGGAGGTGGCCGGCGTCGACCACATCGGCATCGGCGGGGACTACGACGGCACCGCCTTCACCCCCGCCGGCCTGGACGACGTGGCCGGATACCCGAACCTGATCGCGGAGCTCCTGACCCGCGGCTGGTCCCGGGCGGACCTGGCCAAGCTGACCTGGTCCAACGCGGTACGGGCGCTGCGCGACGCCGAGGCCGTGGCGCGGGAGCTCTCCGCCACGCGGGGACCGTCCAACGCCGTGCTGCAGTCGGCCACCTAGCGGGCCGGCCGCTCCCCGGAGGATGGGGCCACCAGGTGTGACCTGCGGGTTCACCCGAACGCCCCATCCGCCGGGCGGCCCGGCCGCTGGGCGTGGCACCGTGGCAGGACCCCTCTCCCTGCTGCCGCCGAGACCGGAGCGAACGCCATGGCCGACCTGCAGGATGAACCGAACGCCGGGAATGCGGCCTACACCGCCGACCCGGCTCCCCTGGGCTCCGCAGGAGCCGAGGACCTGCCCGCAGACGCGGCGGCCGGCGCCCTGGAACGGGCCGTCGAGCTGCTGTCCGTCCATCCCGTGGCGGACGGGCACAACACCCTGGTGTGGACGCTGCGCCAGAGCCCGTACCACGACATCGACACCCCGGACGCCGGGGTCGACACCGACATCCCGCGGCTGCGGGCCGGCGGGGTGGGCGCCCAGTTCTGGTCGCTGATGCTGCCGCACGAGGCCTCGTCCCCGGACCAGGTCCTGTCCGACACCCTCGACCAGATCGACGCGGCGCTGGCGCTGATGCGCCGCTATCCCGACGGCCTGTGCTTCGCGCTGACCGCGAACGACATGGCCGATGCCCGCAACCGGGGCCGGATCGCCTCGTTCCTGGGCCCGGTGCCCGGCCGTACGCTGACCGGCTCGCTGGGCGCGCTGCGGGCCTTCCACGCCCTGGGCGTACGGATCCTCGCGCCGGCCGGGGCGCCCTGGGCGCGGGACGAGCTGACGGCCTTCGGCCACGAGGTCGTCAAGGAGATGAACCGGCTGGCGATGCTGGTGGACCTGACCGGCTGCACCCCGGCGGTGGCCTGCCAGCTGACCGGGGCCTCCAAGGCCCCGGTGATCGTCTCGCACACGGGAGCCGCCGCGCTGAACCCCCACCCGGGGAACGTGACCGACGAGGTGCTGCTCGCGCTGCGGGAGGCGGGCGGACTGGCAATGGTCACCTTCGACGCCGCGCAGACCGGAGACAGCCTGCACGCGGTGGCCGACCACGTCGACCACGTACGGGCCGTGGCGGGCCCGCACTGCGTGGGCCTGGGCGCCACCTTCGGCAGCGAGCCGGGCATCCCCCGCCCGACGGGCCTGACCGACCCCTCGGGCTATCCCCGGCTGATCGCGGAACTCCTCGAACGCGGCTGGCCGGAGACCGACCTGGCCCTGCTCACCTGGGGCAACGCCGAGCGGGTTCTGTTCGACGCGGAGTTCACGGCTCGCGCGGCGCAGTACCGCAAGACCCCCTGAAAGGCTCAGGCGCGGGGACGCCCCATCGCGCGGTACGTCCCCTTCTTGACGCGTCCCTCGCGCCGCTCGGCCCCGGGGGGCCTTGCGGGCTTCGGGCCGCTGCGCCGGACTCCGTCCGTCGGGGCCGTCCGCGCTCAGGCGCGGGGACGCCCCATCGCGCGGTACGTCCAGTCGGCCGCGCGCCAGGTTTCCGGGTCCAGGGCGTTGCGGCCGTCGAGGATGAGGCGGTCGGTGACGACGGAGCCGAGCTCGACCGGGTCGAGGGTGCGGAACTCCCGCCACTCCGTGAGGTGCAGGACCACGTCCGCGCCGCGGGCCGCCTCCAGGGCCGAGTCGGCGTAGCCCAGCGTCGGGAAGACGCGGCGGGCGTTGTCCATGCCCTTCGGGTCGTAGACGGTCACCTGCCCGCCCTGGAGGTGGATCTGCCCGGCCACGTTCAGCGCGGGGGAGTCGCGGACGTCGTCCGAGTCCGGCTTGAAGGTGGCGCCGAGCACCGCGACCCGCTTGCCGAGGAAGGCGCCGCCGACGGCCTCCCGGGCCAGCTCCACCATGTGCCCGCGGCGGCGCATGTTGATCGAGTCGACCTCCCGCAGGAAGGTCAGCGCCTGGTCCGCGCCGAGCTCGCCGGCGCGGGCCATGAAGGCGCGGATGTCCTTGGGCAGGCAGCCGCCGCCGAAACCGATCCCGGCGCGCAGGAACTTCGCGCCGATCCGCTCGTCGTAGCCGATGGCCTCGGCCAGCTTGACCACGTCGCCGCCGGCCGCCTCGCAGACCTCCGCCATCGCGTTGATGAAGGAGATCTTCGTGGCCAGGAAGGAATTGGCCGCCGTCTTGACCAGCTCGGCCGTCGGGAAGTCGGTCACCACCAGCGGGGTGCCCTCCGCCATCGGCGTCTCGTACACCTCCCGCAGCAGCTTCTCGCCGCGGTCGCCCTGGACGCCGATCACGATCCGGTCCGGGTGCAGGGTGTCCTGCACGGCGAAGCCCTCCCGCAGGAACTCCGGGTTCCAGGCCAGCTCCACGTCCGCGCCCGCCGGGGCGAGCTGCGCCAGCTTCGCCGCGAGCCGCTCCGCGGAGCCCACCGGCACGGTCGACTTGCCGACCACCAGGACCGGCCGGGTCAGGTGCGGGGCGAGCGACTCGACGGCGGAGTCGACGTACGACATGTCGCAGGCGTACTCACCGTGCTTCTGCGGGGTGTTCACGCAGACGAAGTGGACGTCGCCGAAGGCGCCGACCTCCTCCCACGACTGGGTGAAGCGGAGCCGCCCCGAGGACCCCGGCAGCCCGGCGACGTGCGCGGCGAGCAGTTCCTCCAGCCCCGGCTCGTACATCGGCACCCGGCCCGCGGCCAGCATCTCGATCTTCTCCGGCACCACGTCCAGACCGAGCACCTCGAAGCCCAGCTCCGCCATCGCCGCGGCATGCGTGGCGCCGAGGTAGCCGGTGCCGATCACAGTGATCTTGAGGGGGGCCATGGGTGCTCCAGAGGTGCGGGGCCGTGTGCGGCAACCGAGCATAGTCGCGCCCGCCGCAGGGGACGCTCACAGGAGCGACACCGCTGTCATGCAGCTCACGTGCCCCGTACATATCGCTGCGCGGACGCCGGACACTAAGATTTGGGTTACTTAACGGTAGTTAGCACATGGTTCACCTTGGGGAGTGAGAGATCTTGGCGGGTTCTGCCGACTTCGACCTGTACCGCCCGGCCGAGGAGCACGACATGCTCCGAGAGTCCGTCCGCTCGCTCGCCGAGGCGAAGATCCTCCCGTTCGCCGCCGCGGTGGACGAGGAAGCCCGCTTCCCGCAGGAGGCCCTGGACGCCCTCGTCGCCAACGACCTGCACGCCGTGCACGTCCCGGAGACCTACGGCGGCGCGGGCGCCGACGCCCTCGCCACCGTGATCGTGATCGAGGAGGTGGCCCGCGTGTGCGCCTCCTCCTCCCTGATCCCGGCCGTGAACAAGCTCGGCTCCCTCCCGGTGATCCTCTCCGGCTCCGAGGAGCTCAAGGCCAAGTACCTCGGCCCGCTGGCCAAGGGCGACGCGATGTTCTCGTACGCGCTCTCGGAGCCCGACGCCGGCTCCGACGCCGCGGGCATGAAGACCCGCGCCGTGCGCGACGGGGACCACTGGATCCTCAACGGCGTCAAGCGCTGGATCACCAACGCGGGCGTCTCCGAGTACTACACCGTCATGGCGGTCACCGACCCGGAGAAGCGCTCCAAGGGCATCAGCGCCTTCGTCGTCGAGAAGGGCGACGAGGGCGTCTCCTTCGGCGCCCCGGAGAAGAAGCTCGGCATCAAGGGCTCCCCGACCCGCGAGGTCTACCTCGACAACGTGCGCATCCCCGCCGACCGCATGATCGGCGCCGAGGGCACCGGCTTCGCCACCGCGATGAAGACCCTCGACCACACCCGCATCACCATCGCGGCCCAGGCGCTCGGCATCGCCCAGGGCGCCCTGGACTACGCCAAGGGCTACGTCCAGGAGCGCAAGCAGTTCGGCAAGCCGATCGGCGACTTCCAGGGCGTGCAGTTCATGCTCGCGGACATGGCCATGAAGATCGAGGCCGCCCGCCAGCTGACGTACGCGGCCGCGGCCAAGTCCGAGCGCGTCGACGGCGACCTGACCTTCTTCGGCGCCGCCGCCAAGTGCTTCGCCTCCGACGTGGCCATGGAGGTCACCACGGACGCGGTCCAGCTGCTCGGCGGCTACGGCTACACCCGTGACTACCCGGTCGAGCGCATGATGCGCGACGCCAAGATCACGCAGATTTATGAAGGTACGAACCAGGTCCAGCGGATCGTCATGGCGAGGAACCTGCCGTAACGGCACCGTCGGCCGGGGGCGGCGCGATTCCGCCGCCCCCGGGCTGCGAGGCCCCCCGGATGGGCTAACTTTGGACCTTCGGACTCCCGAACCGGGTGGGGAGAGGCAAATTTTGGAAGCGATCCTGCTGGTCGGGGGGCAGGGGACGCGTCTGCGCCCCGTCACGGTCAACACCCCGAAGCCGATGGTGCGCGCGGCGGGCGTGCCCTTCCTCGCCCACCAGATAGCCCGGGCGGCGGCAGCCGGCGTCACCCACATCGTGATGGCCACCTGCTACCTCGCCGAGGTCTTCGAGCCCTACTTCGGCGACGGCTCCGCGTTCGGCGTCAGCCTCGAATACGTCGTCGAGGACGAGCCGCTCGGCACCGGCGGCGCCATCCGCAACGCGGCGCAGCGCCTGACCGGCGGCCCCGACTCCCCGGTGCTCGTCTTCAACGGCGACATCCTCACCGGCCTGGACATCGCGGGCCTCGTCGACTCGCACCGGGCCGCCGCCGCGGACGTCTCCCTGCACCTGGTGCAGGTCGACGACCCGCGCGCCTTCGGCCTGGTGCCCACCGACCCGGACGGGCGGGTGCTGGCCTTCACCGAGAAGCCGCAGACGCCCGAGGAGATCGTCACCGACCAGGTCAACGCCGGCTGCTACGTCTTCCGCCGCAGCGTGATCGACTCGATCCCGGCGGGCCGCCCCGTCTCGGTCGAGCGCGAGACCTTCCCCGGGCTGCTCGCCTCCGGCGCGAAACTGCACGGGGTCACCGAGAACACGTACTGGCTGGACCTCGGCAAGCCCGAGTCCTTCGTCCAGGCCTCCGCCGACCTGGTCCGCGGCGTCGTCGCCTCCCCGGCCGTCCCCGGCCCGCGCGGAGAGGCACTGGTCCTGCCCGGCGCGAGCGTCGCGCCGGGGGCCGAGCTCTCCGGCGGCACCGTCGTCGGCGCGGGGGCCCGGATCGGGGCGGGCGCCGTCGTGCACGGCTCGATCGTGCTCGACGACGCGGTCATCGGCGCGGACACGCAGGTCCGGGCCAGCCTCATCGGCGTCGCCGCCTCGGTGGGCGCGCGTACGGTCCTGGAGGGGGCGGTCGTCGGCGACCGCGCCGTCGTGGGGTCGGACAACGAGCTGCGCGGTGGAGCCCGCGTGTGGTGCGAGGCCGAACTCCCGCCCGCCGCGGTGCGCTTCTCCTCCGACCGCTGAACCGCAAGGGCCCCGGAGGACCTTCAGTTCGCCGACCTCCCGGGGCCGTTCGGGCGGAGGTCGACGACAGCGCCTACGGGCGGCCCTGCAGCTTGGCCGAGGAGAGGCGGGTCGGGGGCAGCTGCCCGTACAGGAGGCGGCCGGGGCATTCGGTGGCGAAGCCGTCGCGGTGCCCGGAGATGACGTTCATCTTGACGTTGGTGCCCTTCGCGAAGCGGTTGCCGCCGCCCGACTTGAGGGTGGTCTTCGTGCGCGGGTCGCGGTTGAACAGGCCGAGCTTCCACGCCGTCAGGCGGGCCACCGCGCTCACCGCGGCGGCCGGCGGGGCGGTGCTCGTGTAGGTGCCGATCACCGCGATGCCCATGCTGTCCGTGTTGAACCCCATGGTGTGCGCCCCGAGGACCGCCTTGGCGACGCCGCCCGCCCGGCCCTCGTAGACCGTTCCGCACTTGTCGACGGCGAAGTTGTAGCCGATGTCGCGCCAGCCGCTGCTGACGACGTGGTAGCGGTACAGGCTGCGGAGTACCGCCGGGGCGTCCTTGCAGGCGTAGTTGTTGCCGGAGGCGGTGTGGTGGACGAAGGCCGCCTTGACGGTGTTGGTGTAGACGAAGCCCTTCTCGCGCAGGGTCTCGTCGGCGCCCCAGCCCTTGCGGGTGATGATCCTCGGCCGCGGGCCGATGTAGGGGCGGGAGGCCGCGGTGAGTTCGCCGTCGCTCGCGAGGATCGCGTCCGCGGTGGAGTCGGCCTTGTCGAGGGCGGTGATCTCGGTCGCGCCGAGCGGGGCCAGGGGGACGTTCGCGGAGGAGGACTCCGCCATCTCCATGGTCATGCCCGGCAGGGTCACCACGTCGCCCTTGTCGTCGCCCTCGGGGTCGTCGACCGCGTCGACCGCGCCCGGTGCCCCCGTGGGTCCGGTCGCGCCGGTCGCCCCGTCGGGGTCGTCCGCCCCGTGCCCGCCGTTCTTGGCGTCGACCACCGTCGTCACCGGGTCCGTCGAGCCCGGGTCGACGAGTTCGATGCGCATGCCCGAGGGCAGCCGGTGCGCGGCGGACGCGCGCAGACCGGGCGGCGCGGGTTCGGCCTGGACGCGGACCTCCACGCCGTCGGAGTCGCCGACCCACAGGGGGGCGGTGCTGCCCCGGACCCGGCCGGAGCCGCGCTCCGCGGCGTCCGGGTCGGCGGCGTGCTCGCCGTTGTGGGTCTCCAGGTCCTGCCATGCGGACCAGGCCCCGGTCCCCACGGAACGGGTGCGGACCTGGACGCGGCCGAACAGCTCGGTGCGCGCGTCGTCCCAGACCACACCGACCAGCGAGAACCTCTTGACCTCGTGCGGGGTCAGCCCCCGGGTCTCGGGCAGCCGTGGCGAGGCGCTCATGCCGGGTACGCCGGGAGACCGGTCGGCCGAGGGACCCAGGGGGACGAGCGGCAGTGACCGGGTCGACCCGGCGGGGGTCACCGGGGAGGCTGCGGACGGGGACGCAGCGGCCTGGGCAGGAGTGGCGAGCGAGAGCGGCAGGGCCAGTGCGGCCGCGGTCGCGACGGCGATCGAGGAAGCAAGGAATCCACGCATGGAAGAGATGCTGGGCACACGCACCCCGGGCCGCCATCCGAGAACTGACGGTCCGTCCGGTCCGCGGGCCCCGGCGCTCGCCCGTACGGAGCAGTCGCCGACGGCCGTACGGGGGAGGGCGCCGCGTACGCTGGGCCGGGTGAACGCCACTGACCGCACCCCTGCCGACCTGCTGCGATCCGCGCTCGCCGCCGATCCGGGCCGCCCGCTCGTCACCTTCTACGACGACGCCACGGGCGAGCGCGTCGAATTGTCCGTCGCCACCTTCGCCAATTGGGTGGCCAAGACCGCCAATCTGCTCCAGGGCGACCTGGGCGCCGGGCCCGGTGACCGGCTCGCCCTGCTGCTGCCCGCGCACTGGCAGAGCGCCGTGTGGCTGCTCGCCTGCGTCTCGGTCGGGGTGGTGGCCGAGGTGGGCGGTGACCCGGCCGGCGCCGACCTCGTGGTGAGCGGGCCCGACACCCTGGAGGAGGCGGCTGCCTGCCCCGGTGAGCGGATCGCGCTCGCGCTGCGTCCGCTGGGCGGCCGGTTCCCCCAGCCGCCCGCCGGGTTCGCGGACTACGCGGTGGAGGTGCCCGGGCAGGGCGACCGGTTCGCGCCGTTCGTCCCCGTCGACCCGGACGGCCCGGGGCTCGTGGTCGGGGGCGAGGAGCTCTCGTACGCGGGGATCGTCGAGCGGGCCCGGGAGGACGCGGCGAAGCTCGGCCTGGGCGAGGGCTCCCGGCTGCTGTCGGGGCTCGGCTACGACTCCTGGGAGGGACTGTCGGCGGGCCTGTTCGCGGCCCTTGCGGCGGGCGGGTCGGTCGTGCTCTGCCGGAACCTGGACCGGTTGCCGGCGGACGGGCTGGCGCAGCGGACCGAGAGCGAGCGCGTCACCCACACCGCCCGGTAGCCCGGCCCGCCCGGCCGTTACGCTGCGTTGCTTCCCGTCACCCACTTCGCCCAGTCGCCACCTCGGGCGATTTGTCACCCGTACGGCCCTTGACCGGGCCCTGCCCCCGGGCCGCCCCGGTGCCCCGGGGGCAGGATCGGCACAGGCCGTGCGTACACCCGGACGGCCCGCAGGTCACCACACAGCGCAGAGCGGTGAGGGGACGGTAGGCGAGTGTCGGACAGCGCAGGCATACCCGGTGGTACCGGTGTCGCCGGAGGCTCCCCGAAGCCTCCGCGCAGCCGCCGGCGCCGACTGCTGCGCTGGGTGGGGCTCGTGCTGGTCGTGCTGGTGCTGGGCGGGACGGCGGCGGGCTGGTGGCTGTACTCCAAGCTCGACGGGAACATCACCGAGGACACCTCGGCGGCGGCCGAGCTGGAGCGCTACGAGCGGGAGCGTCCCACGCACCTGGCGGACGGCTCGCAGAACATCCTGGTGATCGGCTCGGACTCGCGCTCCGGCAAGGAGAACGCCCGCTACGGACAGGACCAGGGCACCCAGCGCTCGGACACCGCGATCCTGCTGCACCTGCCGGCCGACCGTAAGAGTGCGACGGCGGTCTCCATACCCCGGGACCTGATGACGCGGATCCCGAGCTGCCTGACCCCGGGCGGCAGCCGCACCTCCGAGCAGCTCGCGCAGTTCAACTGGGCGTTCCAGTGGGGCGGGGCCGCCTGCACGATCCGTACGGTGGAGAAGCTCACCGGGATCCGGATCGACCACCACATGGTGGTGGACTTCGGCGGCTTCAAGAAGATGGTCGAGGCGGTCGGCGGCGTGGAGGTCTGCCTCAAGCAGCCGATGAACGACCCCGAGGCCCGGCTGAAGCTCCCGGCCGGCCGGCAGACCCTGCGCGGCGAGCAGGCCCTCGGCTTCGTCCGCGCCCGCTACAGCCTGGGCAACGGCAGCGACACCGACCGGATGGCCCGCCAGCAGCAGTTCCTGGGCTCCCTGGTCAAGAAGGTGCAGAGCAACGGGGTGCTGCTGAACCCGGCGCGGCTGTACCCGCTGCTGGACGCGGCGACCTCCTCGGTGACCACCGACCCGGGGCTGGCCTCGCTGCGGGACCTGTACGAGCTGGCCCGGAGCGTCCGGGGGATACCGACCGATCAGGTCCGGTTCCTGACCGTGCCGCGGCGGCCGTACGCGGCCAACCCGAACCGTGACGAACTGGTACAACCCGAGGCGAGTCGGCTGTTCGCGCAGTTGCGGGCGGACCAGCCGCTGACGGTGACCCCGCCGAAGCCGGCGGCGCCGCAGCCGACCGGAACCGGGCGCAGGCCGGGCGGTGCCCAGGGCAGCGCTGACGAGGCGAGTCCTTCCCCGTCCGGAACCGGAACGGCCCCCGCACCCGTCCCCACCTTCACCGGAACCACCGCCGACACGGCCGAATGCCGGTAAAGCAATCGCCAAGGGCGGTCTCGAACCAAGAGGCTTGGGAGTTTTGCCCCGTTATAAGGGGAGTGGAATTTGTCACCAGCATGGTTTGGAGCAGACCGGGGCGGATAAGGTGAGCGATCCGGTGCCCCGGCCAGCAAAGAGGCCGTGCACCAGCAGCCGGATCGTTGACCGGGCGCCTTGGGGGAGGCGCGTCGCGAGGCACCGACGGAGGATTCGAGCAACCGTGGATGCGCAAAGCCGTGGGCGGGCGGACGAGATCGACCCCGCAGACCAGTGGGTACTCAACCCCCGCACCGGCAACTACGAACTGCGACTGGACCGCTCCGCTGCGCAGCAGCAGCCCCCCGTCGCCGCTGCTCCCCGCAGACCATCCTCGGCCCGCACCGGGGCGCCGGCCACCCCCAGGCCCTCCTCGCCCTCGCCGTCCCCCGCGGTCCCCGGGCCGCGCCGCGGCGACGGCCCGCCCGGGCGACGCACCGGCCGCAAGGGCGGCGGCGGAGGCGGGCGCCGCAAGAGGATCCTGGTCATCACCGGCGGCACCCTGGCCTTCCTGCTCGTCGTGGGCTCGGTGGGCGCGTACCTCTACTACGACCACCTGAACGGCAACCTCAACGTCACGGACGTCGGGGACGCGGGCACGGGCGGGTTCAAGAAGGACCAGCCCATCAACATCCTGGTGATCGGCACCGACAAGCGCAGCGGCGCGGGCAACGAGGGCTACGGGGACGCGGAGAGCGTCGGCCACGCCGACACCACCATCCTGTTCCACGTCGCCAAGGACCGCACCAACGCGACGGCCCTGTCGATCCCGCGCGACCTGATCACGAACATCCCGGCCTGCCCGACGAAGCAGCCGGACGGCTCGACCAAGACCATCCCGGGCCAGCGGGGCACGCGTTTCAACACCAGCCTCGGCCAGGAGGGCCGCGACCCGGGCTGCACGATGCGCACGGTCAAGGACCTCACCGGCATCACGGTCGACCACTTCATGATGGTCGACTTCAACGCGGTGAAGGTGCTGAGCACGGCGGTCGGCGGCGTGCCCGTCTGCCTGGCCAAGCCCGTCGACGACAAGGACTCCAAGCTGAAGCTCTCCGAGGGCGAGCACCGGCTCCAAGGCGAGGAGGCCCTGGCCTTCGTCCGGACCCGGCACGCCTTCGGCAACGAGAGCGACCTCGACCGCATCAAGACCCAGCAGCAGTTCCTGAGTTCGATGATGCGCGAGATGAAGTCGAAGGAAACGCTGACCAGTCCGAAGAAGTTCTTCTCCCTCGCCGAGGCGGCCACCAAGTCGCTGACCGTGGACTCGGGGATAGGGTCCATCGACAAGCTCACCGACCTGGCGGGCGAGTTGAAGGACATGAACCTGAAGAACGTCACCTTCACCACCCTGCCGGTGCTCGACAACCCGGCGGAGCCCGTGGGCAAGAAGGCGACCGTCGTCGTCCAGACGGCAGTGGCCGACCCGCTCCTGCAGATGATCCGCAACGACGTCTCCCTCACCGAGGTCGAGCAGAAGGAGCAGGCGGCCAAGGACGCGGCCGACGCCGCGACCAAGGCCAAGCAGGACGCCCTGCTGCAGGGCGGGCGCGCCGCCGCCAAGGACGTACGGGTGGACATCTACAACGGAGGCGGCCCCGGCGGCTCCGCCTCCGCGACGCTGACCTGGCTGCAGAACAACAAGGGCGTCACCCGGGCCAGCAACCTGGGCAACGCGCCCGCCAAGGTCGACGCGACGCAGCTGGAGTACGCGCCCAACCAGGCCGACCAGGCAAGGGCGTTGGCCGACATGATGGGCCTGCCGGCCTCGGCGCTGAAGATGGGCTCGGCGGACGCCGCGCCCAAGACCCCGATGAAGCTCACGCTCGGCGCGGACTTCAAGGGGGCGGGGGTCTCGCTGACGGCGCCGCAGAAGGCGCCGGAGGACATCCAGCGGGTCGAGGCGGACAAGGCGGTCTGCGCCAAGTAGGCGGAGCACGGAGGACGGCCGGGCCCCGCCCGGCCGTCCCGGCGAGCCCGAGAACGAGTACGGCTACCGACGGCCGGCCGACGACCGGCCGGTCACCGACCCGTGCCGGTGCGACCGGCACACTGAGACCAGAGTGATCTTGAGGGGGGACGCGTGAGGCACAGCAGCGTGCGGGGGGAGGGGGCGCCTGCCCAGGGCGCCGGTGGCATATCCGGCAGTGGGGCGGATGCGCCGGGAGCCGTTCCACCACCGCGGAACGGCGGCGGCTCCGGCGGCGGCGCCGGCACACCGCCCCGGCGGGGGCGGCGGCGCGTACTGCGCTGGGTCTCCTCGGTCCTGGCGTTCCTCATACTCGGGACGGCGGCGGCCGGCTACCTCTACTACCGCCACCTCAACGGCAGCATCAAGACGGATGCGCTGAACCTCGGCGAGAACAAGCTGGGCGGCTCCAGGCCCAACGCCTTCGGGCAGACCCCGCTGAACATCCTCCTCATCGGCTCCGACGCCCGTGACGACGCGGCCAACCAGGCCCTCGGCGGCGCCAAGGACACCTTCGACGGCCCGCCCCTCGCGGACGTGCAGATGCTGCTGCACCTGTCGGCGGACCGCAGCAACATGTCGGTGGTGTCGATGCCGCGCGACACGATGCTGATGATGCCGAAGTGCACCGAGCCCGGCGGCAAGGTGCACCCGGCCAGCAAGGGCCTCGTGCAGACCAACGAGTCCCTCAGCCGGGGCGGCCCGGGCTGCACGGTCGCCGCCTGGCAGGAGCTCACGCACATCCCGATCGACCACTTCATGATGATCGACTTCAAGGGCGTGGTGACGATGGCGGACGCCATCGGCGGCGTCCCCGTCTGCGTCCAGCAGAACGTGGAGTCGCGCACCAAGGACGGCAAGGGCTCCGGCCTGAAGCTGCCCAAGGGCGAGAGCGTCATCCAGGGCGAGCAGGCGCTGCAGTGGCTGCGCACCCGCTACGGCTTCGAGGACGGCACCGACCTCGGCCGCACGCACGCCCAGCACCTGTACATGAACTCGATGGCCCGCGAGTTCCGCAAGAACGCCAAGCTGAGCAACCCCGTGAAGCTCAACAGCCTGGCGCAGGCGGCCATCAAGGCCATGGTCGTCGACCCCGGCCTGAACAAGATCGACAAGCTGTACGACCTCAGCACGGAGCTCAAGAAGGTCCCCACCGGGCGGATCACCATGACCACCATGCCGTGGGTCTACAGCACCCGCGAGGAGGGCCGGGTCGAGCCCAAGCCGGGCGAGGCCGAGGACGTGTTCCGGATGGTCCGCGAGGACATCGCGCTCGACGGCAAGGGATCCGGCAACCCGGCCGCCAGCCCGTCGGGGCCGGCCGCCTCCGGTTCCCCCGCGGCCCCGGCGGCCTCCACCGCCCCCTCCCAGCCCGCCGTCACCCCGGCCGCCCCGCCCGCGAAGATCGCGGTCTCGGTGCGCAACGGCACCGGCGGCAAGGACGGCGGACAGGCCAGGGTCAAGGGCCGGGCCGACACGGTCGCCTCGCTGCTGGTCGCCAAGGGCTTCACGAAGGCGGCCGCCACCACCCAGACGGCCGCCGAGGACACCACCGTGGTCCGTTTCTCCAACCCCGCGCAGGCGGCCGACGCGACGGCCCTGGCCGCCGCCCTCGGCCTTCCGGCCGGTTCGGTGGAGAAGACCGACGACGTCTCCGGGATCACCTTGTTCGTGGGCAAGGACTGGCGGACGGGCGACGCGCCGACCCCGCCGCCGCCCGCCCCGACCAAGGCCCCGGACTCCGCGCGCCCGCTCAACGGCGACAACGACCAGGAGTGCATGGCGATCCAGCCGGGCTTCACCTGGTAGGAGCCGTACGCGGCCGCCCGGCGGCCTCGCACGCGAAAGGGGCCCGTGGTGGGGGGGGGGGGGGGCCCCCCCCGCCCCCACGACAGAAAGGCCCCCCCCGCCAACCACCCCACCGGGGAGG
>NZ_JBEXRC010000039.1:0-78800 GCF_040612915.1 Streptomyces sp. NPDC006326 | reverse complement strand
CGGGGGGGGGGGGGGTGGGGGGGGGGGGCCGGGCGGGGGCGGCGCGCCGGGGCGGGGCCCCGGGGGGGGTGCGGGGGGCGGGGGCCCCCCCGGGGGGGGGGCCCCCCCGCACCGGGGCCGAACCGCCGGAGGCCTAGGCCTTGGCCTCCGCCAGGAGCTTCTGGATGCGGGACACGCCCTCCACCAGGTCCGTGTCGCCCAGCGCGTACGACAGGCGCAGGTAGCCCGGGGTGCCGAAGGCCTCGCCCGGGACGACCGCGACCTCGGCCTCGTCCAGGATCAGCGCGGCGAGCTCGACGGAGGTCGCGGGGCGCTTGCCGCGGATCTCCTTGCCGAGGAGCTCCTTGACCGACGGGTACGCGTAGAACGCGCCCTCGGGCGTCGGGCAGAAGACGCCGTCGATCTCGTTCAGCATCCTGACCATCGTCTGGCGGCGGCGGTCGAAGGCCTTGCGCATCTCCGCGACCGCGTCCAGGTTGCCGGAGACGGCGGCCAGCGCGGCGACCTGGGCCACGTTGGAGACGTTGGAGGTGGCGTGCGACTGCAGGTTGGTCGCGGCCTTGATGACGTCCTGCGGGGCGATGACCCAGCCCACGCGCCAGCCCGTCATCGCGTACGTCTTCGCGACGCCGTTGACGATGATGCACTTGTCGCGCAGCGCCGGCACCAGCACGGGCAGCGAGGTGAACTTCGCGTCGCCGTAGACGAGGTGCTCGTAGATCTCGTCCGTCAGGACCCACAGGCCGTGCTCGGCGGCCCACTCGCCGATCGCGCGGGCGTCGGCCTCGCTGTAGACGGCGCCGGTCGGGTTGGACGGCGAGACGAACAGGACGACCTTGGTGCGCTCGGTGCGCGCGGCCTCCAGCTGCTCGACGGAGACGCGGTAGCCGGTGGTCTCGTCGGCGACGACCTCGACCGGGACGCCGCCGGCCAGGCGGATCGACTCCGGGTAGGTGGTCCAGTACGGGGCCGGGACGATGACCTCGTCACCCGGGTCCAGGACCGCGGCGAAGGCGTTGTAGATCGCCTGCTTGCCGCCGTTGGTGACCAGGACCTGCGACGCGTCGACCTCGTAGCCCGAGTCGCGCAGGGTCTTCTCGGCGATCGCCTTCTTGAGCTCGGGCAGGCCGCCCGCCGGCGTGTAGCGGTGGAACTTCGGGTCACGGCAGGCCTCGACCGCGGCCTCGACGATGTAGTCCGGGGTCGGGAAGTCGGGCTCGCCCGCGCCGAAGCCGATGACCGGACGCCCGGCGGCCTTGAGGGCCTTGGCCTTGGCGTCCACGGCGAGGGTGGCGGACTCGGAAATGGCGCCGATACGGGCGGACACCCGGCGCTCGGAGGAAGGCGTTGCAGAGGTCATGCGGCCAATCGTCCCAGACGCCTCAGAGGCGCCGCACACCGTTTCAGTCACCGGACGGACGAGTCCGGTCCGTGCTCTGTTCGACGTCAGGGCCCGGACCACGTACACTCACCTGTCGTTGGACCCCGCCGGGCACCCCTGAGCGTGAGCACTCCGTGCACTCGTCTGGATGCGGTAGGTTGGGGGACGCAAAGGGTCGTAGCTCAATTGGTAGAGCACTGGTCTCCAAAACCAGCGGTTGGGGGTTCGAGTCCCTCCGGCCCTGCTCCACACTCCTTCTCGGACGTGTGCGCAGGTACGTACTTCGATGCAACGCCGTGCGGCGCAACCGGGCGCGGCTACGGCCACGACCCGGATTCAGGTGAGAGACGTGACGGACGCCCTGGGCTCCATCGACATGCCTGACGCCGAGGACGACACCCGCGAGAAGAAGGCCCGAAAGGGCGGCAAGCGCGGGAAGAAGGGTCCTCTGGGCCGGCTCGCGCTGTTCTACCGCCAGATCATCGCGGAACTCCGCAAGGTCGTCTGGCCCACTCGCAACCAGCTCACGACGTACACCACCGTGGTGATTGTCTTCGTCGTCATCATGATCGGTCTGGTGACCGTGATTGACTATGGGTTCCAGGAAGCCATCAAGTTCGTCTTCGGCTGATCCCCGCGGAGGGCGGCGCCTTGATGGGTGCCGCCCGTTTTCGCATGTTCCACCACCTTTTGTATCCAGGAAGAAGCAGCCACCGTGTCTGACCCGAACCTGAACGCGAGCCACGACTCCGTCGAGTCCGTCGAGGACGAGCTCGACATCGTCGAGGCGGCAGACGCTGTGGACCCCGACGAGGCCGAGCGCGCCGACGCCAAGGCCGGTGTCGCTGCCGAAGAGGCCGCCCTGCACGTGGAGGGCGAGGTCGACGCCGAGGCCGACGAGGACGACGCCCCGGCTGAGGAGAACGACGACGTCGACGCCGCCGAGGCGGCCGCCGCCGAGTCGGAGGAGTCCGAGGAGCCGGGCGAGTCCGGCGAGGAGGCCCAGTCCGCCGAGGCCGAGGCCGAGGTCGAGGAGGAGGCCGCCGAGGCCGAGCCCGTCGACCCGATCCAGGCCCTGCGCGACGAGCTGCGCGTCCTTCCCGGCGAGTGGTACGTGATCCACACCTACGCGGGCTACGAGAAGCGCGTGAAGGCCAACCTGGAGCAGCGCGCCGTCTCGCTGAACGTCGAGGAGTTCATCTACCAGGCCGAGGTGCCCGAGGAAGAGATCGTCCAGATCAAGAACGGCGAGCGCAAGAACGTCCGGCAGAACAAGCTGCCCGGCTACGTTCTCGTCCGCATGGATCTGACGAACGAGTCCTGGGGCGTCGTCCGCAACACCCCCGGTGTCACGGGCTTCGTCGGCAACGCGTACGACCCGTACCCGCTGACCCTGGACGAGATCGTCAAGATGCTCGCCCCGGAGGCGCAGGAGAAGGCCGCCAAGGCCGCCGCGGAGGAGGCCGGCCTGCCGGCGCCCGCCGTCAAGCGCACCATCGAGGTCCTGGACTTCGAGGTCGGCGACTCGGTCACCGTCACCGACGGCCCGTTCGCGACGCTGCAGGCGACCATCAACGAGATCAACCCCGACTCGAAGAAGGTCAAGGGCCTCGTCGAGATCTTCGGTCGCGAGACCCCGGTCGAGCTGAGCTTCGACCAGATCCAGAAGAACTGATCACAGAACTGATCTTCTGAGACACAGCTTCCGGACAGGTCAGACCGCCCCGCTGAGGGCGGTCTGACCTGCTCGGTTTTCAGCCCCGCTCCGATACCCGTTATCGTGGTGCGGTATGCCTCCATCCGGATGACCGGATCGGCGGCGAAAAACTCTCACTAGGACCCGGAGAGAGCAATGCCTCCCAAGAAGAAGAAGGTCACGGGGCTTATCAAGCTCCAGATCAAGGCCGGTGCGGCCAACCCGGCTCCGCCGGTCGGCCCCGCGCTCGGTCAGCACGGCGTCAACATCATGGAGTTCTGCAAGGCCTACAACGCCGCGACCGAGTCGCAGCGTGGCATGGTCGTGCCGGTGGAGATCACGGTCTACGAGGACCGCTCCTTCACCTTCATCACCAAGACGCCGCCGGCCGCGCGCCTCATCCTGAAGGCCGCAGGCATCGAGAAGGGCTCCGGCGAGCCCCACAAGACCAAGGTCGCCAAGCTCACCGGCGCCCAGGTCCGCGAGATCGCCGAGCTGAAGATGCCCGACCTGAACGCCAACGACGTCGACGCCGCGATCAAGATCATCGCCGGCACCGCGCGTTCGATGGGCGTCACGGTCGAGGGCTGATCCAGCCACCCCCCAGCACCACCAGTGGTAGGGCCAAGCGCTGGCCCGCACCACGACTCCATGCCTGAATCCGAAACACAGGAGCAGAAGTGAAGCGCAGCAAGACTCTCCGCGCTGCGGACGCCAAGGTCGACCGGGAGAAGCTGTACGCCCCGCTCGAAGCCGTCCGTCTCGCCAAGGAGACCTCCACGACCAAGTTCGACGCCACCGTCGAGGTCGCCTTCCGCCTGGGTGTCGACCCGCGCAAGGCCGACCAGATGGTCCGTGGCACCGTGAACCTCCCGCACGGCACCGGCAAGACCGCCCGGGTCCTGGTCTTCGCGACCGGTGACCGTGCTGCGGCCGCGGAAGCCGCCGGCGCCGACATTGTCGGCGACGACGAGCTGATCAACGAGATCGCCAAGGGCAACCGTCTGAACGAGTTCGACGCGGTTGTCGCCACCCCGGACCTCATGGGCAAGGTCGGCCGCCTCGGCCGCGTGCTCGGTCCCCGTGGCCTGATGCCCAACCCGAAGACGGGCACCGTCACCATGGACGTGGCGAAGGCTGTCACGGACATCAAGGGCGGCAAGATCGAGTTCCGTGTCGACAAGCACTCGAACCTGCACTTCATCATCGGCAAGGTCTCCTTCACCGATGAGCAGCTGGTCGAGAACTACGGCGCGGCGCTGGAGGAGATCCTCCGTCTGAAGCCGTCCGCCGCGAAGGGCCGCTACGTCAAGAAGGCCGCCCTGAGCACCACGATGGGCCCCGGCATCCAGCTGGACGCCAACCGCACCCGGAACCTCCTCGTCGAGGAAGACCCGGCCGCGGTCTGAGCCCCACGGCTCGCCTGAGTGGCTGAACGGGCCCCTGACCTCCCTCGGGAGGACAGGGGCCCGTTCGCATATCCGCACGACTTCCGCCGTTCCTGCACGTAAGGTCGTCGAGATCGAGATCGACATTGAGATCGACATCGCGCAATCGCGCAATCGCGTATTTCAGGGGTGGGGAAACGTTGGAGACCAGGCGCGTGCACGGCACGCACCGGACGCAGGGCGCGTACCGCAGGAACACCGTCGGCGCCGTCCTGGCCGCGGTGCTGCTCGCGGCCGGTACGACGGGCTGTGAGGACGGTGGCAAGAGCGGCGCGGGGGCCGCGCAGAAGCCTTCCGGTAGTCCCGCGGCCCCCCAGGCGGCCCCGGCGCCGGCCGAGGCCGTCACCGCCGCCTACCGGAAGTTCCAGGAGGCCAAGTCCGCCAAGGTCCGCATGACGATCAGCATGCCGGCGTCCGTGGGCGGTGGCGGCACCGTCGAGATGACCGGTGTGCAGGGCTGGAACCCGCAGGCCATGGACATCACGATGAAGAGTTCGGGCACTCTGGCGCAGCGCGCCGGGGGCGCCGACTCGATCCGCATGATCATGCTGAACAACGCCATGTACATGGACATGGGGGCCGAGAAGGCCGCCCAGCGCGACGGCAAGCGCTGGATGAAGCTCGACCTGACGGCCGCCGCCGCGGCGTCCGGCGACCCGGCCGCCGGCCGGAAGCTCGGCGGCATGCAGAACATGAACCAGGACCCCGCGCAGCAGCTCGCCCTGCTGACCGACTCGCCGGGCCTGAAGCACCTCGGCGCCGAGAAGGTCGACGGCGTGGAGACCGAGCACTACAAGGGCGCGCTGAGCGTCGAGGAAATGCTCGCCGCCAACAAGAAGTCCCAGCTCATGGATCCGAAGGAACGCGAGCAGTTCGTCGAGAAGGCGAAGAGGGCCGGGATCAAGGGCTACGACACCGAACTCTGGATCGACAAGGCGGGCTACCCGGTCCGCATGGCGGTCGGCATCGCCTCCCCGGAGGGGACCATGACGGTGGACGCCCGCTACTCCGACTACGGCGCCGCGGCGAACGTCACCCCGCCCGCGGACGAGGAGACCCTCGACCTGTTCAAGGAGCTCGCTGCCCTGGGGGCGGACACCGGCGGCGACGCCTGACCGGCGCTGCGCGAGCACCACGACCACGGCCCCGCCGCAGCTGAGCGGGGCCGGCGCACCACCGAACCACCGAACCACCGAACCACCGCACCACCGAACCACCGCACCACCATCACCAGGGGGAACCACCATGAACAAGGCTGTCCGAAAGCGGGCAGGCATCGCCCTCACGGGCGCCGCACTGCTCCTCGGCGGTCTGACCGCCTGCGGCTCCGACGGGGGCGCCGGCGGGGAGTCGGGAGGCCACAAGCCCGCCGAGGCGGCCCGGCAGTCGCCCCAGGAGGCCGTCAAGGCGGCGTACACCAAGACCCTCCAGGCGAAGACCGCGGCCTTCCGGACGAAGTCCGTGCAGGCCGACGGCAAGACCACCGAGCTCTCGGGAACGAAGGGCTGGTACCCGACCGCCCAAGAGTTCAGGCAGCCGAACGGCAAGCGGCAGGTCCTGCTGCCGGGCGTGATCTACACGGAGACGGACAAGCCGCTCCAGGGCAAGGCCTGGATGAAGATGAACCTGGCCAAGGACGGAAAGCCCACGGCCCGGTTCGAGGACACCCCGGTCGAGTACCTCGCGCTGATGATCGACCAGCCGGGTGTGCAGCACGTCGGCACCGAGCAGGCGGGAGGCGCGCCGGCCGAGCACTACCGCGGCACCTTCACCCTCGACCAGCTGCTGGTGAGCGACGAGAAGAGCCACCTCGTCCCGGACGCCGAGCGGGCGACGCTGCGGGAGGCCCTGCAGCGGTCGAAGGTCACCTCGTACGGTCTCGACGTGTGGGTCGACAAGGAGGGCCACCCCGTCAAGGTCGAGGCGCAGCGGACGGACGACCAGGGCGTCGACCACGTCACGTCGGAGTTCTCCCAGTACGGTGCGGCCCCCGCGGTGCAGGCGCCGCCGCAGGAGGAGACGGCCGACTTCGACGAGGTGATGAAGGGCGTCGGAGAGTCGCTGGCCGAGACGGAGAAGTCGCTCGCCGAGACCGAAAGGAAGCTGAAGGGCCTCGGCCACTGAAGCCGGGCCCTGACCGATTTGCCTGACCGGTACGGGGTCACGTAGTCTTCCCCGGAAGCCAAAGACCGCTGGTCGTTGCCGTGCTCGCGAGGGTGCGGTGGCCGAAGGATCCGCTCCATGCGGACGACCCGCGCAGGTGACTGTGGAAGAGTTCCCGGATTTCCGTCCGGTCGAGCTACGCCCTGGCGCCTGCGCCGGGGCGTTTTGTATGTCAGCCCCTTCTGAGCGGTCCTCATCACCCGGAAGGAGGCCGACGCATATGCCGACGCCCAACAAGGCTGCATCGGTGGCCGAGCTCACGGACGCGTTCCAGAGCTCCAACGCCGCCGTGCTGACCGAGTACCGGGGTCTCACCGTCAAGCAGCTCAAGACGCTGCGTCGCTCCCTCGGTGAGAACGCCCAGTACGCCGTGGTGAAGAACACGCTGACCAAGATTGCGGCCAACCAGGCCGGGATCACCGCGCTGGACGAGCACTTCGCTGGTCCGACCGCGGTCGCCTTCATCACCGGTGACCCGGTGGAGTCGGCGAAGGCCCTGCGTGACTTCGCCAAGGAAAACCCGAACCTCATCATCAAGGCCGGTGTCCTTGACGGCAAGGCGCTGTCGGCCGATGAGATCAAGAAGCTTGCGGACCTTGAGTCCCGCGAGGTTCTGCTCAGCAAGCTGGCCGGCGCGTTCAAGGGCAAGCAGTCCCAGGCTGCCTCGCTCTTCCAGGCGCTGCCGTCGAAGTTCGTCCGCACCGCGGAAGCGCTTCGCGTCAAGCTCGCCGAGCAGGGCGGTGCCGAGTAATTCGGCTCGCGCACTGATCCACGCCGCCTAGTGCGTGGGTCGTAGCGGGCCGTTTACGCCCGCCTCTACATACATCCGGCACCTGCCGAATTAGTGGAAGGATCGCCCATCATGGCGAAGCTCTCTCAGGACGACCTCCTCGCCCAGTTCGAGGAGATGACCCTCATCGAGCTCTCCGAGTTCGTGAAGGCCTTCGAGGAGAAGTTCGACGTCACCGCCGCTGCGGCCGTCGCCGTTGCCGCCCCCGCCGGTGGTGCCGGTGGCGCTGCCGAGGCCGTCGAGGAGAAGGACGAGTTCGACGTCATCCTCACCGGCGCCGGTGACAAGAAGATCCAGGTCATCAAGGTCGTGCGTGAGCTGACCTCCCTGGGTCTGAAGGAGGCCAAGGACCTCGTCGACGGCACCCCGAAGCCGGTTCTTGAGAAGGTCAACAAGGAGGCCGCTGACAAGGCCGCCGAGTCCCTCAAGGCTGCCGGCGCGGCTGTCGAGGTCAAGTAACACCTCTGGGGCCCCCTGTGGGCCCCTGCGAAGGGCGATCACCCGTAAGGGTGGTCGCCCTTTGGCGTACCCGCAGTGCCTGACTTGCCCTGCTCTCGTTGGGGAGTAGGGTGATCTTCGTTGCCCCGCGCCAGGGTCCGCAGATGATCCGCACGGAGCAGGGGGCCTTGACGAACGGCACGAGGCGCGCAATTCTCAGACCCGTTGTGAGACCGGTCCACCCGGTCCGGGATCCGTGAACCACACGGATCGGGGATCCGAGGCATGGATCGACTACGAAGAGGGCAGTACTGATACGCGCTCTGTGTGCGAGTGCCGCAGCGTCGGACGCAGTGTTGGGTTGAGCAGTGCTGGTTTGAAGAGACGTGGGGAAGGCCTGTTGCCGGTTGCCGGAAACCTGGTCTGGACATCAGTGAGCCAAGTGGCTACACTGACCCTTTGCGCTGCCTGTTAGCTGTCCCCTGCCCGTCGCCAGGGGCATGCCCACGCTTGAGCACACTTGATTGATACGTCCTGACCTGGCCTTTTGGTCGAATCAGGCGCAGTCCGTCTTCTGTGTCGGCTGGGACCGGTACGCGCGTAGTGAGTCCGAGCCCTCGGAAGGACCCCCTCTTGGCCGCCTCGCGCAACGCCTCGACCAATACGAACAACGGTGCCAGCACCGCCCCGCTGCGCATCTCCTTTGCAAAGATCAAGGAGCCCCTCGAGGTTCCGAACCTCCTGGCGCTGCAGACCGAGAGCTTTGACTGGCTGCTCGGCAATGCCGCCTGGAAGTCTCGCGTCGAGTCGGCGCTTGAGAGTGGACAGGACGTCCCCACCAAGTCCGGTCTGGAGGAGATCTTCGAGGAGATCTCTCCGATCGAGGACTTCTCCGGGTCGATGTCGCTGACCTTCCGCGACCACCGGTTCGAGCCGGCGAAGAACTCTGTCGACGAGTGCAAGGAGCGCGACTTCACGTACGCGGCGCCGCTCTTCGTTACCGCCGAGTTCACGAACAACGAGACCGGAGAGATCAAGTCTCAGACGGTCTTCATGGGCGACTTCCCGCTCATGACCAACAAGGGCACCTTCGTCATCAACGGCACCGAGCGTGTCGTGGTGTCGCAGCTCGTCCGTTCCCCCGGTGTCTACTTCGACTCCTCCATCGACAAGACGTCCGACAAGGACATCTTCTCCGCCAAGATCATCCCGTCCCGGGGTGCCTGGCTGGAGATGGAGGTCGACAAGCGCGACATGGTCGGTGTCCGCATCGACCGCAAGCGCAAGCAGTCCGTCACCGTCCTCCTGAAGGCCCTCGGCTGGACCACCGAGCAGATCCTTGAGGAGTTCGGCGAGTACGAGTCCATGCGCGCCACCCTGGAGAAGGACCACACCCAGGGCCAGGACGACGCGCTGCTCGACATCTACCGCAAGCTGCGCCCGGGCGAGCCGCCGACCCGCGAGGCCGCTCAGACGCTGCTGGAGAACCTCTACTTCAACCCGAAGCGCTACGACCTCGCCAAGGTCGGCCGCTACAAGGTGAACAAGAAGCTCGGCGCCGACGAGCCGCTCGACGCCGGTGTGCTGACCACCGACGACATCATCGCGACGATCAAGTACCTCGTGAAGCTCCACGCGGGCGAGACCGAGACCACCGGTGAGTCGGGCCGTTCGATCGTCGTCGAGACCGACGACATCGACCACTTCGGCAACCGTCGTCTGCGCAACGTCGGCGAGCTCATCCAGAACCAGGTCCGTACGGGTCTGGCCCGTATGGAGCGCGTCGTGCGCGAGCGCATGACCACCCAGGACGTCGAGGCGATCACGCCGCAGACCCTGATCAACATCCGGCCGGTCGTCGCCTCCATCAAGGAGTTCTTCGGCACCAGCCAGCTGTCGCAGTTCATGGACCAGAACAACCCGCTGTCGGGCCTGACCCACAAGCGCCGCCTGTCGGCGCTGGGCCCCGGCGGTCTGTCCCGTGAGCGGGCCGGCTTCGAGGTCCGTGACGTCCACCCGTCGCACTACGGCCGCATGTGCCCGATCGAGACCCCTGAAGGCCCGAACATCGGTCTGATCGGCTCGCTCGCCTCCTACGGCCGCGTCAACGCGTTCGGTTTCGTCGAGACCCCGTACCGCAAGGTCGTCGACGGTGTCGTCACCGACGAGGTCGACTACCTGACCGCCGACGAGGAAGACCGCTTCGTCATCGCCCAGGCGAACGCCGCCCTGAACGACGAGATGCGCTTCACCGAGAACCGCGTCCTCGTCCGCCGTCGTGGTGGCGAGATCGACTACATCGCCGGCGGCGACGTCGACTACATGGACGTCTCCCCGCGCCAGATGGTGTCCGTCGCGACCGCGATGATCCCCTTCCTTGAGCACGACGACGCCAACCGTGCCCTCATGGGCGCGAACATGATGCGCCAGGCCGTTCCGCTCATCAAGGCGGAGGCCCCGCTCGTCGGCACCGGCATGGAGTACCGCTGTGCGGTCGACGCCGGTGACTCGATCAAGGCGGAGAAGGACGGTGTCGTCCAGGAGGTCTCGGCCGACTACATCACCGTCGGCAACGACGACGGCACGTACACCACGTACCGCGTCGCCAAGTTCTCCCGCTCGAACCAGGGCACCTCGGTCAACCAGAAGGTCATCGTCAACGAGGGCGACCGGATCGTCGAGGGCCAGGTCCTGGCCGACGGCCCGGCGACCGAAGAGGGCGAGATGGCCCTCGGCAAGAACCTGCTCGTCGCGTTCATGCCGTGGGAAGGCCACAACTACGAGGACGCGATCATCCTGTCGCAGCGCCTCGTGCAGGACGACGTCCTCTCCTCGATCCACATCGAGGAGCACGAGGTCGACGCCCGTGACACCAAGCTGGGCCCCGAGGAGATCACCCGGGACATCCCGAACGTCTCCGAGGAGGTCCTCGCCGACCTCGACGAGCGCGGCATCATCCGCATCGGTGCGGACGTCGTCGCCGGTGACATCCTGGTCGGCAAGGTCACGCCCAAGGGTGAGACCGAGCTGACCCCGGAGGAGCGCCTGCTCCGCGCGATCTTCGGTGAGAAGGCCCGCGAGGTGCGCGACACCTCGCTCAAGGTCCCCCACGGTGAGATCGGCAAGGTCATCGGTGTCCGCGTCTTCGACCGCGAGGAGGGCGACGAGCTTCCCCCGGGCGTGAACCAGCTGGTCCGCGTCTACGTCGCCCAGAAGCGCAAGATCACCGACGGTGACAAGCTCGCCGGCCGCCACGGCAACAAGGGCGTCATCTCCAAGATCCTTCCGATCGAGGACATGCCCTTCCTGGAGGACGGCACCCCGGTCGACATCATCCTGAACCCGCTGGGTGTCCCGTCCCGAATGAACCCGGGACAGGTCCTGGAGATCCACCTCGGCTGGCTCGCCAGCCGCGGCTGGGACGTCTCCGGCCTCGCGGAGGACTGGGCCGAGCGCCTCAAGGCGATCGGCGCCGACAAGGTCGCGCCCGGCACGAACGTCGCGACCCCGGTGTTCGACGGTGCCCGCGAGGACGAGCTCGCCGGCCTGTTCGAGCACACCATCCCGAACCGCGACGGTGACCGCCTGGTCCTCCCGTCCGGCAAGGCGCGCCTGTTCGACGGCCGCTCCGGCGAGCCGTTCCCGGACCCGATCTCGGTCGGGTACATGTACATCCTCAAGCTCCACCACCTGGTCGACGACAAGCTCCACGCGCGGTCGACCGGTCCGTACTCGATGATCACGCAGCAGCCGCTGGGTGGTAAGGCGCAGTTCGGTGGCCAGCGCTTCGGTGAGATGGAGGTGTGGGCGCTTGAGGCGTACGGCGCCGCCTACGCCCTCCAGGAGCTGCTGACCATCAAGTCCGACGACGTCACCGGCCGCGTGAAGGTCTACGAGGCCATCGTCAAGGGCGAGAACATCCCCGAGCCGGGCATTCCCGAGTCCTTCAAGGTGCTCATCAAGGAAATGCAGTCGCTCTGCCTCAACGTGGAGGTGCTGTCCTCGGACGGCATGTCCATCGAGATGCGCGACACCGACGAGGACGTCTTCCGCGCGGCGGAGGAGCTCGGTATCGACCTGTCCCGGCGTGAGCCGAGCAGCGTCGAAGAGGTCTGACGGGCCTGGCGGGGTGCTCGCTCAAGAGCCCCCCGCCATCCCCGGGACCGTTCAGACCATGATTGAGACTCGACCCCGAAAGAGGGATTGACGCACAGTGCTCGACGTCAACTTCTTCGACGAGCTGCGGATCGGCCTTGCCACCGCGGACGACATCCGAACCTGGTCGCACGGCGAGGTCAAGAAGCCGGAGACCATCAACTACCGCACCCTCAAGCCCGAGAAGGACGGACTCTTCTGCGAGAAGATCTTCGGTCCGACCCGGGACTGGGAGTGCTACTGCGGCAAGTACAAGCGTGTCCGCTTCAAGGGCATCATCTGTGAGCGCTGTGGCGTCGAGGTCACGCGCGCCAAGGTGCGTCGTGAGCGGATGGGCCACATCGAGCTTGCCGCTCCCGTCACCCACATCTGGTACTTCAAGGGCGTCCCGTCGCGCCTGGGCTACCTGCTGGACCTCGCGCCGAAGGACCTCGAAAAGGTCATCTACTTCGCCGCGTACATGATCACGTTCGTCGACGACGAGCGCCGCCAGCGCGACCTGCCGTCGCTGGAGGCCCACGTCTCCGTCGAGCGCCAGCAGATCGAGAACCGCCGTGACGCGGACCTCGAAGGCCGTGCCAAGAAGCTTGAGAGCGACCTGGCCGAGCTTGAGGCCGAGGGCGCGAAGGCCGACGTGCGCCGCAAGGTGCGCGAAGGCGCCGAGCGCGAGATGAAGCAGCTCCGCGACCGCGCCCAGCGCGAGATCGACCGCCTCGACGAGGTGTGGAACCGCTTCAAGAACCTCAAGGTCCAGGACCTTGAGGGCGACGAGCTGCTCTACCGCGAGCTGCGTGACCGCTTCGGCACGTACTTCGACGGCTCGATGGGTGCCGCGGCGCTGCAGAAGCGCCTGGAGTCCTTCGACCTGGAGGAGGAGGCCGAGCGCCTCCGCGAGATCATCCGTACCGGCAAGGGCCAGAAGAAGACCCGTGCGCTCAAGCGCCTCAAGGTCGTCTCCGCGTTCCTGCAGACCAGCAACAGCCCCAAGGGCATGGTGCTCGACTGCGTGCCGGTCATCCCGCCGGACCTGCGTCCGATGGTGCAGCTGGACGGTGGCCGCTTCGCGACCTCCGACCTGAACGACCTGTACCGCCGCGTGATCAACCGCAACAACCGCCTGAAGCGGCTTCTCGACCTCGGTGCGCCCGAGATCATCGTGAACAACGAGAAGCGCATGCTCCAGGAGGCGGTCGACGCCCTCTTCGACAACGGCCGTCGTGGTCGCCCGGTCACGGGCCCCGGCAACCGTCCGCTGAAGTCGCTGTCCGACATGCTCAAGGGCAAGCAGGGTCGCTTCCGTCAGAACCTGCTCGGCAAGCGAGTCGACTACTCGGCGCGTTCCGTCATCGTCGTCGGCCCGCAGCTGAAGCTGCACCAGTGCGGTCTGCCCAAGGCCATGGCGCTGGAGCTCTTCAAGCCGTTCGTGATGAAGCGCCTGGTCGACCTGAACCACGCGCAGAACATCAAGTCGGCGAAGCGCATGGTCGAGCGCGGCCGCACGGTCGTGTACGACGTGCTCGAAGAGGTCATCGCCGAGCACCCGGTGCTGCTGAACCGTGCGCCCACGCTGCACCGTCTCGGCATCCAGGCCTTCGAGCCCCAGCTGGTCGAAGGCAAGGCCATCCAGATCCACCCGCTCGTCTGCACCGCGTTCAACGCGGACTTCGACGGTGACCAGATGGCCGTGCACCTGCCGCTCTCCGCGGAGGCGCAGGCCGAGGCCCGCATCCTGATGCTGTCCTCGAACAACATCCTCAAGCCGGCCGACGGCCGTCCGGTCACGATGCCGACCCAGGACATGGTCCTCGGTCTGTTCTTCCTGACCACCGACGGTGACCTCCGTGACACCAAGGGCGAGGGCCGCGCGTTCGGCTCCACGGCCGAGGCGATCATGGCGTTCGACGCCGGCGAGCTCGCGCTGCAGTCGCAGGTCGACATCCGCTTCCCGGTGGGCACCATCCCGCCGCGCGGCTGGGTGCCGCCGGTGGCCGAGGAGGGCGAGCAGGAGTTCCAGCCGGGCGACAGCTTCCGTCTGAAGACCTCGCTGGGCCGTGCGCTCTTCAACGAGCTGCTGCCCGAGGACTACCCGTTCGTCGACTACTCGGTGGGCAAGAAGCAGCTCTCCGAGATCGTCAACGACCTGGCCGAGCGCTACCCCAAGGTCATCGTGGCGGCGACGCTCGACAACCTGAAGGCGGCCGGCTTCCACTGGGCGACCCGTTCGGGCGTCACCGTGGCCATCTCCGACGTCGTCGTGCCCGAGGCCAAGAAGGCCATCGTCGCGGGCTACGAGGCGATGGACGAGAAGGTCCAGAAGCAGTACGAGCGCGGTCTGATCACCAAGGACGAGCGCACGCAGGAGCTCATCGCGATCTGGACCAAGGCGACCAACGAGGTTGCCGAGGCGATGAACGCGAACTTCCCCAAGACCAACCCCATCTTCATGATGGTTGACTCGGGTGCCCGAGGAAACATGATGCAGATGAGGCAGATCGCCGGTATGCGTGGTCTGGTGTCGAACGCGAAGAACGAGACCATCCCGCGTCCGATCAAGGCGTCCTTCCGCGAGGGCCTCACCGTTCTGGAGTACTTCATCTCCACGCACGGTGCCCGTAAGGGTCTGGCGGACACCGCCCTGCGTACCGCCGACTCGGGTTACCTGACCCGTCGTCTGGTGGACGTCTCGCAGGACGTGATCATCCGCGAGGAGGACTGCGGCACCGAGCGCGGCCTGAAGCTGAAGATCGCCGTCCGCGGCGAGGACGGCGTCCTGCGCAAGGCCGACGACGTCGAGACCTCGGTCTACGCCCGCATGCTGGCCGAGGACGTCGTCATCGACGGCAAGGTCATCGCGCCGGCCAACGTCGACCTCGGTGACGTCCTGATCGACGCCCTGGTCGCCAACGGCGTCGAGGAGGTCAAGACCCGCTCGGTCCTGACCTGTGAGTCCGCGGTCGGCACCTGTGCCTTCTGCTACGGACGCTCCCTCGCCACCGGCAAGCTGGTCGACATCGGTGAGGCGGTCGGCATCATCGCCGCCCAGTCCATCGGTGAGCCCGGTACCCAGCTGACGATGCGTACCTTCCACACCGGTGGTGTGGCCGGTGACGACATCACGCAGGGTCTGCCGCGTGTCGTCGAGCTCTTCGAGGCCCGTACCCCGAAGGGTGTCGCCCCGATCTCCGAGGCCGCCGGCCGCGTGCGGATCGAGGAGACCGAGAAGACGAAGAAGATCGTCATCACGCCGGACGACGGCAGCGACGAGACGGCGTTCCCGATCTCGAAGCGCGCCAAGGTCATCGTGCACGAGGGCGACCACGTCGAGGTGGGCCAGAAGCTCACCGCGGGTGCCACCAACCCGCACGACGTGCTGCGCATCCTCGGCCAGCGCGCCGTCCAGGTCCACCTGGTCGGCGAGGTCCAGAAGGTCTACAACTCGCAGGGCGTGTCGATCCACGACAAGCACATCGAGATCATCATCCGGCAGATGCTGCGCCGCGTGACGATCATCGAGTCCGGCGACGCGGAGCTCCTGCCGGGCGAGCTCGTCGAGCGCTCGAAGTTCGAGACCGAGAACCGTCGTGTGGTCACCGAGGGCGGTCACCCCGCCTCCGGCCGTCCGCAGCTGATGGGTATCACCAAGGCCTCGCTGGCGACGGAATCCTGGCTGTCGGCCGCCTCCTTCCAGGAGACGACCCGAGTCCTGACGGATGCGGCGATCAACGCCAAGTCCGACAGCCTCATCGGCCTCAAGGAGAACGTCATCATCGGTAAGCTCATCCCGGCCGGTACGGGCCTCGCCCGCTACCGCAACATCCGGGTCGAGCCCACCGAGGAGGCGAAGGCCGCGATGTACTCGGCCGTCGGCTACGACGACATCGACTACTCGCCCTTCGGCACCGGCTCCGGCCAGGCTGTCCCGCTGGAGGACTACGACTACGGCCCGTACAACGGCTAACAGCTCGTAAGAAGAAGCCCCCCGTCGCTCCGAGAGGAGCGGCGGGGGGCTTCTTCGTGTGACCGGGCCGCGGGCCCTTCCCGAAGCCGTGGGCGGCCGTCAGCCGGGCGGGTGCTGGCCCGTCAGCCGGCCGCCCCGGGCCGCTGTGCGCGGACCGTCAGGCCCGGCGGCGGCGGGCGCCGGTGATGGTGGCCGAGGTGAGGGCCAGGAGGGCCAGGGTGGCGGCGGCAAGGCCCGGGGTGAGGCCCTTCGGGGTGAAGGTGCAGGAGACCTTGTCCGAGCCCGGGGGGAGGGGGAGGGAGACCAGGCCGTGGAAGGAGGCCGGGGCGGTGGTGCGGGAGCCGGCCGTGCACTGCCAGCCCGGGACGGCGGTCATCGCGAAGACCGCCGTGCCCGTGGCGCCCTCGGGGAGGGTGGCCTCGATCGAGTGGCCGCCCGCGGTGACCTTCGTGGCGCCGGTGGTCTTCAGGGCGGTGATCGCGGTGTCCAGCGCGGCGCGGTCCAGGCAGCCGACGGGGTGGTCGCCGGCGGTGGCGTCCTTGGTCCGGGTCGCGACCGTGACCGAGAGCGTGCCGTCCGCGGGGACCGTACCCAGCCTGGCCACCCCCGTCATCCGGTCCTCCAGGGCGCGGGAGGAGCCGCCGGAGGCGAGGGTGCCGTACAGCTCCGGGGAGAACCAGTACGCCTCGGAGCCCGGGGTGCAGCGAGCGGTGTAGGTCTGCTCGGTGGAGCTGCCGCTGCGGGTGACCTGCGGCACCTGGTAGACGGTGGCGCCCAGGACGTTCTCCTGGCGGGCGTAGACGCTGTCGGCCGGGTTCGGCGAGGTGTAGCCGGTGCTGCGGACCGTCACCAGCGGCGGGGCCGCGAAGCGGGTGGCGGTCCAGGTGTCCTGCGCCGGGCCGGGGCGGACCCGGGCGCCGATGGAGAAGATCGCGTCGAGCACCGGGTTGTCGGCGCCGAAGAAGGTCCGGCCGTCGTTCTTGAAGCCGTATCCCAGGGGCTCCAGGGCCTGGTAGGTGGCCTCCGGGAGGTAGCTGCTGTAGTACTGCGGGCCCTCCGCCCCCAGCGCCAGGGCGTCGTTGTACGAGGTTTGCGGTGCGCCCGAGTCGGTCCGGTACGCGGGCCAGCCGTCCACCCCCCGGACGGCGGCCACCTGCTCGTTGATGGAGCGGTTCGAGGTGGCGGCCGGCTTCGCCCAGCGCTCGCGGGCCCGGCGGGCGTCCGCGTTCGCGGCGGCGACCGTGGACTCCGCGAAGACCGCGCCGACCATGAGGACGGCCGCCACGGGGATCAGGTGGCGGCGCTTCCCGCCGAGCGCGAGGAGCACCAGGGCGAGGAGGGAGACGCCCCCGCCGACGAGCACCGCCGGCCAGGTCCAGCCGCCGAAGTCGTCGGTGTGCCGGAGCAGGAACGTGGCCGCCACCAGCAGCCCCGCCGAGACCGCCAGGTGCAGCGGGCGCGGCCGGTGCGCCAGGGCCAGCCAGGCGGCCATCACCACCAGCCCGCTGAAGACAAAGGCCTCGCGGTAGGGATTGCCGTTCGGGACGGCCAGGCCGTGCCACAGGTACTGGGTGGGCGGGAACTGGAACGACGCCGCCACCAGCACCGTCGCCGCCGCCCACACCAGGCGGGTGCGGCGCGCGACGGCGGTGTTGAAGAGGAAGGACCCGGCGAGGATCAGCCCGAGCGAGGCCACGTACAGCCGCGGCCGGCCGCCCCACAGGTGCGTGGCCGGGAGCATCCCGGCGAGGAAGACCTCGATCCGCACCGGGTCGAAGGCGCCGGCCTTCGTCGGCTGGGCGGCACCGCTGGACAGGAACGACGGCAGCAGCAGCGGAAGGGTCAGCAGGATCCCCGTCGCGGCGGCCGTCGAGGCCCGCCACACCGCCCGCAGCCGCTGCGCCCCGGTCATGTCACGGGTGGCCAGCCGGATGCCGAGCAGGACGCAGGCCGCCATCGTGGCCATCATCGCGGTGTAGAAGTTGCCGAACCAGGCGAGCGCCACGAACGCAGCGGCCCCCGGCCAGCGGCGCTCCTCCAGGCTCCACTCCCCGGCGATGCCGAGCAGCGGGAGCGCCACCAGGCCCCACAGCCACATCGGGATGTAAGAGGCGTCGCTCAGGGCCCAGCCGCACAGCCCGTAGCAGGCGCCGAGCACCCCGCGCTGCCATCCCGGGCCGGGGTGCAGCTTGCCGAGGTAGACGGTCATCAGCGCGGCGGCGGTGCCCATCGTGACCGGGGTGATGACGAAGACGGCGAGGTCGACGTGGGCGCGCGGGACGAGCACGGCCAGCCAGGAGAACGGGTTGCCGAGGTACGTGTGGTAGTCGGACAGGAACTGCTGTCCGAAGCCGCCGCGCCAGGTGAAGAACAGGTCGCCGGCGGCCTGCCCGTGGACCAGGTCCCACAGCGCCCGGTGGAAGGGCACGTACTGGTTGGCCTGGTCGTTGATCGCGCGGCCGGTGTTGCCGAAGGGGAAGGTGCCCCGCGCCACCCAGGCCGTGCAGAAGGCGGCCGAGGTGATCAGGAAGGCCAGCAGCGGGCCGTACGTGCGCCGGGTCCGGCGCGGGAGCCGCTGGAGGCGGCGGCGGGGCGACGGGTGGGCGGGGCTGTCCGCCGCCGTCGGCTCCGAGGTGACCGTCCCCAATGTCCTGCTCCCTGGTGATCGTGCGGTTCGTACGGTTCGCGGCTGAATCGCTGACGCAGTTTAGTGGCCGGGCGTGCGGGTGCCGGGGCTGCCGGAGTGCGGGTGCCGGGGTAGGCGGAGCAGCATGCCCTCTACCACGCCCCTCCCGGATGCGCGAGTCGGAGGGGCCCGGGCGGGCCCTCGGCCAGGCGGCACATGACCGGCAGGAATGCGGCCCCGGAGGGGGCCGGGCTTTTGTTTTGACCGGAGTCCGTGCGATAGGTACGCTCAGACCTTGTGCCTGGGGTGTGCCTGGGCTCCCGTGCGTGTCCATCAACCGCAGGGCGAGCCGAATCAGCCACCGCGATCCATGCGTTTCCGTGCTTGCGCGGAGGTCCGCCGGATCCGACACACCCGACCGCGTGGGTCGGCAAAGTTCCAGGTTAGCTTCACTACACGGCACACAGAAACCGGAGAAGTAGTGCCTACGATCCAGCAGCTGGTCCGTAAGGGCCGGCAGGACAAGGTCGAGAAGACGAAGACGCCCGCGCTTGAGGCTTCGCCCCAGCGCCGTGGCGTCTGCACGCGTGTGTTCACGACCACCCCGAAGAAGCCGAACTCGGCGCTCCGCAAGGTCGCGCGTGTGCGTCTGACCTCCGGCATCGAGGTCACCGCTTACATTCCGGGTGAGGGACACAACCTGCAGGAGCACTCGATCGTGCTCGTGCGTGGTGGCCGTGTGAAGGACCTGCCGGGTGTTCGTTACAAGATCATCCGCGGTGCGCTTGACACCCAGGCTGTCAAGAACCGCAAGCAGGCCCGCAGCCGCTACGGCGCCAAGAAGGAGAAGTAAGAATGCCTCGTAAGGGCCCCGCCCCGAAGCGCCCGGTCATCATCGACCCGGTCTACGCATCTCCTCTGGTGACCTCGCTCATCAACAAGATCCTGCTGAACGGCAAGCGCTCCACCGCCGAGCGCATCGTCTACGGCGCCATGGAAGGCCTCCGCGAGAAGACCGGCAACGACCCGGTCATCACGCTGAAGCGCGCGCTGGAGAACGTCAAGCCGTCGCTTGAGGTCAAGTCCCGCCGCGTCGGTGGCGCGACCTACCAGGTCCCGGTCGAGGTCAAGCCCGGCCGTCAGTCCACCCTCGCGCTGCGCTGGCTGGTCGGTTACTCCCGCGCCCGTCGCGAGAAGACCATGACCGAGCGCCTCATGAACGAGCTCCTCGACGCCTCGAACGGCCTCGGCGCGGCCGTCAAGAAGCGTGAGGACACGCACAAGATGGCCGAGTCCAACAAGGCCTTCGCGCACTACCGCTGGTAGTCGCACCCACATCGAGACCGAGAGAAGACTGAAGCCTTATGGCTACCACTTCGCTTGACCTGGCCAAGGTTCGCAACATCGGAATCATGGCCCACATCGACGCGGGCAAGACGACCACCACCGAGCGCATCCTGTTCTACACCGGTGTCTCGTACAAGATCGGTGAAGTCCACGACGGCGCTGCCACGATGGACTGGATGGAGCAGGAGCAGGAGCGCGGCATCACCATCACGTCCGCCGCGACGACCTGCCACTGGCCGCTCGAGGACGTCGACCACACCATCAACATCATCGACACCCCGGGTCACGTGGACTTCACGGTCGAGGTGGAGCGTTCGCTCCGCGTCCTCGACGGTGCCGTCACCGTGTTCGACGGCGTCGCCGGTGTGGAGCCGCAGTCGGAGACGGTGTGGCGTCAGGCCGACCGTTACGGCGTGCCGCGGATCTGCTTCGTCAACAAGCTGGACCGCACCGGCGCCGAGTTCCACCGCTGCGTCGACATGATCGAGGAGCGCCTGGGCGCGGTTCCGATCGTCATGCAGCTGCCGATCGGCGCCGAGGCCGACTTCCAGGGTGTCGTCGACCTCGTCACCATGAAGGCGTTCGTCTGGTCCGCCGAGGCGACCAAGGGCGAGATGTACGACATCGTCGACATCCCGGCCACGCACACCGAGGCTGCCGAAGAGTGGCGCGGCAAGCTGGTCGAGACCGTCGCCGAGAACGACGACGAGATCATGGAGCTCTTCCTGAACGGCGAGGAGCCGTCCGTGGAGCAGCTGCACGCCGCCGTCCGTCGCATCATCATCGCGTCCGGCAAGTCGAAGGGCACCACGGTCACCGCGGTGTTCTGTGGCACCGCGTTCAAGAACAAGGGTGTTCAGCCCCTGCTCGACGCCGTGGTCCGCTACCTGCCGTCGCCCCTGGACGTCGAGGCCATCGAGGGCCACGACGTCAAGGACGCCGAGGTCGTCGTCAAGCGCAAGCCGTCCGACGACGAGCCGCTCGCGGCCCTCGCGTTCAAGATCATGAGCGACCCGCACCTCGGCAAGCTCACCTTCGTCCGGGTTTACTCGGGCCGCCTGGAGTCCGGCACCGCCGTGACGAACTCCGTCAAGGGCAAGAAGGAGCGCATCGGCAAGATCTACCGCATGCACGCGAACAAGCGTGAGGAGATCGACTCGGTGGGCGCCGGCGACATCGTCGCCGTCATGGGCCTGAAGCAGACCACCACCGGTGAGACGCTGTGCGACGAGAAGGACCAGGTCATCCTGGAGTCCATGGACTTCCCGGCCCCGGTCATCCAGGTCGCCATCGAGCCCAAGTCCAAGGGTGACCAGGAGAAGCTGGGTGTCGCCATCCAGCGTCTCGCGGAGGAGGACCCCTCCTTCCAGGTCCACTCGGACGAGGAGACCGGCCAGACCATCATCGGCGGTATGGGCGAGCTGCACCTTGAGGTGCTGGTCGACCGCATGCGCCGTGAGTTCAAGGTCGAGGCCAACGTCGGCAAGCCGCAGGTCGCGTACCGCGAGACGATCCGCAAGGCCGTCGAGCGTCACGACTACACCCACAAGAAGCAGACCGGTGGTACCGGTCAGTTCGCCAAGGTGCAGATCGCGATCGAGCCGATCACGGACTCCGAGGGCCCTGCCTACGAGTTCGTGAACAAGGTCACCGGTGGCCGCATCCCGAAGGAGTACATCCCTTCGGTGGACGCGGGTGCGCAGGAGGCCATGCAGTTCGGCATCCTCGCCGGCTACGAGATGACCGGCGTCCGCGTCATCCTTCTCGACGGTGGCTACCACGAGGTCGACTCCTCCGAGCTCGCGTTCAAGATCGCCGGTTCGCAGGCCTTCAAGGAGGCCGCGCGCAAGGCTTCTCCCGTGCTCCTTGAGCCGATGATGGCCGTTGAGGTCACCACGCCCGAGGACTACATGGGCGACGTCATCGGCGACATCAACTCTCGCCGTGGCCAGATCCAGGCCATGGAGGAGCGCAGCGGCGCCCGCGTCGTGAAGGGCCTCGTGCCGCTTTCGGAGATGTTCGGCTACGTCGGAGACCTCCGCAGCAAGACCTCGGGTCGCGCCAGCTACTCGATGCAGTTCGACTCCTACGCCGAGGTTCCCAGGAACGTCGCCGAGGAGATCATCGCGAAGGCCAAGGGCGAGTAACTCTCCCGAGTTCACGCTTTAGGCTAATCACCGGAACCTCCGGGGCATCAGGAGCAAACCTCTTGTTGCCCCGGAGGGGACGGCAATCCAGCAAAGATCACCTGGCGCCGATGAGTAAGGCGTACAGAACCACTCTCCAGGAGGACCCCCGTGGCGAAGGCGAAGTTCGAGCGGACTAAGCCGCACGTCAACATCGGCACCATCGGTCACATTGACCACGGTAAGACGACCCTCACGGCCGCCATTACCAAGGTGCTGCACGACGCGTACCCGGACCTGAACGAGGCCTCGGCCTTCGACCAGATCGACAAGGCTCCTGAGGAGCGCCAGCGCGGTATCACCATCTCCATCGCGCACGTCGAGTACCAGACCGAGGCGCGTCACTACGCCCACGTCGACTGCCCGGGTCACGCGGACTACATCAAGAACATGATCACCGGTGCCGCGCAGATGGACGGCGCCATCCTCGTGGTCGCCGCCACCGACGGCCCGATGCCGCAGACCAAGGAGCACGTGCTCCTGGCCCGCCAGGTCGGCGTTCCGTACATCGTCGTCGCCCTGAACAAGGCCGACATGGTGGACGACGAGGAGATCCTGGAGCTCGTCGAGCTCGAGGTCCGTGAGCTGCTCTCCGAGTACGAGTTCCCGGGCGACGACCTGCCGGTCGTCCGCGTCTCCGCGCTGAAGGCCCTTGAGGGCGACAAGGAGTGGGGCGAGAAGCTCCTCGGCCTCATGAAGGCCGTGGACGAGTCCATCCCCACCCCGCCGCGTGACACCGAGAAGCCGTTCCTCATGCCCGTCGAGGACGTCTTCACGATCACCGGTCGCGGTACGGTCGTCACCGGCCGTATCGAGCGTGGTGTCCTGAAGGTCAACGAGACCGTCGACATCATCGGTATCAAGGAAGAGAAGACCACCACCACGGTCACCGGTATCGAGATGTTCCGCAAGCTGCTCGACGAGGGCCAGGCCGGTGAGAACGTCGGTCTGCTCCTCCGTGGCATCAAGCGCGAGGACGTCGAGCGCGGCCAGGTCATCATCAAGCCCGGTTCGGTCACGCCGCACACCGAGTTCGAGGCCCAGGCCTACATCCTGTCGAAGGACGAGGGTGGCCGTCACACCCCGTTCTTCAACAACTACCGCCCGCAGTTCTACTTCCGTACCACGGACGTGACCGGCGTCGTGACCCTCCCGCAGGGCACCGAGATGGTCATGCCGGGCGACAACACCGAGATGTCGGTCGCGCTGATCCAGCCGGTCGCCATGGAGGAGGGCCTGAAGTTCGCCATCCGTGAGGGTGGTCGTACGGTCGGCGCCGGCCAGGTCACCAAGATCACGAAGTAATTCGTGTTCTGACCTGGTAGCTCGCGCGAGCGGGCACCATGTTTGACGGAAGGGCTCCTTCCCCGTCGCTCACGCGAGGGGGGAGGGGCCCTTTTCCGTATGCCGTTGCGCCCGTGGACTCCCCTGCGCTCCGGGGCACGACGAAGGGCCGCACCCCGCTCGGGTGCGGCCCTGCGTCGTACGGCGGTGGTGGAGCTCAGTCCACGCGCAGCGACTCCGTGAACTCCTGGCAGACCGCGTAGTCGGGGAGCAGGCCCGTGGCCACGGCCTCCGCGAGCGACGGGGCGGCCTCGTCGCGGGCGGACAGCAGCGGGGTGTCGGCCGGCCATTCGATGCCCAGCTCGGGATCGAGCGGGTGGACCGAGTGCTCGGCGGTCGGGTTGTACGTCTCCGAGCAGAGGTACGACAGCGTGGCGTCGTCGCTCAGGGCGCAGAACCCGTGGCCGAGGCCCTCGGAGAGGTAGACCGCGCGCCGGTCCACGTCGTCCAGGCGGACGCCCTCCCAGCGGCCGAAGGTCGGCGAGCCGACCCGCAGGTCCACGATGACGTCGAGGACGGCGCCGCGGACGCAGGTGACGTACTTGGCCTGGCCGCGCGGCACGTCGGCGAAGTGGATGCCGCGGACCACGCCGCGCGAGGAGACCGAGAGGTTCGCCTGCGCCAGGTTCAGCGGGTGGCCGACGACCTCGGACAGCTTGTCGAAGCGGTACCACTCGGTGAACAGGCCGCGCGGGTCGCCGTGCAGCTGGGGGGTGATCTCGTAGGCACCGGCCACCGAGAGCTCGCGGAACTTCATCGGGACGCCTCCTCGTCGAGCAGACCCAGCAGGTAGTCGCCGTAACCGCTCTTGAGCAGCGGCTCGGCCAGGGCGCGCAGCTGCGCGGAATCGATGAGACCGGCGCGCCAGGCGGCTTCCTCGATGCAGCCGATCTTGAAGCCCTGGCGTTCCTCGATCACCCGGACGAACTCCGAGGCCTGGACCATGGAGACGAAGGTCCCGGTGTCCAGCCAGGCGGTGCCGCGGTCGAGGATGGTGACATTCAACTCACCGGCCTGGAGGTACGCGTCGTTGACCGCGGTGATCTCCAGTTCGCCGCGGGCGCTGGGCTTGAGGCCGCGGGCGATCTCGACGACGCGGTTGTCGTAGAAGTACAGACCCGGCACCGCGTAGCGGGACTTGGGCTTGGCCGGCTTCTCCTCGATGGAGATGGCCTGGCCGTTCTCGTCGAACTCGACCACGCCGTAGGCCGTCGGGTCCGCCACCGGGTAGGCGAAGACCCGGCCGCCCTTGGAGTCGGTGTGCTCGGCGAGGCGGGTGCCGAGGCCGCTGCCGTGGAAGATGTTGTCGCCGAGGATCAGGGCCACGGACTCGTCGCCGATGAAGTCGGCGCCGAGCACGAAGGCCTGGGCGATGCCCTCGGGGCGCTCCTGGACCGCGTATTCCAGCCGGATGCCGAACTGGGAGCCGTCGCCGAGCAGACGCTCGAACTGGGCCCGGTCCTCCGGCGTGGTGATGACGAGAATCTCACTGATTCCTGCCATGACCAGGGTGGAAAGCGGGTAATAGATCATCGGCTTGTCGAAGACGGGGAGCAGCTGCTTCGAGACTGCCCGGGTCAGCGGCCAGAGTCGGGATCCGGTGCCGCCGGCCAAGAGAATTCCACGCATGCCCACAACCCTATGCGAGAGCATCCGGAGGGCCGAGGTCCGGGCCAGGGGGGCGGTGTGCCAGCCGCTAGACTCTCCGTATTATGCGCATCCTCGTGACCGGCGGCGCCGGCTTCATCGGTTCTGAATTTGTCCGCCAGCAGCTCGGTGCGGATGCATCGGCCCAGATCACGGTCTTCGACAAGCTGACCTACTCCGGTGTCGAGGCCAACCTGGCGCCGGTCGCGGACCACCCCGGTTACAGCTTCGTCAAGGGCGACATCTGCGACGCCGAGGCCGTCGACCAGGTGATGCCCGGTCACGACGTCGTCGTGCACTTCGCCGCCGAGTCCCACGTGGACCGCTCGATCGCCGGTGCGGGCCCCTTCGTGATGACCAACGTCGTCGGTACGCAGGTCCTGCTGGACGCGGCCCGCAAGCACGGCGTCGGCCGCTTCGTGCACATCTCCACCGACGAGGTGTACGGCTCGATCAACGAGGGCTCCTGGACCGAGGAGTGGCCGCTGGTCCCGAACTCCCCGTACTCCGCCTCCAAGGCCTCCTCCGACCTGCTCGCGCTGGCCTACGCCCGGACGCACGGCATGGACGTCGTCGTCACGCGCTGCTCCAACAACTACGGGCACTACCAGTTCCCGGAGAAGGTCATCCCGCTGTTCGTCTCGAACCTGATGGACGGCAGGAAGGTCCCGCTGTACGGCAACGGCGGCAACGTCCGCGACTGGCTGCACGTCTCCGACCACTGCCGCGGCATCGACCTGGCCATGCGCAAGGGCCGCGCCGGCGAGGTCTACAACATCGGCGGCGGCACCGAGCTCACCAACAAGGAGCTGACCGGCGTGCTGCTGGAGGCCGCCGGCCTGGGCTGGGACATGGTCGAGCACGTCGAGGACCGCAAGGGCCACGACCTGCGCTACTCCATCGACATCAGCAAGATCGGCTCCGAGCTCGGGTACGCCCCGCAGGTCACCTTCGAGGACGGCATCAAGGCCACCATCGACTGGTACCGCGAGAACCGCGCCTGGTGGGAGCCGCTGAAGGCGAAGGCGGCCCTGCAGAAGTGAGGACCAACCCGTCGGCGGGGCGCTGGCTCGTCACCGGCGCCGCCGGGATGCTCGGTCAGGACGTCCTGACCGCCCTGAAGCGCGCCCGGATCGAGGCCGTGGGCCTGCGCCGCGACGACCTGGACATCACCGACCCGGCCGCGGTCCGCGCGGCCGTCGAGGGTGTCGACGTGGTCGTCAACTGCGCCGCCTGGACCGACGTCGACGGCGCCGAGACCGCCGAGGAAGCGGCAACCGCCGTCAACGGCACCGGCGTACGCGTCCTCGCCGAGGCGTGTGCCGCGGCCCACGTGCGCCTGATCCACGTCTCCACCGACTACGTGCTCCCCGGCGACGCCACCGAGCCGTACCGCGAGGACGCCGAGACCGGCCCGGTCAACGCGTACGGGCGCTCCAAGCTGGCCGGCGAGCGGGCCGTCGCCGAACTGCTTCCGCAGGACGGCTACATAGTCCGGACCGCCTGGCTGTACGGCGAGCACGGGCCGAACTTCGTCGCCACCATGCTCAAGCTGGCCGCCCAGCGCGACACCCTCGACGTGGTCGACGACCAGCACGGCCAGCCCACCTGGTCCTACGCGCTGGCCCGCCACCTCGTCGAGCTGGGCCTCGCCGCGCTGAAGGGCTGGGCCATGGGCGGCGTCTACCACGGCACCGCGAGCGGCCGGACCACCTGGATGGGACTGGCCCGCGAGACCTACCGGCTGAGCGGACTGGACCCGGAGCGGATCCGGCCCACCACCTCCGAGGCCTTCGTCCGCCCCGCCGTCCGCCCCGCCTTCAGCGTGCTCGCGCACGACCAGTGGGCCGAGGCCGGCCTCGCCCCGCTCGCCGACTGGCAGGAGCAGCTGGCCGAGGCGCTCGCCACCCCCGGCTTCGCGGCACTCGCGAAAGCGGCCAGGAAGGGCCGAGCGGGATGAAAGCCCTGCTGGACAAGGTGAGCGCGGCGCTGCCGCCGGGCACCGTCGCGGTGGCCGGCGGCACCGTCGTGCTCGGCGCCGCCTCGTACGTCCACCTGGGCGTGGCCGGACACAGCCTGTCCAGCGACGCCATGGCGAACGTGTCGGTGCTGTGGACGATCGTCATGTCGGTCGGCATCGGCGTCTTCTTCCCCATCGAGCAGGAGCTCACCCGGATCGTCGCCGCCCGCGCGGTCCTCGGCCAGGGGGCCGCCCCCGTACTGCGCCGCGCCACCCTCCTGACCGCGGGGATGCTCGGCGCGACGCTGCTGGTCCTCGGGCTCGGCGCGGCCCCGCTCGCGGACCTTCTGTTCCGCGGGGACCGTAGTCTCGTGGCCGCGCTCGGCGGTGCCTTCACCGGCATGGCCGTCTGCTACCTGACCCGCGGCGTGCTGGCCGGCCTCGGCCGGTTCGGCGCGTACGGCGTCCAGCTCGCCGTCGACGGCGGCCTGCGGATCGTCCTCGCGTTCGGGTGCGCCCTCCTCGGACTGCACTCCGCGCTCGCCTTCAGCCTGGTCCTCGCGGTCGCGCCCGTGGCCGCGATGCTGGTGACCCTGCCGGTGCTGCTGCGCGCCGCCGGCCCCGGCGAGGACATCGCCTGGCGGGAACTGACCGGCGGGCTGGGCCTGTTGATCTGCTCGACCCTGCTCTCCCAGGTGGTCGTCAACGCCGCCGTGATGAGCACCAAGCTGCTGGCGCCCACGGACAGCGCCCTGATCGGCGCGCTGCTGAACGCGCTGGTCCTGGCCCGCGTACCGCTGTTCGTCTTCGGTTCGCTCCAGGCCTCGCTGCTGGGCGGGCTCACCGCGGCCTACACGGCGGGGGACCGGGCGGCGTTCTCGGCGATGCTGCGCCGGATCGGCGTGGTGGTCCTGCTGCTCGGACTGGCCGGCGGAGTGCCCGCCACCGCCTTCGGGCCGTGGCTGATCGAGGTGCTGTTCGACGCCTGTCCCGTCCTGGGCTGCCTCGACTTCTTCCTGTTGTCCGCGGGCACCGTGGCGTACATGTTCGCGATGGTGCTCGGACAGGCGCTGATGGTATTCAAGCGGCACCACCTGCAGTTGCTGTGCTGGGCCGTCGGCGCCGCAGTCCTGGTCGCCGTCACCTTCGCCCCGGGTGACGTCGCCCTGAGGGTCATCCTGGCCTACGCCCTGGGCTCCCTGGCCACCGTGCTCGGTATGCTGACCGTGCTGAGGCTGGGGTTCCCCGGAGCGGCCCCGGGCACCGCCGAGGGCCCCGGGCGCGAGGTCGCCGCAAGCCCGCTGGGCGCCCGTACGGTCGGGGAGTGACCGTGTCGGCCTACGACGTCCCATCGATCACCGAGCACTCGCACGTGCCACATTCCGCTGGAGCTACCGTGTCCCAATACGACGATGTCTGGCTGGTCATACCGGCCTATAACGAGGGTCAGGTGATCGCGGGTGTGGTCGAGGGAGCGCGCGAGACCTTCCCGAACATAGTCGTCGTCGACGACGGCAGCTCCGACGACTCGGCCGAGCACATCGCGACCACGGGCGCCCACCTGGTGCGCCACCCGGTCAACCTCGGCCAGGGCGCCGCCCTGCAGACCGGCCTCAAGTACGCGCTCGCCCAGCCCGGCGCCCGCTACTTCGCGACCTTCGACGCCGACGGCCAGCACCAGACGGCCGACGTGGAGAAGATGGTCGAGCTGCTGCGCGGGGGAGAGGTCGACGTGGTGCTCGGCTCCCGCTTCATCGAGCAGAACGGCCAGGTGCCGTGGATCAAGCGGGTCGTGCTGCGCACGGCGGCGGCCGTCAGCCCGACCGCCCGCAAGCTCAAGCTCACCGACGCGCACAACGGGCTGCGGGTGCTCAGCCGCAAGGCGGCCGAGCAGCTGAACATCACCATGAACGGCATGGCGCACGCGTCCGAGATCGTCGGCTTCCTCGCCGGCTCCGGCCTGCGCGTCGCCGAGGTGCCGGTGGACATCCTGTACACCGAGTACTCGCGCGCCAAGGGCCAGTCCCTGATCAACGGCGTCAACATCATCTTCGACATCACTATGCGGGAGCGTGGCCGCTGATGAAGTACTTCTGGATTCAGCTGCTGCTCATCGCGGGCTCGGTGTCGATGGCCCTCGTCTTCATACGCACGTGGGGCCAGGCCAAGAACCGCGCCTGGAAGCGCATCGCGTTCTCGGTGTTCGTGGTCGTCAACGTGTACGCGGTGCTCCGCCCCACCGACGTGACCTGGGTCGCCCACCAGCTCGGCGTCGGCCGCGGCACCGACCTCGTGCTGTACGTCATGGTGCTGGCGATGGGCTTCCTGACCCTCAACACCTTCCTGCGCTTCCGGTCGCTGGAGAAGAAGCTCACCGACCTGGCCCGGACGGTGGCGCTCAGCGAGGGCGCCCGGCACAACGACGAGCGGCTCGGCTCCAAGCAGGCCGCGACGAGCCACGACTCCGACTCCGTGAAGGCCTGACGCCCCGTGGTGACCTTCGACTTCATGCTCCCCTACTACGGGGACGTGCAGCTGATGCAGGACGCCGTCCGCAGCGTCCTGGCCCAGACCGACCCGGACTTCCGCCTCGTCGTCATCGACGACGGCAAGGAGCCGGACGTGCCGGGCTGGTTCGAGGCGCTCGGCGACGAGCGGGTCCACTACACCCGCAACGAGCAGAACCTCGGCATCACGAAGAACTTCCAGAAGTGCGTACGCCTCTCCGAGGCCGACTACGTCGTCATCATGGGCTGCGACGACCTGCTGCACCCGCACTACCTGGAAACCGTACGCAAGATCATCGAGGACCGCCCGGGCATCGGCATGGTCCAGCCCGGCGTCGAGGTGATCGACGGCGACGGCAAGGTGGCGTACGGGCTGGCCGACCAGACCAAGCGGCGGCTGTACGCCCCGCAGGTCAAGGGCCGGCGCCTGATGGGCGGCGAGGAGCTCGCCGCCAGCGTGCTGCGCGGCAACTGGCTGTACTTCCCCTCGATCGCCTGGCGCGGCGAGGCCCTGCGCGCGGTCAACTTCCGCGACGAGTACTCGGTCATCCAGGACCTGGCCCTCGTCGTCGACCTGCTCGAACTCGGCGAGCAGATGGTGATCGACGAGTCGGCCACCGTCTTCCAGTACCGCCGGCACGCCGTCAGCGAATCCTCCGTCCAGGCCTTCTCCGGCACCCGCTTCACCGAGGCCGAGCGGTACTTCAACGCCGTGGCCGACCGGATGGACGCCCGCGGCTGGCCCAAGGCCGCCCGCGCGGCCCGCTTCCACAGCGGCTCCCGGCTCCACGCGATCACCATGCTGCCCGGCGCGCTGCGCCGCGGACAGCGTGACGGCGTACGTACGCTCGCCCGGCACGCCTTCACCGCCGGTCAGCGAGCCGACTGACCGGGCGTTCCCCGCACCCAGAGGCCGCCGGGCCCGACCCGCGGTCACCTCCGCGACGGAATTGGACTGAGATGACACACCTGGCCCCCGGGGTCGTCGGAGAACCCGGCACGGCACAGAGCCGGGCCGGTACCGGTACCGCGGACGGCAAGCCCGTCTCGTCCCCCGCACCGGGCAGCCGCCCGTGGACGTCCCGGCGCTGGGTGCTCCCGCTCGCCGAGGCCGTGGTGAGCGTCGTGGCGGCCCTCGGCTACACGGTGCTGTGCGGGCGCATCAGCGTGAACCCGCTCGTCCGCCTCGGCCAGGTCAGCGGCCTCGCCGCGCTCCAGCAGTACGCGGCCCTCCTCGGCCTGCCGCTTCTCGCGGTGCTGCTGTACACCGCGCACCGGGGGAGCCTGCGCTGCCACCAGCTGGTCAAGCGCCTGGTCTGCGCGGCCCTGGCCGGCCTGGCCACCGGCGTCATCGCCGGAGGCATCGTCGTCGCCCTGCGCGGCACGCCCCACGCGCTCGGCGGCCAGGAGGGCGACCCGGGCGTCCTGATCGACATGGCCAACTCCTTCCTGCACCACGAGGGCATGTCGGGCATCTACCCGCCCGCCTTCCCGGCGCTGATCGCCCTCTGGGCGAAGATCCGCTACAACGGCCGCGGAGAGACCGGCTTCGCCCTGCACGACCTGCAGATCTTCTTCACGGCCGTGGCCGGCCCGATGGCCTACCTGGCCTGGCGCCTGCTGCTGCGGCCGTTCTGGGCGCTGCTGATCGCCGTTCCCGCCGCCGTGCTCTTCCTCGACCCGATCCGCCCGTACAGCCACATCGTCATGATCATCCTGCTGCCGCTGCTCGGCTGCTGGCTGCGCGAGATGCGCCGGGCGGCCCGGCGCAGCCCCCGGCAGCTGCTGCTGCGCGGCGCGGGCCTCGGCCTGGTCTTCGGCGTGCTGTTCCTCTGGTACTCCGGCTGGTACGTGTGGGCCGCGCCCGGTGCCCTCGTCGCCGCCCTGTTCCTCTTCCCCTGGCGCGGTGGCGCGGCGGCGGTCCGGCGGGCCGGGCTGTTCGTCGGCGCCACCGTGGCCACGGCCGGTGTCGTCGGTGCCCCGCTGCTGTACCAGATGGCGCGGCTGGGGGCCGAGAACCCGGACCGGTACGCCTTCCTCGCCGTCTACGTGGACCCGACGTACGTCCTGGGCTGGACCTCCGACCGGGCCGGGACGCTGACGTACCAGACCTGGCCGGTGGCCGGCGAGATGGCGGGGCAGAGCGGGTTCGCGCTGCTGCTGCTGTTCGGGGTGGGCCTCGGCATCGGCCTCGGGCTGCGCAGCGTCATGGTCCGCACCACGGCGGCAGTGCTGGCCGGCGCCTGGCTCGCGCGCTTCTGGTTCGCCTCGCACATGGTCCACGACAAGGCCGTACAGCTCTACCCGCGGACCACCTGGATCATCATGTACTGCCTGATGATCCTGGCCGTGTTCGGCCTGATGGCGGTAGTCCACCGGGGCTCCGGCTGGGTGGAGCGCACCGTGCGGCAGCGCGGCGCCGAGCGGGCCGCCGCCACGGCGGTCATCCCCCGGCGGGTGGTCCAGCAGCTCGCCGCCGGCATGGTGTGCGTACTGGCCCTCTTCGCGACGATGGGGGCGTCCTGGTCCGTCAACCGCTACATGCCCTCGTCGGACGTCGACTCCATGGGCATCGACGCCTACCGCGCGCACACCATCAAGGAGCGGGACGGGAGCTGCCCGCGCTTCTCCCCCCGCAAGGACTGCGCGGACATCGAGAAGCACGACTGGAAGCCCGGCCCCATCGAGGACTTCATCTGGTGCGCGGGCATCGTCGCCGACGACTGGCCCTCCGTCTGCGGGCTGAAGGCGCCCGCGAAGGTCCGCTCCCGGGCGGACATCGAGAGGGACCAGGAGAAGGAGAAGGCGCAGCGCAGGGCGCAGGACAAGAAGCAGGACAAGGAGCTGGACGAGGAGCAGGGCAAGAACTAGGGCACCCCCCTGAACCGGCCCGGACCGGGGGCCAGTAGCATCCGCCCGGTCAGTGGTGTCATCGGATCGGTTCGCTACAGGGGTGGGGACAACTTGAGACTGGGTCGTGTACGCGGTACGGCTTTGGCCGCCGCGCTCGGTGTCGTCGCGGTGCTGGGCGTCCAGGGGATGGCCGACGGATCCGAGGTGGATGCGGCGAGCGGCAAGCCCGTCCCGGGGTACGGCGCCACGGGCCGCTCGGCGGGCCGCCCCCTGGAGGGCAAGGTCCACAAGCTCGCACTGAAGCCCAAGGGGAACGGCGAGGCCGTGGTCTCGCAGCAGACGACGCAGCCCTTCGGCCTGCTCGGCGTCTCCTGGACGGACCCCGCGGCGCAGGTGAAGGGCACCATGGAGGCCCGCGCCCGGGACGCCCGGACCGGGAAGTGGTCGCGCTGGATCGCCCTTGAGCCGATCAAGGCCGGTATGGACGGCAAGCGCCCCGCGGCGCACGGCGCCACCGAGCCCGTGTGGGTCGGCGCCTCCGACGGTGCCGAGGTACGGGTGCGCGGCGGCGGGGCACTCCCCGCCGGCATGGAGCTGAACCTGGTCGACCCGGGCGGCTCCCGCATCCCGGCGAAGAAGGGCGACTCCCCGCAGACCGACCCGGCGGCCTTCGCCACCACCACGGCCGACCCCGGACCGGCCTCCACCGCGCCCAAGCCCACCGTGGTCTCGCGGCTGGAATGGGGCGCGGACGAGACGCTGAACAACGAGGGCCCCGTCTACCTCCCCGGCGGGAAGGTCAAGGCGGTCTTCGTCCACCACACCGCCGACAGCCAGCCGTACGACTGCTCGGAATCCGCGGCCATCGTCCGCGGCATCCACGTCTACCACGTGAAGACCAGCGGCTGGCGCGACCTCGGCTACAACTTCCTCGTCGACAAGTGCGGCACCATCTTCGAGGGCCGGCAGGGCGGCATCGACCAGCCCGTGCTCGGCGCGCACACCTACGGCTGGAACAGCGAGTCGGCGGGCATCGCCGTCCTCGGCGACTACACGAGCGCCGGGGCCCCGGACGCCGCGCTGGACGCCGTCAGCCGGATCGCCGCCTACAAGCTGGGCCAGTACGACGGCGACCTGAACGGCACCACGACGCTGACCGCGGGCGACACCCAGAAGAACTTCTTCGGCACCGAGTTCACCAAGGGCCAGACCTACACGTTCAAGTCGCTGTCGGGCCACCGCGACGGCTTCAACACCGAGTGCCCGGGCACCTCGCTGTACGGGCAGCTCGGCACGGTCCGCACCTCCGGCCCCGCGGCGCAGCTGAAGGTGGCCACCGTGAACGGGGTGGCGGTCCAGCCGGGCGTCGACGCCAAGTCCGACGGGGTCCTGTCCGTGGGCTGGTCGACCAGCACGGCGAGCGACCGGATCAGCGGCTTCGAGCTGCTGGTGGACGGCGCCTCCGCCGCCTCCGCGGCCGGCACCGCCCGTACGGCGACCACGACGCTGACCACCGGTACCCACAAGGTGCAGGTCAAGGCGACCACGGTGAACGGCAAGACCTCCACCAGCCTCCCCGTCACCGTCGTGGCGGAGGTGAAGGCGGCCACGTTCGTCCCGGTCACCCCCAAGCGTCTGATGGACACGCGTGCGGGTCTGGGCGTGCCGCAGGCGAAGGTCGGTGCGGGCGGTGTGGTGACGCTGCCGGTGGCGGGTACGAACGGGATCCCGGCGACCGGTGTGACGGCCGTGGTGCTGAACGTGACGGCGACGAACCCGACGCAGCCGAGCTTCGTGTCGGTCTACCCGAGCGGTACGACGCGCAGCAGTGCCTCGAACCTGAACTTCACCCCGGGCCAGACGATCCCGAACCTGGTGGTCGTGCCGGTGGTGGACGGGAAGGTGAGCTTCTTCAACAACCAGGGCACCGTGGATCTGATCGCGGACATCACGGGCTACTTCACCTCGGCCGGCGAGGGCGCGACGCACACGAACATCGGTCCGAAGCGTCTGATGGACACGCGTGCGGGTCTGGGCGTGCCGCAGGCGAAGGTCGGTGCGGGCGGTGTGGTGACGCTGCCGGTGGCGGGTACGAACGGGATCCCGGCGACCGGTGTGACGGCCGTGGTGCTGAACGTGACGGCGACGAACCCGACCGAGCCGAGCTTCGTGTCGGTCTATCCGAGCGGTACGACGCGCAGCAGTGCCTCGAACCTGAACTTCACCCCGGGCCAGACGATCCCGAACCTGGTCGTGGTCCCGGTGGTGGACGGGAAGGTGAGCTTCTTCAACAACCAGGGCACCGTGGATCTGATCGCGGACATCACGGGCTACTTCACCTCGGCGGGTGACGGCGCGACGCACACGAACATCGGTCCCAAGCGTCTGATGGACACGCGTGCGGGTCTGGGCGTGCCGCAGGCGAAGGTCGGTGCGGGCGGTGTGGTGACGCTGCCGGTGGCGGGTACGAACGGGATCCCGGCAACGGGCGTGACGGCCGTGGTGCTCAATGTGACGGCGACGAACCCGACGCAGCCGAGCTTCGTGTCGGTCTATCCGAGCGGTACGACGCGCAGCAGTGCCTCGAACCTGAACTTCACCCCGGGCCAGACGATCCCGAACCTGGTGGTCGTGCCGGTGGTGGACGGGAAGGTGAGCTTCTTCAACAACCAGGGCACCGTGGATCTGATCGCGGACATCACGGGCTACTTCACCAAGTGAACTGAGCAGTGACGGCGGGGCCCCCAGGACCAAGGTCCTGGGGGCCCCGGACATTTCAGGGGTGGGACATGGGAACGAACAACGACGACCGACCTGCCGTCTCCGACGAGGAGTGGGCGCGGTTCATGGAGCAGGCCGAGGCGGGCGCGGGCCAGGCCCCCCGGGAGCCGTCCGCCCGGGCGCGCAGGGTCACCGCCCGGCTGCGCAACGAGTCCGCCGAGCCGCCCGGCTGGCGCACCGGTCCGGCCTGGCAGCAGATGCAAGGGCGGGGGAGGGGCAGGCGGCTCAAGGCGGCGGCGGCCGTCGTCTTCATCGCCGCCCTCGCGCTGATCACCGTCCGCCCGGAGCTGGTCATCGACCGGGTGACCGGCAAGGCAGCGCAGGACGACACGGCCCGCGAGCCGCTGCCCGCCGAGACCGCCCGGCCCAGCGCCCCGCCCTCGGCCCTGTACCCGGACCGGCCCACCCTCAAGGAGCCCTTCAAGGGCTCCCCGGCCCTGCAGTGGGCCGACGGCGCGGCCGGGATCGAGGTCCCGGAGGCCGAGGCCGTCGGCGGGATGAGCAAGGAGCAGGTCGCCGACGCGCTGGAGAAGGCAAAGCAGTTCCTGGTCGCGGCCAACCTGGACCCGGCGACCCTGCGCGGGGAGCGGCCCGGGGCGGCGCTGGCGCTGCTCGACCCGAAGCTGGGGGAGCAGGTCGGCCGCCTGGAGCAGTCGCTGACGGCTCCGACGAAGGAGAACGACCCGCTGCACCTGTTCAGCCGGGTCAAGCCGACCGAGCTGAAGCCCGTGGGCGACGTGGTCAAGGTCCGCGGCCGGATGTGGGTGGAACCCGGCAAGGAGGCCGGCCAGGCCAACGTGCTGGCCGACTACACCTTCGTCTATCCGTTCGTGAAGGCGAGGCCGGGCGCCGAGCAGGTGGAGCGCACCATCGTGCGGCGCGAGATCACCTTCTCGATCGCCGACCCGCGCAAGTGGCAGGCCACCGCCGGCAGGATCTGGCTCGAAAAGTTCAACGTCGACCTCGCCAACAGCGCCTGCGACGTCCACGACGGGTTCCTGCACCCCGTCTTCGACGAGGACGCGCCGACCGGGCCCACGCCCTCCGGGACGCCCGTGGACCCGTACGACCGCAGCACGAGCATGGACACCGGCGGCCAGGAGGGCTGCGGCAGCCTCTCGCGCTCCTGAGCGGGGGCCGCGGCCGGCGTACGGCAGGGCCGTGGCCGGCCGCGGCAGGGCGATCGGATGCCCTGGGGCGGCCCGGGCGGACCCCAAGGGGCGCCCGGGCAGCCCGGGGGCGTGGCGCGGTTTGACCGATCAGCGCGGAGGGGTATTCTCTTCGGCCCGATTGGCGCAGTACGTGTCTTGTATGGCAGACTACTCAAGTTGCTCGGCTGAGTGCCGATGCTGCGCGCCTCCCGCCGGGAGGACCGGAAGCGAGTCCCACAGTACTCGTCGCCTTTATCTGCCTTTCGGGGCAGCAATGGGGCGGACGTACGGGAATCTTCTGGGAAGCGTCAGCACGGTGCCTGCCAGGCGCTCGGTGGGTGTTTCTCCCCCGAACCGCGGTCCTGGGACCGCACCCCCTTGGACGAGGGAATTTCCGTATGGGAATTTTCTGAGAGGGAGTGCGACACGCCCGACCGCGTGGGTCGGAGAGAAGCGGTGGATCCGTCCACAGCCGACCGGGAGCCAGAGCGTTTCCACAACAGACAGGACTACGGAGTAGCCATGGCGGGACAGAAGATCCGCATCCGGCTCAAGGCCTACGACCACGAGGTCATCGACTCCTCGGCGAAGAAGATCGTCGAGACGGTGACCCGCACTGGTGCGTCGGTCGCAGGCCCGGTGCCGCTGCCCACTGAGAAGAACGTGTACTGCGTCATCAAGTCGCCGCACAAGTACAAGGACTCGCGCGAGCACTTCGAGATGCGCACGCACAAGCGCCTGATCGACATCCTCGACCCGACGCCGAAGACCGTTGACTCCCTGATGCGACTCGACCTCCCGGCCGGTGTCGACATCGAGATCAAGCTCTGAAGGCCGGTGATCTGAGAGATGGCTAAGCAGATCAAGGGCATCCTGGGCGAGAAGCTCGGCATGACGCAGGTGTGGGACGAGAACAACCGTGTTGTTCCGGTCACCGTCGTCAAGGCCGGCCCGAACGTCGTGACCCAGGTCCGTACGAACGACACCGACGGCTACGAGTCGGTCCAGATCGCCTTCGGCGAGATCGACCCGCGCAAGGTGAACAAGCCCCTCAAGGGCCACTTCGCCAAGGCCGACGTGACCCCGCGCCGCCACCTGGTGGAGCTCCGCACCTCCGACGCCAGCGAGTACACGCTCGGCCAGGAGATCACTGCTGAGGTGTTCGAGTCCGGCGTCAAGGTTGACGTCACGGGCAAGAGCAAGGGCAAGGGCTTCGCCGGTGTCATGAAGCGCCACAACTTCCGGGGCCTCGGCGCCGGTCACGGTGTGCAGCGCAAGCACCGCTCCCCCGGTTCGATCGGTGGCTGCGCCACCCCTGGGCGTGTCTTCAAGGGCATGCGCATGGCTGGTCGTATGGGCAACGAGCGCGTCACCACCCAGAACCTGACCATCCACGCGGTAGACGCGGAGAAGGGTCTGCTGCTCATCAAGGGCGCAGTCCCCGGTCCGAACGGCGGCCTCGTCCTGGTCCGTACCGCGGCCAAGGGGGCTTGAGGTTAATGAGCACCATTGACATCCTTTCGCCGGCAGGCGACAAGGCCGGTACCGTCGAGCTCCCCGCGGAGATCTTCGACGCGAAGACCAGCGTTCCGCTGATCCACCAGGTCGTCGTCGCCCAGCTGGCTGCTGCCCGTCAGGGCACGCACAAGACCAAGACCCGTGGCGAAGTCCGTGGTGGTGGCAAGAAGCCTTACCGCCAGAAGGGCACCGGCCGCGCCCGTCAGGGTTCGACCCGCGCTCCGCAGTTCGCCGGCGGTGGCGTCGTCCACGGCCCCGTGCCGCGTGACTACTCGCAGCGGACCCCGAAGAAGATGAAGGCCGCCGCCCTCCGCGGTGCCCTCTCGGACCGTGCGCGTCACTCCCGCATCCACGTCGTCACCGGCGTGGTCGAGGGTGCCGTCTCCACGAAGGCCGCCAAGACGCTGTTCGGCAAGATCACGGAGCGCAAGAACCTGCTCCTGGTCGTCGAGCGTGCCGACGAGGCCGCGTGGCTGTCCGCCCGCAACCTGCCCCAGGTTCACATCCTGGAGCCGGGCCAGCTCAACACGTACGACGTGATCGTCTCTGACGACGTGGTCTTCACCCAGGCCGCGCTGGAGTCCTTCGTGTCTGGCCCCAAGGCCGACGAGACCGAAGGGAGCGACGCCTGATGTCTGAGGCGACCGTTACCAGCAAGACCTTCACTGACCCGCGCGACCTGCTGATCAAGCCGGTTGTCTCGGAGAAGAGCTACGCGCTGCTGGACGAGAACAAGTACACGTTCATCGTCGCGCCCGGCGCCAACAAGACCCAGATCAAGCAGGCCGTCGAGGCGGTCTTCTCGGTCAAGGTCACCGGGGTCAACACGATCAACCGTCAGGGTAAGCGCAAGCGCACCAAGACCGGTTTCGGCAAGCGTGCTGACACCAAGCGCGCCATCGTGACCCTCGCTGAGGGCGACCGTATCGACATCTTCGGCGGCCAGGCCTCCTAACGGAGTCCTGAGTCGTCCGGAATCGGACGAGGACTGAGAAATGGGTATCCGCAAGTACAAGCCGACGACCCCGGGCCGTCGTGGCTCCAGCGTCGCCGACTTTGTCGAGATCACGCGGTCCACGCCGGAGAAGTCGCTGGTTCGCCCGCTGCACAGCAAGGGCGGCCGTAACAACACCGGTCGGATCACCGTTCGCCACCAGGGTGGTGGACACAAGCGCGCCTACCGCGTGATCGACTTCCGTCGTCACGACAAGGACGGCGTGCCGGCCAAGGTCGCGCACATCGAGTACGACCCCAACCGCACCGCGCGCATCGCGCTCCTGCACTACGCGGACGGCGAGAAGCGCTACATCATCGCTCCCCGCGGTCTGAACCAGGGCGACCGGATTGAGAACGGCCCCACGGCCGACATCAAGCCCGGCAACAACCTGGCCCTCCGCAACATCCCGGTCGGTACCACGATCCACGCGATCGAGCTCCGTCCCGGTGGTGGCGCCAAGTTCGCCCGCTCCGCGGGTGCCTCCGTGCAGCTGCTGGCGAAGGAGGGCACCATGGCCCACCTTCGTATGCCGTCCGGTGAGATCCGCCTGGTCGACGCGCGCTGCCGCGCGACGGTCGGCGAGGTCGGCAACGCCGAGCAGTCGAACATCAACTGGGGCAAGGCCGGCCGCATGCGCTGGAAGGGCGTTCGCCCGTCCGTCCGCGGTGTCGCGATGAACCCGGTTGACCACCCGCACGGTGGTGGTGAGGGCAAGACCAGTGGTGGTCGCCACCCGGTCTCCCCGTGGGGTCAGAAGGAGGGTCGTACTCGTTCGCCGAAGAAGGCTTCGAACAAGTACATCGTCCGCCGCCGCAAGACGAACAAGAAGCGCTAGGAGCGGGTTTAGATGCCGCGCAGTCTCAAGAAGGGACCCTTCGTCGACGGACACCTCATCAAGAAGGTGGACGCTCAGAACGAAGCTGGTACCAAGAACGTCATCAAGACCTGGTCCCGTCGCTCGATGATCATCCCGGCGATGCTGGGTCACACCATCGCGGTGCACAACGGCAAGACCCACGTCCCGGTGTTCGTCACCGAGTCGATGGTCGGCCACAAGCTCGGCGAGTTCTCGCCGACTCGCACCTTCCGCGGCCACGTCAAGGACGACCGGAAGTCGAAGCGCCGCTAAACGCGGGGTGGTTACGACTATGACTAACACCGAAGGGACAACCATGGAAGCCAGGGCCCAGGCGCGGTACATCCGCGTCACGCCCATGAAGGCCCGCCGCGTGGTGGACCTCATCCGTGGCATGGATGCCACGGAGGCTCAGGCGGTCCTGCGTTTCGCCCCGCAGGCCGCGAGCGTGCCGGTCGGCAAGGTGCTGGACAGCGCCATTGCCAACGCCGCACACAACTACAACCACCCGGACGCCTCCACGCTGGTCATCAGCGAGGCGTACGTGGACGAGGGCCCGACCCTGAAGCGGTTCCGTCCGCGTGCCCAGGGCCGTGCCTACCGGATCCGCAAGCGGACCAGCCACATCACCGTGGTCGTCAGCAGCAAGGAAGGTTCCCGGTAATGGGCCAGAAGGTAAACCCGCACGGGTTCCGACTCGGCATCACCACCGACTTCAAGTCGCGTTGGTACGCCGACAAGCTGTACAAGGACTACGTCAAGGAAGACGTCGCCATCCGTCGGATGATGACGTCCGGCATGGAGCGCGCCGGCATCTCGAAGGTTGAGATCGAGCGCACCCGTGACCGCGTGCGTGTGGACATCCACACCGCTCGTCCGGGCATCGTCATCGGCCGCCGTGGCGCCGAGGCCGACCGCATCCGCGGCGACCTCGAAAAGCTCACGGGCAAGCAGGTCCAGCTGAACATCCTCGAGGTCAAGAACCCCGAGCTCGACGCTCAGCTCGTTGCCCAGGCCGTTGCCGAGCAGCTCTCCTCCCGCGTCTCCTTCCGTCGTGCCATGCGCAAGAGCATGCAGGGCACCATGAAGGCCGGCGCCAAGGGCATCAAGATCCAGTGTGGCGGCCGTCTCGGCGGCGCCGAGATGTCCCGCTCCGAGTTCTACCGCGAGGGTCGTGTGCCGCTGCACACGCTGCGCGCGAACGTGGACTACGGCTTCTTCGAGGCCAAGACCACCTTCGGCCGTATCGGTGTGAAGGTCTGGATCTACAAGGGCGACGTCAAGAACATCGCCGAGGTTCGCGCCGAGAACGCTGCGGCCCGTGCGGGTAACCGCCCGGCCCGTGGTGCCGGCGCTGGCGACCGTCCCGCCGGCCGTGGTGGCCGTGGTGGCGAGCGCGGCGGCCGTGGTGGCCGCAAGCCGCAGCAGGCTGCTGCTGCCGAGGCCCCCAAGGCCGAGGCCGCTGCCGCCGCTCCGGCTGAGAGCACCGGAACGGAGGCCTGACCGACATGCTGATCCCTCGTAGGGTCAAGCACCGCAAGCAGCACCACCCGAAGCGCCGCGGTATGGCCAAGGGCGGTACTGAGGTCTCGTTCGGCGAGTACGGCATCCAGGCGCTCACCCCCGCCTACGTGACGAACCGCCAGATCGAGGCGGCTCGTATCGCGATGACCCGCCACATCAAGCGTGGCGGCAAGGTCTGGATCAACATCTACCCGGACCGTCCGCTGACGAAGAAGCCCGCCGAGACCCGCATGGGTTCCGGTAAGGGTTCTCCCGAGTGGTGGATCGCCAACGTGCACCCGGGCCGGGTCATGTTCGAGCTGTCCTACCCGAACGAGAAGATTGCTCGTGAGGCGCTCACCCGCGCTGCTCACAAGCTTCCGATGAAGTGCCGGATTGTGCGGCGCGAGGCAGGTGAGTCGTGATGGCAACGGGAACCAAGGCGTCCGAGCTGCGTGAGCTCGGCAACGAGGAGCTCGTTGGCAAGCTGCGCGAGGCCAAGGAAGAGCTGTTCAAGCTGCGCTTCCAGGCTGCCACGGGCCAGCTGGAGAACAACGGTCGGCTCAAGTCCGTCCGTAAGGACATCGCCCGGATCTACACCCTGATGCACGAGCGCGAGCTCGGCATCGAGACGGTGGAGAGCGCCTGATGAGCGAGAACAACGTGACTGAGAACAAGACCGAGCGCGGCTTCCGCAAGACCCGCGAGGGTCTGGTCGTCAGCGACAAGATGGACAAGACCGTCGTCGTCGCCGTTGAGGACCGCGTCAAGCACGCCCTGTACGGCAAGGTCATCCGCCGTACGAACAAGCTCAAGGCTCACGACGAGCAGAACGCTGCCGGTGTCGGCGACCGCGTCCTCATCATGGAGACGCGTCCGCTGTCGGCGAGCAAGCGCTGGCGCATCGTCGAGATCCTCGAGAAGGCCAAGTAATTACCTGAGGGGATTTCCCTCAGGTCAGTTCCGCCAGGCTCGGCGAGGGGCTCCGGCAACGGACCCCTCGCCGGGAACCGGCAGACAATCAGGAGATAGACGTGATCCAGCAGGAGTCGCGACTGCGTGTCGCCGACAACACTGGTGCCAAGGAGATCCTTTGCATCCGTGTTCTCGGTGGTTCCGGTCGCCGCTACGCGGGCATCGGTGACGTCATCGTCGCCACCGTCAAGGATGCGATCCCCGGTGGCAACGTGAAGAAGGGTGACGTCGTCAAGGCGGTCATCGTTCGCACCGTCAAGGAGCGCCGCCGCCAGGACGGCTCGTACATCCGCTTCGACGAGAACGCCGCTGTCATTCTGAAGAACGACGGCGACCCTCGCGGCACCCGTATCTTCGGCCCCGTCGGCCGTGAGCTGCGCGAGAAGAAGTTCATGAAGATCATCTCGCTCGCGCCGGAGGTGCTGTAAGCATGAAGATCAAGAAGGGCGACCTGGTCCAGGTCATCACCGGTAAGGACAAGGGCAAGCAGGGCAAGGTCATCGCGGCCATGCCCGGCGAGAACCGCGTCCTCGTCGAGGGTGTCAACCGGGTCAAGAAGCACACCAAGGCTGCGCAGAACCAGGCCGGCGGCATCGTGATCACCGAGGCCCCGGTCCACGTGAGCAACGTTCAGCTGGTTGTGGAGAAGGACGGCAAGAAGGTCGTCACCCGCGTCGGCTACCGCTTCGACGACGAGGGCAACAAGATCCGCGTTGCCAAGCGGACGGGTGAGGACATCTGATGGCTACCACTCCGCGTCTCAAGACGAAGTACCGCGAGGAGATCACCGGCAAGCTGCGTGAGGAGTTCTCGTACGAGAACGTCATGCAGATCCCCGGCCTCGTGAAGATCGTGGTCAACATGGGTGTGGGCGACGCCGCCCGCGACTCCAAGCTGATCGACGGCGCCATCCGCGACCTGACGACGATCACCGGTCAGAAGCCGGCCGTCACGAAGGCCCGCAAGTCCATCGCGCAGTTCAAGCTGCGCGAGGGTCAGCCGATCGGCTGCCACGTCACCCTCCGTGGTGACCGCATGTGGGAGTTCCTGGACCGTACGCTGTCGCTCGCGCTGCCGCGTATCCGTGACTTCCGCGGCCTGTCGCCGAAGCAGTTCGACGGCCGTGGCAACTACACCTTCGGTCTCACGGAGCAGGTCATGTTCCACGAGATCGACCAGGACAAGATCGACCGTACCCGGGGTATGGACATCACCGTGGTCACCACGGCGACCAACGACGCTGAGGGCCGCGCGCTCCTTCGTCACCTCGGCTTCCCCTTCAAGGAGGCGTAAGCGAGATGGCGAAGAAGGCTCTCATCGCGAAGGCTGCCCGCAAGCCCAAGTTCGGTGTGCGTGCGTACACCCGCTGCCAGCGCTGCGGTCGTCCCCACTCCGTGTACCGCAAGTTCGGCCTGTGCCGCGTGTGCCTTCGTGAGATGGCTCACCGTGGCGAGCTGCCGGGCGTGACCAAGAGCTCCTGGTAATTCCCTTCCGTCCCTAGGGACTTGGGGAGAACCAGAGACTCTCGGTAAGCATCTGGACGGTGGGTGCCCGGCCCCGCATGCCGTAGGCTTGTGGGGTTGGGCGTCCGCCGCCCATAACGACTTACTACGCCGTAGGTCCCCGCGCCGCACCCGTCCCGCCACTGAGTGGGGAGAGGGATGGCGCATACAGGAAACCCCGGCGAGAGAGGCCGAAGGCCACTTCATGACCATGACTGACCCCATCGCAGACATGCTCACGCGTCTGCGTAACGCTAACTCGGCGTACCACGACACCGTCGTGATGCCGCACAGCAAGATCAAGTCGCACATCGCAGAGATCCTCAAGCAGGAGGGTTTCATCACCGGCTGGAAGGTCGAGGACGCCGAGGTCGGCAAGAACCTCGTCCTTGAGCTGAAGTTCGGGCCGAACCGTGAGCGCTCCATCGCGGGCATCAAGCGGATCTCGAAGCCCGGTCTGCGCGTGTACGCGAAGTCCACCAACCTGCCGAAGGTGCTCGGCGGCCTGGGCGTGGCGATCATCTCCACGTCCCACGGTCTCCTCACCGGCCAGCAGGCAGGCAAGAAGGGCGTAGGTGGGGAAGTCCTCGCCTACGTCTGGTAGTCGGGAACGGAGGAAAAGCAATGTCGCGAATCGGCAAGCTCCCCATCCAGGTTCCCGCCGGTGTGGACGTCACCATCGATGGCCGCACGGTCGCGGTGAAGGGCCCCAAGGGTCTCCTCTCGCACACCGTCGCCGCGCCGATCGAGATCGTCAAGGGTGAGGACGGCGTTCTGAACGTCACCCGCCCGAACGACGAGCGTCAGAACAAGGCCCTGCACGGCCTGTCCCGCACGCTGGTGGCGAACATGATCACCGGTGTGACCACGGGATACGTCAAGGCTCTCGAAATCAGCGGTGTTGGTTACCGCGTCGCCGCGAAGGGCTCCGCTCTGGAGTTCCAGCTTGGCTACAGCCACCCGATCCTGGTCGAGGCGCCCGAGGGCATCTCGTTCAAGGTCGAGTCGCCCACCAAGTTCACGGTCGAGGGCATCGACAAGCAGAAGGTCGGCGAGGTCGCCGCCAACATCCGCAAGCTGCGGAAGCCCGACCCGTACAAGGCCAAGGGTGTCAAGTACGCCGGCGAGGTCATCCGCCGCAAGGTCGGAAAGGCTGGTAAGTAGCCATGGCATACGGTGTGAAGATCGCCAAGGGCGACGCCTACAAGCGCGCTGCCAAGGCTCGCCGCCACATCCGCATCCGCAAGAACGTCTCGGGTACGGCGGAGCGTCCGCGCCTCGTCGTGACGCGTTCCAACCGCAACATCGTTGCCCAGGTCATCGACGACCTCAAGGGTCACACCCTTGCGTCGGCGTCGACCCTGGACGCTTCGATCCGCGGTGGCGAAGGCGACAAGAGCGCCCAGGCCCAGGCTGTCGGCGCGCTCGTCGCCGAGCGTGCCAAGGCTGCGGGTGTCGAGACCGTCGTGTTCGACCGCGGTGGCAACCGATACGCCGGGCGCATTGCCGCTCTGGCTGACGCCGCCCGCGAAGCCGGGCTGAAGTTCTAAGCCCCGGTTCCGGGACTCACGGACGTAACAGAGAGAGGTAATCCAATGGCTGGACCCCAGCGCCGCGGAAGCGGTGCCGGTGGCGGCGAGCGGCGGGACCGGAAGGGTCGCGACGGTGGCGCTGCCGCCGAGAAGACCGCTTACGTTGAGCGCGTTGTCGCGATCAACCGCGTCGCCAAGGTTGTCAAGGGTGGTCGCCGCTTCAGCTTCACCGCGCTGGTCGTGGTGGGCGACGGTGACGGCACCGTAGGTGTCGGTTACGGCAAGGCCAAGGAAGTTCCCGCGGCCATTGCCAAGGGCGTCGAGGAAGCCAAGAAGAACTTCTTCAAGGTTCCCCGTATCCAGGGCACCATCCCGCACCCGATCCAGGGCGAGAAGGCGGCCGGCGTTGTCCTGCTGAAGCCTGCTTCCCCCGGTACCGGTGTTATCGCCGGTGGCCCGGTGCGCGCCGTTCTGGAGTGCGCCGGCGTTCACGACATCCTGTCGAAGTCGCTCGGCTCCGACAACGCGATCAACATCGTGCACGCGACCGTGGAGGCCCTCAAGGGCCTGCAGCGTCCCGAGGAGATCGCGGCCCGCCGCGGTCTGCCCCTTGAGGACGTCGCTCCCGCGGCTCTGCTCCGTGCGCGTGCTGGGGCGGGTGTGTAATGGCTCGCCTCAAGATCACGCAGACGAAGTCGTACATCGGCAGCAAGCAGAACCACCGCGACACGCTGCGTTCGCTCGGGCTCAAGCGCCTGAACGACGTGGTCGTCAAGGAGGACCGCCCCGAGTTCCGCGGAATGGTGCACACCGTCCGCCACCTCGTGACGGTTGAGGAGGTTGACTAATCATGGCTGAGAACAGCCCGCTGAAGGCCCACAACCTCCGTCCCGCCCCCGGCGCCAAGACCGCGAAGACCCGTGTCGGTCGTGGTGAGGCGTCGAAGGGTAAGACGGCCGGTCGTGGTACGAAGGGCCAGAAGGCCCGTTACCAGATCCCGCAGCGCTTCGAGGGTGGGCAGATGCCCCTCCACATGCGTCTGCCGAAGCTCAAGGGCTTCAAGAACCCGTTCCGCACCGAGTTCCAGGTGGTCAACCTGGACAAGCTCGCGGCCCTCTACCCCGAGGGTGGCGAGGTCACGGTGGCCGACCTGGTCGCCAAGGGCGCGGTGCGCAAGAACAGCCTCGTCAAGGTCCTGGGCCAGGGCGAGATCTCCGTGGCGCTGACGGTTTCGGTTGACGCCGTTTCCGGCTCCGCCAAGGAGAAGATCGCCGCTGCCGGCGGCACCGTCACCGAGCTCGTCTAAGACGAGCCCAGGTGACATATAGCGAGTAAAAACCCGACCGGGGATGCCTCACATATGGGGCATCCCCGGTTGGTCGTTCCACGGGGGGCGCAGTCGCCGGTAAGGTGGCCTGCACCTTTGCTTGTACGTATTCGTCGATCCTCAGACCGTCACCTCTGACGCAGTAGCGCGGGGGTCGCAGGAGGCACCGTGCTCACCGCGTTCGCCCGGGCGTTCAAGACGCCCGACCTGCGCAAGAAGCTGCTCTTCACGCTCGGCATCATCGTGCTGTTCCGACTCGGGTCCCACATCCCGGTACCCGGCGTGAGCTACAAGAACGTCCAGCAGTGTGTGGAACAGGCAGGCAGCAGCAACGGCCTGTTCGGGCTGGTCAACATGTTCAGCGGCGGCGCGCTGCTGCAGATCACGATCTTCGCGCTCGGGATCATGCCCTACATCACGGCGAGCATCATTCTGCAGCTGCTGACCGTGGTCATCCCGAAGCTGGAGAACCTCAAAAAAGAGGGCCAGTCCGGCACGGCCAAGATCACTCAGTACACGCGCTATCTGACGGTCGCACTCGCGATCCTGCAGGGCACCGGCCTCGTCGCCACCGCCCGCACTGGCGCCCTCTTCCAGGGCTGCCAGGTCGCCAGCCAGATCGTCCCGAACCGGTCGATCTTCACGACCATCGTCATGGTGGTCACCATGACCGCCGGCACCTGTGTCGTCATGTGGCTCGGTGAGCTCGTGACCGACCGCGGCATCGGCAACGGCATGTCGATCCTGATGTTCATCTCGATCGCCGCCGGCTTCATCGGCGCCCTGTGGCAGATCAAGCTCCAGGGCAAGATCGCCGACGGCTGGGTCGAGTTCGGCGTGGTCATCCTCGTCGGCCTCGCGATGGTCGCCCTGGTCGTCTTCGTCGAGCAGGCGCAGCGCCGGATCCCGGTCCAGTACGCGAAGCGCATGATCGGTCGCCGTGCGTACGGCGGTACCTCGACCTACATCCCGCTCAAGGTGAACCAGGCGGGTGTGATCCCCGTCATCTTCGCGTCGTCGCTGCTCTACATCCCGGCGCTGATCGTCCAGTTCAGCGGGTCCACCGCAGGCTGGGCCACCTGGATCCAGAAGCACTTCGTCAAGGGCGACCACCCGTACTACATCGCCGCCTACTTCCTCCTGATTGTCTTCTTCGCGTTCTTCTACGTGGCGATTTCTTTCAACCCCGAGGAAGTTGCAGACAACATGAAGAAGTATGGTGGGTTCATCCCGGGTATCCGTGCCGGTCGACCCACCGCCGAGTACCTGAGCTACGTGCTCAACCGGATCACCTGGCCGGGGTCGCTGTACCTGGGTCTCATCGCTCTAGTGCCGACGATGGCGTTGGCCGGCTTCGGAGCGAACCAGAACTTCCCGTTCGGCGGGACGAGCATCCTCATCATCGTGGGTGTGGGTCTGGAAACCGTGAAGCAGATCGAGAGCCAGCTCCAGCAGCGTAATTACGAAGGGTTCCTCCGCTGATGCGAATCGTCCTCGTCGGACCGCCCGGTGCGGGCAAGGGAACGCAGGCCGCGTTCCTTGCGAAGAACCTGTCGATCCCGCACATCTCCACGGGCGACCTGTTCCGCGCCAACATCAGCCAGAACACGGAGCTTGGCCGGCGCGCGAAGGCGTACATGGATGCCGGTGACCTCGTCCCCGACGAGATCACCATCGGCATGGCCAAGGACCGCATGGAGCAGCCGGACGCCGTGAACGGCTTCCTGCTCGACGGCTTCCCGCGCAACGTGTCCCAGGCCGAGGCGCTGGACAAGATGCTCCAGTCCGCGGCCATGAAGCTCGACGCCGTCCTCGACCTGGAGGTCGAGGAGGACGAGGTGGTCAAGCGCATCGCCGGCCGCCGGATCTGCCGGAACGACTCCTCGCACGTGTTCCACGTCGTCTACGCGGCCCCTAAGGCCGCGGGTGTCTGCGACACCTGCGGCGGCGAGCTGTACCAGCGCGACGACGACTCCGAGGCGACGGTCCGCAACCGGCTGGAGGTCTACCACACGCAGACCGAGCCGATCATCGACTACTACAAGGCCCAGGGCCTGCTGGTGACCATCCCGGCCCTCGGTGAGGTCGCGGACGTCACGCAGCGCGCGATGGACGCCCTCAAGAAGTAGTACCCCTGTTCTGCACGTACGGCCGCGGTGTCCCCAGGACGCCGCGGCCGTACTGTTGAGACGACTCAATCCGAAGGTGGAAGGCACAAGCCATGGTCCAGATCAAGACCCCCGAGCAGATCGCGAAGATGCGCGAGGCGGGGCTGGTCGTCGCCGCGATCCACGCGGCGACCCGTGAGGCGGCCGTACCGGGCGCCACGACGCGGGATCTGGACATGGTGGCCCGCAAGGTCATCGCCGACGCCGGGGCCAAGTCGAACTTCCTGGGCTACGGCGGCTTCCCCGCCACCATCTGCACCTCGGTCAACGAGGTCGTCGTCCACGGCATCCCGGACGACAAGACCGTGCTCAAGGACGGCGACATCATCTCGATCGACGCCGGCGCGATCGTGGACGGCTGGCACGGTGACGCCGCGTACACGGCGTTCGTGGGCACCGGTCACGCCCCGGAGCTGATCGAGCTGTCGCGGGTCACGGAAGAGTCCATGTGGGCCGGCATCGCCGCCATGAAGAACGGCAACCGCCTGGTGGACATCTCCAAGGCGATCGAGGGCTACATCCGGCGCCAGCCGCGGCCCGCGACCGGCAAGTACGGGATCATCGAGGACTACGGCGGCCACGGCATCGGCTCCGAGATGCACATGGACCCCCACCTGCTGAACTACGTCTCGCGCAAGCGGGGCAAGGGGATCAAGCTGGTGCCCGGCGTCTGCCTGGCGATCGAGCCGATGGTCTCCCTGGGCACCCCCCGGACGGAGGTCCTGGCGGACGACTGGACGGTCATCACCACCGACGGCACCTGGTCCTCCCACTGGGAGCACTCCATCGCCCTGACGGAGGCGGGTCCGATCGTCCTGACCAGCCCGGACTGCGGCAAGGCGAAGCTCGCGGAGTACGGGGTCACCACGGCCCCGGACCCCCTCGGTTAATGATCTAGACTCGTGGGCAAACTTTCCGGATTCGTCTTTCTGGGTGCCCTGACGTAGACTGACTCGTCGGCTTACGTGCATTCCCATGCCCGTGGGCCGATCAAGGTAGCCGATTCGAAAGGCGAAGCGTGGCCAAGAAGCAAGGTGCCATCGAGATCGAGGGCACCGTGATCGAGTCCCTCCCGAACGCGATGTTCAAGGTGGAACTCCAGAACGGTCACAAGGTCCTCGCGCACATCAGCGGCAAGATGCGCATGCACTACATCCGCATCCTTCCCGATGACCGGGTCGTGGTGGAGCTCTCTCCCTACGACCTGACGCGTGGCCGGATCGTCTACCGATACAAGTAGATCTTGTCCTCACTCCTGCCTGGGCATCCGTCCCGGTGCGGGTGGTGGCACTGACCCGGAGAACCTCACCAACATGAAGGTCAAGCCGAGCGTCAAGAAGATCTGCGACAAGTGCAAGGTGATCCGCCGTCACGGCCGGGTCATGGTCATCTGCGACAACCTGCGCCACAAGCAGCGCCAGGGCTGACGCACGCCGACCGACCTGCACTCCGCAGTTCTTCCGCGCGACGTAAAAACGTACATACGCAGAACCCGCCCAGCCCTGCAGAGGGCCGGCGGCACCTCCGGCGGGGGCCGGGGACCCGGACGTACCACTGCCCAGCAAGGGTGGTCGGCGGTCGGGAGTGGTTCTGCGGAAGACCCCCGAACACACAGGAGCCATTGAATGGCACGCGTTTCCGGTGTTGACATCCCGCGCGAAAAGCGTGTGGAGATCGCACTCACCTACGTCTTCGGTATCGGGCGCACCCGGTCCAAGGAGATCCTCGCCTCCACCGGCGTGAACCCGAACACCCGCGTTCGTGACCTGGCCGAAGAGGACCTCGTCAAGATCCGCGAGTACGTGGACGCCAACCTCCGTACCGAGGGTGACCTCCGCCGCGAGATCCAGGGCGACATCCGCCGCAAGATCGAGATCCAGTGCTACCAGGGCATCCGCCACCGTCGTGGCCTGCCGGTGCACGGTCAGCGCACCAGCACGAACGCGCGTACCCGCAAGGGCCCGCGTCGCGCGATCGCCGGTAAGAAGAAGCCGGGCAAGAAGTAGTCCTGTTCAGCGGTCTTGCGCTGTAGGACCGACCACCTCCCGTAGGAGATTTAGATGCCCCCCAAGGGTCGTCAGGGCGCTGCCAAGAAGGTGCGCCGCAAGGAAAAGAAGAACGTCGCTCACGGGCACGCCCACATCAAGAGCACGTTCAACAACACGATCGTCTCGATCACGGACCCCTCGGGCAACGTGATCTCCTGGGCCTCCGCCGGCCACGTCGGCTTCAAGGGCTCGCGCAAGTCCACCCCCTTCGCCGCGCAGATGGCCGCCGAGTCGGCCGCCCGCCGCGCGCAGGAGCACGGCATGCGCAAGGTCGACGTCTTCGTCAAGGGTCCGGGCTCCGGCCGTGAGACCGCGATCCGCTCCCTGCAGGCCACGGGCCTGGAGGTCGGCTCCATCCAGGACGTCACCCCCACCCCGCACAACGGCTGCCGCCCGCCGAAGCGCCGCCGCGTCTGACGCAGCGACGCCCGTGCGTCTTTGAGTGTCCGGGCGGTACGGCCTCTTCGGGGGCCGTGCCGCCCGTACCCTTGCAGTAACCAGCAGTACCTGTCGGGCGTCAAATAGTGGGCGTCCACGACTGAAGGAACACAGACATGCTTATCGCTCAGCGTCCTTCGCTGACCGAAGAGGTCGTCGACGAGTACCGCTCGCGGTTCGTGATCGAGCCGCTGGAGCCGGGCTTCGGCTACACCCTCGGCAACTCCCTGCGCCGTACGCTCCTCTCCTCGATCCCGGGTGCCGCTGTCACCAGCATCCGCATCGACGGTGTCCTGCACGAGTTCACCACCGTGCCGGGCGTCAAGGAGGACGTCACCGACCTCATCCTCAACATCAAGCAGCTGGTCGTCTCCTCGGAGCACGACGAGCCGGTCGTGATGTACCTGCGCAAGCAGGGTCCCGGCCTGGTCACCGCTGCCGACATCGCGCCCCCGGCCGGTGTCGAGGTGCACAACCCGGACCTGGTCCTCGCCACCCTCAACGGCAAGGGCAAGCTGGAGATGGAGCTGACCGTCGAGCGCGGTCGCGGCTACGTCTCCGCCGTCCAGAACAAGCAGCTGGGCCAGGAGATCGGCCGTATCCCGGTCGACTCCATCTACAGCCCGGTCCTCAAGGTCACCTACAAGGTCGAGGCGACCCGAGTCGAGCAGCGCACCGACTTCGACAAGCTGATCGTCGACGTCGAGACCAAGCAGGCCATGCGCCCGCGTGACGCCATGGCGTCCGCCGGCAAGACCCTGGTCGAGCTGTTCGGTCTGGCCCGCGAGCTCAACATCGACGCCGAGGGCATCGACATGGGCCCGTCCCCGACGGACGCCGCCCTGGCCGCCGACCTGGCCCTGCCGATCGAGGAGCTGGAGCTCACCGTTCGGTCGTACAACTGCCTCAAGCGTGAGGGCATCCACTCCGTGGGTGAGCTCGTCGCCCGCTCCGAGGCCGACCTGCTCGACATCCGCAACTTCGGTGCGAAGTCGATCGACGAGGTCAAGGCGAAGCTGGCCGGCATGGGCCTGGCCCTCAAGGACAGCCCGCCCGGATTCGACCCGACCGCCGCCGCCGACGCCTTCGGCGCCGACGACGACGCGGACGCCGGTTTCGTCGAGACCGAGCAGTACTAAGCAGCACCCGTAGATCTTTCCCGCGGCATCCGCCCCGGGGGAACTGACACCGGTACCTGACACGGCCGGTGCAGATATGAAGGAGTAACACCATGCCGCGTCCCGCAAAGGGTGCCCGTCTGGGCGGCAGCGCCGCGCACGAGAAGCACCTCCTCGCGAACCTCGCGAAGGCGCTCTTCGAGCACGGCCGCATCACGACGACCGAGGCCAAGGCCCGCCGCCTGCGTCCGGTCGCCGAGCGTCTGATCACCAAGGCGAAGAAGGGCGACATCCACAACCGTCGCCTGGTTCTCCAGACGATCACGGACAAGAGCATCGTGCACACGCTGTTCACCGAGATCGCCCCGCGCTACGAGAACCGCCCCGGTGGTTACACGCGCATCACCAAGATCGGCAACCGTCGCGGCGACAACGCCCCGATGGCCGTGATCGAGCTGGTCGAGGCCCTCACGGTCGCCCAGCAGGCCACCGGCGAGGCCGAGGCCGCCACCAAGCGTGCGGTCAAGGAGGCGGAGGCCAAGGCCGAGGCCACCGAGGCCCCCGCCGAGGAGACCAAGGAGGCCTGATCCCGCTTCGGGATCGAGCTTGCTTGATCGGCTCTGAACGGGCCCGCCCCTTCCCGGGGCGGGCCCGTTCTGCATGTCTGAGAGGATCGCTCACGTGAGTGACGAGGTAGAGCCCGGGCACGTCCGGGTGCGGCTGGACCTGTCGTACGACGGCAAGGACTTCTCCGGCTGGGCGAAGCAGCGCACGCTGCGCACGGTCCAGGGCGAGCTGGAGAGCGCGCTGCAGACCGTGATGCGGCTGCCGGACCCGGTGGAGCTGACCGTGGCCGGGCGGACCGACGCGGGCGTGCACGCCCGCGGGCAGGTCGCCCAGTTCGACCTGGCCGAGGAGGTGTGGGCCGAGCACCACGACAAGCTGCTGCGCCGCCTCGCGGGCCGGCTGCCGCACGACGTACGGGTGTGGAAGGTCGCCGAGGCCCCCGAGGGCTTCAACGCCCGCTTCTCCGCCATCTGGCGCCGCTACGCCTACCGCGTCGGCGACCACCAGGGCGGGGTCGACCCGCTGCGCCGCGGACACGTGCTGTGGCACCCGTGGCCGCTGGACGTGGACGCCATGAACGAGGCCGCCGCCCCGCTGCTCGGCGAGCACGACTTCGCCGCGTACTGCCGCAAGCGCGAGGGCGCCACCACCATCCGCACCCTCCAGCAGCTCAGCTGGGAGCGCGCCGAGGACGGGATCGTCACCGCGACCGTCCGCGCCGACGCCTTCTGCCACAACATGGTCCGCTCGCTGGTGGGCGCCCTGCTGCACGTCGGGGACGGCCACCGGCCCACCGACTGGCCCGGGAAGGTCCTGCGGGCCGCCGTACGGGACTCCTCGGTGCACGTCGTGAAGCCGCACGGGCTCACCCTGGAGGAGGTCGGCTACCCGGCGGACGAGCTGCTGGCCGAGCGCAGCAAGGTGGCCCGCAACATGCGGACCCTGCCCGGCGCGGGCTGCTGCTGACCCGGTCGCCCGGCCGCGGCTAATCCGTTTGGGCGGATCGGCGCCGGGCCGGGACAATGCCCGGCATGGGACATCTCGAAGCCGGCCACCTGGAGTACTACCTTCCCGACGGGCGGGTGCTGCTCCCCGACGTCTCCTTCCGGGTGGGGGAGGGCGCGGTGGTCGCCCTCGTCGGGGCGAACGGGGCCGGCAAGACCACCCTGCTCAAGCTGCTCTCCGGGGAGCTCCAGCCGCACGGCGGCGGGGTCACCGTCAGCGGCGGCCTCGGGGTGATGTCGCAGTTCGTGGGCTCCGTACGGGACGAGACGACCGTACGGGACCTGCTCGTCTCGGTGGCCCAGCCGCGGATCCGGGCGGCCGCGAAGGCCGTCGACCACGCCGAGCACCTGATCATGACGGTGGACGACGAAGCCGCCCAGATGGCGTACGCGCAGGCGCTCAGCGACTGGGCCGACGTGCAGGGCTACGAGGCGGAGACCCTGTGGGACGTCTGTACGACGGCCGCGCTGGGCATGCCGTACGACCGGGCGCAGTTCCGCGAGGTGCGCACCCTCTCGGGCGGTGAGCAGAAGCGGCTGGTGCTGGAGGCGCTGCTGCGCGGCCCCGACGAGGTGCTGCTGCTCGACGAGCCGGACAACTACCTGGACGTCCCGGGCAAGCGGTGGCTGGAGGAGCAGCTCAAGGCCACCCGCAAGACGGTGCTGTTCGTCTCGCACGACCGGGAGCTGCTCACCCAGGCCGCGCAGAAGATCATCAGCCTGGAGGCGAGCCCGATGGGCAGCGACGTGTGGGTGCACGGCGCGGGCTTCGACACCTACCACCAGGCCCGCAAGGAGCGCTTCGCGCGCTTCGAGGAGCTCAAGCGGCGCTGGGACGAGGAGCACGCCCGCCTGAAGGCGCTGGTGCTGCGGCTGCGCAACCAGGCGGCGAGCAGCCCCGACATGGCCTCTCGCTACCGGGCGATGCAGACCCGCTTCCAGAAGTTCGAGGAGGCCGGCCCGCCGCCGGAGCCGCCCCGCGAGCAGGACATCACCATGCGGCTCAAGGGCGGCCGGACCGGCGTGCGCGCGCTGACCGTGGAGAACCTGGAGCTCACGGGGCTGATGAAGCCGTTCTCCCTGGAGGTCTTCTACGGGGAGCGGGTCGCGGTCCTCGGATCGAACGGCTCCGGCAAATCGCACTTCCTGCGGCTGCTGGCCGGCGAGGACGTCAAGCACACCGGTGACTGGAAGCTGGGCGCGCGGGTGGTCCCGGGCCACTTCGCGCAGACGCACGCGCACCCGGAGCTCTTCGGCCGCACCCTCGTCGACATCCTGTGGACGGAGGCGGCCAAGCCCCTGGGCCAGGCGATGGGGGCCCTGCGCCGCTACGAACTGGAGCGGCAGGCCGAGCAGCCCTTCGAGAAGCTCTCGGGCGGCCAGCAGGCGCGGTTCCAGATCCTGCTCCTGGAGCTGGCGGGGACCACGGCCCTGCTGCTGGACGAGCCGACGGACAACCTCGACCTGGAGTCCGCGGAGGCGCTGCAGGACGGCCTGGAATCGTACGAGGGCACTGTGCTGTGCGTCACGCACGACCGGTGGTTCGCGCGCACATTTGACCGTTTCCTGGTCTTCGGTTCGGACGGAGTTGTACGAGAGACTCAGGAACCCGTCTGGGACGAACGCAGGGTCGAGCGGAAGCGCTGAGGCGGGACGAACGTAGGGTCGAGCGGAAACGCCGGGGGACAGCGCCCCCCGGCGGTCGATCGGGAGGCGTTGTGCGGCTGCGGCCTGGCACCTGGCTCGGGAAGTGGGGAGGGGCCGCGGGCCCCGCGACGGGGCACCGGCTGGTCGGGTGGCTGCTGCGGCCGGCGTCCCGGTCCTGGGCGGCCGTGGCCCTCGCGGTCGTCCTCGGCATCGCGGTCTCCACCAGCCTGCGGGAGAACTGGGGCTCGGACAACGCCTTCGTCGTCAAGGCCGCCGACACGCTGCTGGCCGGCGGGTCCCCGTACGAGGACAAGCGGTTCCTCTACCTCCCCAGCGCCGTGATCATGGCCGTCCCCGAGGCTCTGCTGCCGCAGCCGGTGCTGCGCTGGGTGCTCCCGCTGGGGATGTCCGCCCTGCTGGCGCTCGGCTGGTGGGCCGCGCTGCGGCTGTTCTCGGTGCCGGCGCGCTCCCGCTTCGCGGTCGGCGGGTTCGCGCTGCTGGCCCTGGCCTACGAGCCGTACGTGAACCTGGTGCTGATCGGGAACTGGACGGCCATCTCGGCGGCCGCGCTGCCGGTGGCCCTGCTGCTCGCGCACCGGCGGTCCTGGACGGCCGCCGGGCTGGTGGTGGGGCTCGCCATCGCCTGCAAGCCGATGCTGGTGCCGGTCGGGCTGGTGTTCCTGCTGGCCCGGCAGTGGCGGGGGCTGGCCGTGGCCGTGCTGGTGCCGCTCGGGCTGTCGCTGCTCGGGGCGCTGATGATGCCGAGTCCGTCGCTGTTCTTCACCAAGACGCTGCCGTTCCTGCTCCAGGGGCAGGACGCGTACGCGCTGCCCTGGGACGCCTCGCCCGTCGCCGTGCTGCCGCGGCTGGGGGTCCCGCAGCCGGTGGCGGTGGCGCTGGCGGGCGCGGGGGCGCTGGCCGGGCTGTTCGCGGCCTGGCGGCGGTGGCGGCGTACGGACGGTCCCGGTGACGGGGACGGGGGCGAGCTGCGGCTGGCGGAGACGGCCTGCATGGTGATGCTCGCCGCATTCCTGGTCTCGCGGCCGTCCTTCGACCACTACCTGCTGGTGGTGCTCCCGCTGCTGCTGGCGTCGGCGGTGCGGCCGGGCTCGATGCCCCGCTCGCCCTGGTTCTGGCTGGCCCTGACGCCCCAGGTGGCGCTGGTGCCGTGGCCCTCCGAGCTGGCCCACAAACGGCGCGCCTTCAAGGACTGCGCCACCCTGTGCGGGCTGGCGATTGTGCTGGCGCGTCGTGCACTGCGCCCCGGCCGGGTTATTCTGGAGCCCGTAACAACTGCGGGGTCCCCACCCAGGACCGAACCGGAGTGCGCCGCGACGCCAGCAGAATCGGCATCGCGGACCGCGTTTTGACCCGTACGGGTCCTCTTGGGTACTCTGCTGGTTTGTTATGCGTATTGGCTTGCTCATTCTCACGTGAGGGCCTTACGCCGGTCCACCGGGCCGATGACCAGCGGTTCACACGGGTTGCGTCCCCGATGTGGACGAGGGCTGTCGTGATCGTCCGTGGTGACCTGTCAGGACCTTCCCGCAGGGCTTGCGCCCTTTGGGATACCACCACTGAAGAAGCGAAGGCATACGCGTGCGTACGTACAGCCCCAAGCCCGGCGACATCTCGCGCCAGTGGCTCGTCATCGACGCCCAGGACGTTGTCCTCGGCCGTCTGGCGACCCAGGCCGCTGCCCTCCTGCGGGGCAAGCACAAGCCGACTTACGCCCCCCACATGGACATGGGCGACTTCGTCGTCATCATCAACGCCGACAAGGTCCACCTGTCGGGCAACAAGGCGTCCCAGAAGATGGCGTACCGCCACTCCGGCTTCCCGGGTGGTCTGCGTTCCGTGCGCTACGACGACCTGCTGGCGAACAACCCGGAGAAGGCCGTCGAGAAGGCCGTCAAGGGCATGCTCCCCAAGAACACCCTGGGCCGTCAGATGCTCTCGAAGCTGAAGGTCTACTCGGGCGACCAGCACCCGCACGCTGCCCAGCAGCCGGTGCCGTTCGAGATCACCCAGGTCGCGCAGTAGTTCCGGCCACCCCCTAAGACGTAGAAAATTCTGAGGAGCATCGTGGCCGAGACCACCGCCGAGACCCCCGTCGAAGAGTTCGAGGGCGTCGAGGAGTACACCACCGAGTCCGAGGCCGTCGTCGAGGGCGACTACACCTCCGAGTCCCTTGCCGGCCGCTTCGGCGACCCGCAGCCGGCCGCCGGCCTGGGCCGTCGCAAGAACGCCATCGCCCGCGTCCGGATCGTTCCGGGCACCGGCAAGTGGAAGATCAACGGTCGCACCCTTGAGGACTACTTCCCCAACAAGGTGCACCAGCAGGAAGTCAACGAGCCGTTCAAGCTGCTTGAGCTCGACGGTCGCTACGACATCATCGCCCGCATCGCGGGTGGCGGCGTCTCCGGCCAGGCCGGCGCCCTGCGCCTCGGCGTGGCCCGTGCGCTGAACGAGGCGGACGTGGACAACAACCGCCCGGCGCTGAAGAAGGCCGGCTTCCTCTCCCGCGACGACCGTGCGGTCGAGCGCAAGAAGGCCGGTCTCAAGAAGGCCCGTAAGGCTCCGCAGTACAGCAAGCGTTAATCTGCGCCTGCTGTTCTGCACCAACCGCCCCGGCAGCACTCTCCGTGCTGTCGGGGCGGTTCGTTTACCGCCACAAGCGGCAAATACCTGTCACAAGCGGTCTCAAGCGAAGCGTGAACTCGGGAGGACAACAGTGGGACAACTCTTCGGGACGGACGGTGTACGCGGCGTCGCCAACGCGGATCTGACGGCTGAGCTCGCGCTCGGTCTGTCCGTCGCGGCTGCCCACGTACTGGCCGAAGCGGGCACCTTCGCGGGGCACCGGGCGACCGCGGTGGTCGGCCGCGACCCCCGTGCCTCGGGCGAGTTCCTGGAGGCCGCCGTCGTGGCGGGCCTCGCGAGCGCGGGCGTGGACGTCCTGCGCGTCGGTGTGCTGCCCACCCCGGCGGTGGCGTATCTCACCGGTGCGCTGGGTGCCGACCTCGGCGTGATGCTCTCCGCCAGCCACAACGCGATGCCCGACAACGGCATCAAGTTCTTCGCCCGCGGCGGCCACAAGCTCGCCGACGAGCTGGAGGACCGGATCGAGGCCGTCTACGAGGAGCACCGCACGGGCGCGCCCTGGGACCGCCCCACCGGCGCGGGCGTGGGCCGGGTATCCGACTACGACGAGGGCTTCGACAAGTACGTCGCCCACCTCATCGGGGTCCTCCCCAACCGCCTGGACGGGCTGAAGATCGTCCTGGACGAGGCGCACGGCGCCGCCGCCCGCGTCTCTCCCGAGGCCTTCACCCGCGCGGGCGCCGAGGTCGTCACCATCGGTGCCGAGCCCGACGGCCTGAACATCAACGACGGCTGCGGCTCCACCCACCTGGACCTCCTCAAGCAGGCCGTCGTCGAGCACGGGGCCGACCTCGGCATCGCGCACGACGGCGACGCGGACCGCTGCCTCGCGGTGGACGCCTCCGGCGCCGAGGTCGACGGCGACCAGATCCTCGCGGTGCTGGCGCTCGCCATGCGCGAGGCCGGTCAGCTGCGCGGCGACACGGTCGTCGGCACCGTCATGTCGAACCTGGGCTTCAAGCTGGCCATGGAGGGCGAGGGCATCCAGGTCGTGCAGACCGGGGTCGGCGACCGGTACGTCCTGGAGGCCATGAAGGAGCACGGTTTCGCGCTGGGCGGGGAGCAGTCCGGCCACGTGATCATCCTCGACCACGCCACCACCGGTGACGGCACGCTGACCGGCCTGATGCTGGCGGCCCGGGTGGCCGCCACCGGCCGGTCGCTGGCGGAGCTGGCGGGCGTCATGCAGCGGCTGCCGCAGGTCCTGGTGAACGTCCCCGACGTGGACAAGTCCCGGGTCGCCACCTCGGCCGAGCTGGCCGCGGCGGTCGCCGACGCCCAGCGCGAGCTGGGCGGCACCGGCCGGGTGCTGCTCCGTCCGTCGGGTACCGAGCCGCTCGTACGGGTGATGGTGGAGGCCGCCGACATCGAACAGGCGCGCGCGGTGGCGGGCCGCCTCGCGGACGTGGTGAAGTCGGCCCTCGGCTGACCTGCTCCCGGCTGATCCGCCGACGGCCCCGCTCCCCGGAAGTCCGGGGGCGGGGCCGTCGGCGTCTTCCCGTGGGGCCGTCGGTGTCTTACCGCCCCGGCCCGCCCGGCTCTCCCCGGTCAGGCCCGGTGCGCCTCAGTCCTTGGCGGCGCGGCGCCAGCGGTCGCGCTGGGTGCGCCACAGCAGCTTCTGGCCGTAGAGGGTCAGCACGCCCGCCAGCATGATCCCGCCCAGGTTCAACAGGAGCTGCTCCGCGGACCCCCACATCTGGGCCACCTCCCCGTAGCTGAGGGCCACCGCGGCATTGGCGCCCGCCGGGACGGTGGTCACGGAGATCGCCACGCCCACCAGCGCTCCGGACTTGGCGGAGGTCAGGGACAGCACCCCGGCCACGCCGGCGAGCAGCGCCACCACGAAGGAGAACGGGTCCGGCTTCCAGATGAAGCTGGTGTTCGGGCGCGGGTTGTCCAGCATGTCCTGGTGGAACAGGCCGAGCGCGTCCATCCCCAGACTGAAGAGGGTGGTGGCGGCGATGGCCACGGCGAAGCCGACCAGCAGGGCGAGCAGGGAACGGGCGGCGGGTTTCGGCGCCCGCCGGACCAGTGCGGTGCTCACGCCGGCGAGCGGCCCGAACTCGGGGCCGACCGCCATCGCCCCCACGATCAGGATGGCGTTGTCCAGGACCACACCGCAGGCCGCGATCATCGTCGCGAGGATCATGAAGGCGACGTAGGTGACGGTGAGGGTGGACTCCTCGTGCGTGGCCTCGCTCAGCTGCTCCCACAGGACGGCGTCGGCCCCTTCGCCCGGGGCCTCCTCCTCGGCGTCCTCGGCCCGCTTCGACAGCGACAGGTCGATGTTCTCGACCGCGATCGAGCCGTCCTCGTCGATCCCGAGGGCCCGCAGCTCGTGCAGGAGCTCGTCGCCGGCCTCCCGGGCGACGTCGCACAGGACGATGTCCTCCCGGGGGACGCGCGCGGCGCCGGGCAGCACCGCCAGGTGGGTCGTCCCGACGGTGTTCACGATGACCTCGACCACGGCGTCCGTCCGGTCGGACGGGGTGATCATCCTCAGATGCAGCATGGCCGCACCCTAAGGTCAGAGCTTGCGCAGGCTCAGCTTCTGCACCTTGTGGTCCGGGCCCTTGCGCACGACGAGGGTGGCCCGGCCTCGGGTGGGGGCCACGTTCTCCAGCAGGTTGGGCCGGTTGATCGTGCGCCACATGGTCTGCGCGTACTCCAGCGCCTCCTCCTCGGAGACCTGCGTGTACTTGCGGAAGTACGAGAAGGGGTTCTGGAACGCGGTCTCGCGCAGCTTGCGGAACCGGTTGAGGTACCAGCGCTCGATGTCCTCGGGGCGGGCGTCCACGTACACGCTGAAGTCGAAGTAGTCGGCGAGGCCGACGCGGGTGCGGCCGTCATTGCCGGGCAGCGCCGGCTGCAGGACGTTCAGTCCCTCGACGATCAGGATGTCGGGGCGGCGTACGACGAGCTGCTCGTCCGGGACGATGTCGTAGATCAGGTGGGAGTAGACCGGGGCCGTGACCTCGTCCTTGCCGGCCTTGATGTCGGCGACGAAGCGGGTCAGCGCGCGGCGGTCGTACGACTCCGGGAAGCCCTTGCGGGAGGTCAGGCCGCGCCGCTGGAGCTCCTTCATGGGATAGAGGAAGCCGTCGGTGGTGACCCGCTCGACCCGGGGGTGCTCGGGCCAGCGGGCCAGGAGCGCCTGGAGCAGGCGGGCCACGGTGGACTTGCCGACGGCGACCGAGCCGGCGACCCCTATGACGAAGGGGGTGCCCTGCTGGGCGCCGTGGCCGTTGCCCGCGTCGCCGAGGAAGGTGTTCAGGGTGCCGCGGAGATTGCTGGTGGCGCCCACGTACAGGTTGAGGAGCCGCGACAGGGGCAGGTAGACGTCCCGCACCTCGTCGAGGTCGATCACGTCGCCGAGTCCGCGCAGCTGTTCGACCTCCTCGGCGGTGAGGGGCAGCGGGGTCCGCTCGCGCAGGGCGCTCCACTCGTCGCGGGTGAGATCGACGTAGGGGGAGGTCTCGGCCCGGCGGTGGGGTCGTCCGGTGCGCTCCGTTGCGCTCTCCGGCGTGCTTCGTGGCGGCGAAGTGATCACAAGGCCATTGTCGTGGCTCGCGACCGGTTGTGGGTGGTGTGGTCGGTCACGTGCGGGGCGGGAATCGTGCGTCTCTCGGACGGATCCGGCGGGTTTGATCTCACTGGGGTCACGATCTCCGGCGGCGCGCGGTGAACGGCGCGGCGGTGATCGGATCGGCCCTTAGATTTGCTGATCATCGCAATGTCTTGCTCTGGGGGAGATCTCTCGTGCGCAGCACCCTTGTCCGTCGTACCGTCCTGACCGCCTCCGCGGTGTCCCTGGCGCTGCTGGGCACCGCCTGCGGCTCCGAGAAGGCCGAGCCCAAGGCCGAAGGCTCGTCCGCCGCGGCCGCGGCGCCCGCGCCGGCCGCCAAGGGCAAGACGGACGCCGAGCTGGCGGGCCAGATCGTGGCCCAGGCCGACCTGCCCGACCACCAGTTCAAGCCGGTCACGCCCGCCGAGGTCACCGCGGGCGCCACCGCCACCAGCGACAAGCCCGAGTGCCTGCCCCTGGTCAAGGCCCAGACCGTCACCCCGGTCGGCAAGTCCACCGGTGTCGCGCGGACCAAGGCCGTCGCCACCCCGAAGGCTCCGTCCGAGGGCGCCAGCATGGAGGAGAAGCTGAAGGCCGGCCTGGACGCGCTCGGCTCGACCGCGACCGCCGTCACCCTCGCCTCGTACGAGGGCAAGGGCGCCGAGGAGGCCTTCGCGGCCCTGAAGACCGCCGGCACGGCCTGCGCGGGCGGCTACACCGTCAACCAGCAGGGCGAGTCCGGCAAGGTCGGCAAGGTCGGGGCCGGCACCCCGGTCACCGCGGGTGACGCGGCCCTCGCGTACACCGTGGAGGGCGACGCGGACGGCGAGAAGTTCACGACGCAGCTCGTGGTCGTCCGCAAGGGCAACACCCTCGCGACCTTCTCCGCCCTCAGCCTGAAGGGTGCGGCCGAGCAGCCGAAGGCCATCGTCGACGCCCAGGTCAAGAAGCTCGGCTGACCGTCCCGCCCGGGGACCGTCGAACGGACCGTCAACCCCGCTCCGGCGCTTTCGCCGGGGCGGGGTTTTCGTCTTGTTCAGGTACGGGGCAGGGAGCCGACATCGGCGTACGCTGCGCCCTATGTGCGGAATTGTGGGTTACGTGGGAGCGCAGTCGGCGCTCGATGTGGTCATCGCCGGACTCAAGCGGCTGGAGTACCGCGGCTACGACTCGGCCGGGGTCGCCGTCGTCGCCGACGGGACGCTCACCTCCACCAAGAAGGCCGGGAAACTGGTCAACCTGGAGAAAGTGCTGGTCGGGAACCCGCTTCCGGTGGGTTCCACGGGACTTGGGCACACCCGCTGGGCGACCCACGGCGGGCCCACCGACGTCAACGCCCACCCGCACCTCGACAACGCGGGCCGGGTCGCCGTCGTGCACAACGGCATCATCGAGAACTTCGCCGGGCTGCGCGCCGAACTGGCCGAGCGCGGCCACCGGCTGGAGTCCGAGACGGACACCGAGGTCGTGGCGCACCTGCTGGCGGAGCAGTTCGCGGCCACCGGGGGGCTCACGGAGGCCATGCGCCGGGTGTGCCGGCGGCTGGAAGGGGCGTTCACGCTGGTCGCGGTGCACGCCGACGAGCCGGACGTGGTCGTCGGGGCACGCCGGAACTCGCCGCTGGTGGTCGGCGTTGGGGAAGGTGAGAACTTCCTCGCCTCGGACGTGGCCGCGTTCATCGCCCACACGCGGTCCGCGATCGAGCTGGGGCAGGACCAGGTCGTCGAGCTCCGCCGTGACGGGGTCTCGGTGACCGACTTCGACGGCGCGCCCGCCTCGGTGCGGGCGTACCACGTGGACTGGGACGCCTCGGCGGCCGAGAAGGGGGGTTATGACTACTTCATGCTCAAGGAGATCGCCGAGCAGCCGAAGGCTGTCGCCGACACCCTCCTGGGCAGGATCGACGCGAGCGGCTCGCTGACCCTGGACGAGGTGCGCATCCCCGCCTCGGTGCTCAGGGAGGTCGACAAGGTCGTGATCGTGGCGTGCGGTACGGCGTACCACGCGGGCATGATCGCGAAGCTGGCCATCGAGCACTGGACCCGCATCCCGTGCGAGACGGAGCTGGCGAGCGAGTTCCGCTACCGCGACCCGATCCTGGACCAGCGGACGCTGGTGGTCGCGATCTCGCAGTCCGGCGAGACCATGGACACCCTGATGGCGCTGCGGCACGCGCGCGAGCAGGGTGCACGGGTGCTGGCCATCTGCAATACGAACGGCTCGACGATCCCGCGGGAATCGGATGCGGTGCTCTACACGCATGCCGGTCCGGAGGTCGCCGTCGCCTCCACCAAGGCCTTCCTGACCCAGCTGGTGGCCTGCTACCTGGTGGCGCTGTACCTCGGGCAGGTCCGGGGCACCAAGTGGGGCGACGAGATCCAGGCGGTGATCCGGGAACTGTCGGACATCGCCGCGGCCGTGGACACCGTACTGGAGACCATGGAGCCGGTGCGGAAGCTGGCCCGCTCCCTCGCGGACAAGGACACCGTGCTGTTCCTGGGGCGGCACGTCGGGTACCCGGTGGCGCTGGAAGGCGCGCTCAAGCTCAAGGAGCTCGCGTACATGCACGCCGAGGGCTTCGCGGCGGGCGAGCTCAAGCACGGGCCGATCGCGCTGATCGAGAAGGACCTGCCGGTGGTGGTGGTCGTGCCGTCGCCGCGCGGACGCTCCGTCCTGCACGACAAGATCGTCTCGAACATCCAGGAGGTCCGGGCCCGGGGGGCCCGGACCATCGTCATCGCCGAGGAGGGCGACCAGGCGGTGGTCCCGTACGCCGACCACCTGATCCGGATCCCGGCGACGCCGACGCTGCTCCAGCCGCTGGTGGCGACGGTGCCGCTGCAGGTCTTCGCGTGCGAGCTGGCGACCGCGCGGGGCAATGAGGTGGACCAACCGCGTAACCTCGCCAAGTCGGTGACGGTGGAGTGAGCGGAGCGAGCGGAGCCGGTCGCCGGCCGTAAGGCGCAGTGGTGACGGTGGAGTAGGGGTTTGGCGTTGTGATTATCGGTGTGGGGATTGACGTGGCCGAGATCGAGCGGTTCGGCGAGGCGCTGGAGCGGACGCCGAACATGGCGCAACGGCTTTTCCTCGACACCGAGTTGCTGCTGCCGAGCGGCGAGCGGCGCGGAATCGCCTCGCTCGCCGCCCGGTTCGCGGCCAAGGAGGCCCTCGCCAAGGCGCTCGGCGCGCCCCCCGGGCTGCTGTGGACCGACGCCGAGGTGTACGTGGAGGAGACCGGACAGCCGCGTCTGCGGGTGTCGGGGACCGTGGAGGCGCGGGCGGTGTTCCTGGGCGTGAAGTCCTGGCACATCTCCCTCAGCCACGACGCGGGCGTCGCGTCCGCCGTGGTGATCGCCGAGGGGTAGTCCGGTTCCGGGCCGGCTTTCGGGCAGGCTGGTGCCATGCGTACTGCTTACAGCGTGGAGACCGTACGGTCCGCGGAGCGGGAGTTGATGGCCCGGCTGCCCGAGGGCGCCCTGATGCAGCGGGCGGCGGCGGGGCTGGCCGCCGTCTGTGCGGGGCTGGTGCGCAGGGTCTACGGCGCGCGCGTCGTGCTGCTCGTCGGGCCGGGGGACAACGGCGGCGACGCGCTGTACGCCGGCGCGCGGCTGGCCCGGCGCGGCGCCCGGGTGACGGCGGTGCCGATGGATGCGGAGCGGGTGCACCCGGGCGGACTGGCCGCGCTGCTGGCGGCCGGGGGGCGCGTGGAAGCGGCCGTACCCGGCCGGGCGGACCTGGTCCTGGACGGGCTGGTCGGCATCGGCGGCCGCGGCGGGCTGCGGCCGGCGGCGGCCGCGCTGGTCGAACGGATCCCCGAGGACGCGGTGGTGGTGGCCGTGGACCTGCCGAGCGGGGTCGACGCCGACACCGGGGAGGTGGCCGGGACGGCCGTACGGGCCGATGTCACGGTGACCTTCGGGGCGTACAAGCCGGGCCTGCTGATCGACCCGGGTGCTTCGCGGGCGGGCGTGGTGCGGCTGGTGGACATCGGCCTGTCGCTCGGCGCGCCGGAGGTGGAGGCGCTCCAGCACGCCGATGTGGCGCGGCTGCTGCCGGAGCCGACCGCGTCGAGCGACAAGTACCGCCGGGGCGTGGTCGGGATCCTCGCCGGCTCGGTGCAGTACCCGGGCGCGGCGGTGCTGGCCGTGGCCGGCGCCCTGCGGGGCGGCGCGGGCGCCGTGCGCTACGTGGGCCCGGCGGCCGACGCGGTGCTCGCCCGCTATCCGGAGACGCTGATCGGGAAGGGCCGGGTGCAGGCCTGGGTGGCCGGGCCGGGGCTGGGGGAGGGCCGGGCCGCGGAGGTCGCCGACGTCCTGGCCTCGGCGGAGGTCCCGGTGCTGGTGGACGCGGACGGGCTGCGCGGGCTCGACCCGGCGGTGCTGCGCGCCCGGAGCGCGGCGACCCTGCTGACCCCGCACGCGGGTGAGGCGGCGGCGCTGCTCGGCGTGGCACGGGAGTCGGTGGAGTCGGGACGGCTGTCCGCGGTGCGGCAACTGGCGGAGCGGTACGGCGCGACGGTGCTGCTGAAGGGCTCGACCACGCTGGTGGCGGCCGGCCAGGCCGGCCAGGCCGGCGCGGGCGGCCGGGACGGCGGCTCCGGCGGCTCGCGCGGCTCCGGTGCGGCCGTACGGGTCAATCCCACGGGGACGCCGTGGCTGGCCACCGCCGGGAGCGGGGACGTGCTCTCGGGGCTCGGCGGTTCGCTGCTCGCCTCCGGCCTGTCGGGGCCCGACGCCGGCGCGGTGGCGGCGTACCTGCACGGCCTGGCCGGCCGACGGGCCTCCGCCGGAGCCCCGGTTCCCGCCCACGCGGTGGCGCAGGCCCTCCCCGAGGCATGGCGCGCCGTCCGCACACCCTGACCGACGCCCCCCCCCGCGCCCGTCATAGGCCGCATGGCCCCGGCCAGGCCCGTGCGGCGGCGTCGGGAAGCCGGTCGGTGCAGGGCTCTGAGAGACTGGGGGCGATGAACGAGACACCGACGCGCGTGTACGCCGAGATCGATCTTGATGCCGTACGGCGGAACGTGCGCGCACTGCGCGAGCGGGCACCCCGGGCCGAGTTGATGGCCGTCGTCAAGGCGGACGCCTATGGCCACGGGGCTCTGCACTGCGCCCGCGCAGCCCTGGACGCCGGTGCCACCTGGCTCGGCACCGCCACCCCCGAAGAGGCCCTCGCGCTGCGCGCCGCCGGGATCGGCAGCCGGATCATGTGCTGGCTGTGGACCCCCGGCGGGCCCTGGCAGGAGGCCGTCGAGGCCGACATCGACGTGTCGGTCAGCGGCCTGTGGGCCCTCGAAGAGGTCCGCCGCGCCGCCCGCGCCGCGGGCCGCCCGGCCCGGATCCAGCTCAAGGCGGACACCGGCCTGGGACGCAACGGCTGCCAGCCCGCCGACTGGGCCGAACTCGTCGGCGAAGCGGTCGCCGCGCAGGCCGAGGGCACCGTCCGGGTCACCGGCGTCTGGTCCCACTTCGCCTGCGCCGACGAGCCCGGCCACCCCTCCATCCACCTCCAGCTGGCGGCCTTCCGCGACATGCTCGCGTACGCCGAGAAGGAGGGCGTCGAGCCCGAGGTCCGGCACATCGCCAACTCGCCCGCCACGCTGACCCTGCCGGAGAGCCACTTCGACCTCGTCCGCTGCGGCCTCGCCGTCTACGGGGTGTCGCCCGCCCCCGAGCTCGGCACCTCCGCCGAGCTCGGCCTGCGTCCGGCCATGACCCTCAAGGCCTCGGTGGCGCTGGTCAAGACGGTGCCCGCCGGCCACGGCGTGAGCTACGGCCACCACTACGTCACCGACTCCGAGACGAACCTCGCCCTGATCCCGGCCGGGTACGCCGACGGCATACCGCGGCACGCCTCGGACCGCGGCCCCGTCCTCGTCGGCGGGAAGGTCCGGCGCGTGGCGGGCCGCGTCGCCATGGACCAGTTCGTCGTCGACATCGGCGGCGACCGGGTCCGCGTCGGGGACGAAGCCGTCCTCTTCGGCAGCGGTGACCAGGGAGAACCCACCGCCGAGGACTGGGCTCAAGCGGCACACACGATTGCGTATGAGATCGTCACCCGTATCGGGGGTCGCGTACCTCGGGTCTACCGCAACGGCTGAGTGAGGACGGCGTGAGCGAGAACTGGCGCAGGGCCGGCTGGGCCGGCGCCGCGATCGGCGTGATAGCCGCAGGAGCGGCGGCCGGTGTCGCGGTCGAGCGGATCACCGTCGGACGCGGCATGCGCCGCAAGGCGCGCGTCGCGCTCGACGCCACCGAGGACTACGGATCGCTGCGGGGGACCGCCGGAGCCTGCTGGGCCGAGGACGGCACCGAGCTCTACTACGAGGTCGACGAGCCCCCCGAGGAGCCGAAGAAGCGGGGCCGGCTGCGCCGCAAGGCCCCTGCCCCCGCCACCCTCGTCTTCTGCCACGGCTACTGCCTCGCCCAGGACTCCTGGCACTTCCAGCGCGCCGCCCTGCGCGGGCTGGTCCGCACCGTGTACTGGGACCAGCGCAGCCACGGCCGCAGCGCGCGCGGCTTCTCCCAGGCCGACGGCGTACGGGTGACCATCGATCAGCTGGGCAGCGACCTGAAGACCGTCATCGAGGCCGCCGCCCCCGAGGGCCCGGTGATCCTGGTCGGTCACTCGATGGGCGGTATGACCATCATGGCGCTCGCCGACCAGTACCCCGAGCTCATCCGCGACCGGGTCGTCGGCGTGGCCCTCGTCGGCACCTCCAGCGGCGGGCTCGACCAGGTGACCTACGGCCTGCCCGCCGTGGGCATGGGTGCCGTACGCCGCCTCCTGCCGCCCGTCCTGAAGGCGCTGGGCTCGCAGGTCGAGCTGGTGGAGAAGGGCCGCCGGGCCGCCGCCGACCTCTTCGCCGGCATGATCAAGCTGTACTCGTTCGGCGTCCCCCGGGCCGTCGACCCCGGCGTGGCACGCTTCGCGGAGCGGCTGATCGAGGCCACCCCCATCGACGTGGTCGCCGAGTTCTACCCGGCGTTCCAGACCCACGACAAGACCGCCGCGCTCCAGCGGTTCGCGGACATCCCCGTCACGATCATCGCCGGGGCGCGCGACATGGTCACGCCGGCCGCCCACAGCCAGATCATCAAGGACGCCCTGCCCGCCGCCGAGCTGGCGGTGCTGGAGTCCGCCGGGCACCTGATGATGCTGGAGTGCCCCGACACGGTGACCGAGCTGCTGCTCGACCTGCTCGCGCGCACCGGTGCGGTGCCCGCAGCGACTAACGTTGTCGGGCATGGAAGAAGTACCGCTGGAAGCGCCGCCGCAAGCCCCCCGGGAAGCGCCGCACAGGCAGGCGGCTGAGACCCCCGCCGCGCAGGCCCGCGTCACCGTCGACTCGCCCGAGGCCATGCAGGACCTGGGCCGCAGCATCGCCGGCCTGCTGCGCCCCGGCGACCTCGTGCTGCTCACCGGGGAACTCGGCGCGGGCAAGACCACCCTGACCCGGGGCCTGGGCGAAGGGCTGGGCGTACGGGGAGCGGTGACCTCCCCGACCTTCGTGATCGCGCGCGTGCACCCGTCGCTGGTCGGGGGACCGGCGCTGGTCCACGTCGACGCGTACCGCCTCGGCGGCGGGCTGGAGGAGATGGAGGACCTGGACCTCGACGTCTCGCTGCCCGAGTCCGTCGTCGTCGTGGAGTGGGGCGACGGCAAGGTGGAGGAGCTCTCCGACGACCGGCTGCACGTGGTGATCGCCCGCGCGGTCGGCCACGAGGAGGTCCTCGACGACGTGCGCGAGGTCTCGGTGCGGGGCATCGGGGCCCGCTGGGCCGGTACGGGCGCGCTGGCCGCCCTCACCGCCGCCTCCGCCCGGTAGCCCGGGCCGGGCGGCCCGGGCCGGCCGAACGTACCGACAAGGCGTCGGCAACATATTGCGCCGACGCGGGCCCGCGTGGTGACATGGTACGGAGGGCCGGTTAGGCGTACCTAAGTTACGGCCGGCCCGGGCCAGGAGGCAGTCATGTCGGCAGCAGCCGGAGTACCGCGCGACCCCCGCCCGTCCACCGTGCCCATGGGGGCACTGCTCGCCGCGGGCGCGGCCGCCACTGCCGTCTCGACGCCGCCCGCGCGGGACCGCGTCCCGCAGCGTCCGCGCGAGAGCGCCGGGGAGGGCGTATCCGAGCAGGCCGCCCCGGAATCCGAAGCGGCCTAGGCGTGCCGGGTCCTCCGTACGGGTGAACCGTGGGCCGTGGCGGGGGACGGCCGACGCCCCGCGGGGCGACGGGGGCTCGGCGACGGGGGCTCAGGGAACGACGACGACCTTCGAGTTGATCGTCGCGAAGGCCCACATCGCATCGCCGTCGGCCCGCGTCATGCGGATGCCGCCGGTCTTCTTCGTCGGGTCGGGCTCCGGCATCTGCCCGTCGACCCGGGCGCTGAAGCCGATCACGACTCCGTCCGCGGTGGCGAACCGTACGACGTGCTCGATCGGCACGCCGTCCGAGCCCGTCACCCCGCTGGAGCGGGAGTTCACCAGGTAGGTGCCCGGCGTCGGGTGGGCCGTGCTCGGCATCACCGGGAACGACCTCGGCTGCTGCCCGGCCTCGCCCACCAGCCACACCCGCTTCATGCCCACCGAGTACACGACGCGCGTCCCGGTGCCGGACTCGGCGGGCAGGGGCACCGCCTTGCCCTGGTCGGTCACGGGCGCGGGCCGGTTGGGTGCGGGGGCCGGGCTCGGCGGGGCCGCCTTCGCGGGACGTGCGGGCGCGGTCGCGGAGGCCTGGTAACCGAGGAAGCCGACGGCGGCGAGTGCCGCGACCGTGAGCCCGGCCACGATTCCCGAGCTGCTGCGTGCCACCTTGGTCCACCTCTCCGCGCTTTCGACACCGAACCGGCGCCCGGGTCCCCGTCCGAGTCGACGTGCGGGTCTCGACACCTGGGTCGAAGGTAGCAGCCGGGGTGCCCCGCGACCGGCCGCGAGGGCCCGGGCCCCCGGAGTCGTAGGCTGTTCGCGTGCTCTTGCTCGCAGTAGATACCGCCACGCCCGCCGTCACCGTCGCCCTGCACGACGGCGAGACCGTCCTCGCCGAGGCCCACCAGGTCGACGCCCGCCGTCACGGGGAGCTCCTGCTGCCCTCCGTGGACAAGGTCCTCGCCGAGGCCGGGGTCACCCTCGACGCCCTCACCGGCATCGTCGTCGGCGTCGGTCCGGGCCCCTACACGGGACTGCGCGTCGGCCTCGTCACCGCCTCCACCTTCGCCGCCGTGCTCGGCATCCCGGTGCACGGCCTGTGCACCCTCGACGGACTCGCGTACGCCGCGGGCGCCGCCGGGATCGAGGGTCCGTTCGTCGTGGCCACCGACGCCCGGCGCAAGGAGGTCTACTGGGCCCGCTACGAGGACCCGTACACCCGGGTGGGCGAGCCCGCCGTGGACCGCCCGGCCGACATCGCCGAGCAGGTCGCCGGAGTGCCGGCGGTGGGCCAGGGCGCGCTGCTGTACCCGGAGGTCTTCACGGACGCGCGGGCGCCCGAGCACCAGTCGGCCGGCGCCCTCGCCGCCCTGGCGGCGCGGCGGCTGGCGACCGGGGCGCCCTTCGAGAACGCCGAGGGCGTGCCCCCGCAGCCGCTGTACCTGCGCCGGCCCGACGCGCAGGTGCCCAAGAACTACAAGGTGGTCACCCCGCAGTGACCGCCCGACTGCGCCCCATGCGCTGGTGGGACATCGAGCCCGTGCTGGAACTGGAGCACGAGCTGTTCCCCGAGGACGCCTGGTCCGCGGGCATGTTCTGGTCGGAGCTCGCCCACGCGCGCGGCCCGCAGGCCACCCGGCACTACGTCGTCGCCGAGATACCTCCCGGCAGCGGCGCAGCCGCGGGCGGGACCGGCCGCCTGGTCGGCTACGCCGGGCTGGCCGCCGCCGGGGACCTGGGCGACGTACAGACCATCGCGGCCGCCCGCGACCAGTGGGGCACCGGGCTCGGCGCCCGGCTGCTCACCGAACTGCTGCGCGCCGCCACCGCATTCGAGTGCGCCGAGGTGCTGCTGGAGGTGCGGGTGGACAACACCCGGGCCCAGAAGCTCTACGAGCGCTTCGGTTTCGAGCCGATCGGCTTCCGGCGGGGTTACTACCAGCCGGGCAACGTCGACGCGCTCGTGATGCGCCTTTCCGATCCCGCACACTCCGTCCTCGCGGACGGACCCGTACAAGGTGAGACCCATGGCTGACGAACCGCTCGTCCTCGGCATCGAGACCTCCTGCGACGAGACCGGCGTCGGCGTCGTCCGCGGCACCACCCTGCTGGCCGACGCGATCGCGTCGAGCGTCGACGAGCACGCCCGCTTCGGCGGCGTCGTGCCCGAAGTGGCCTCGCGCGCCCACCTGGAGGCGATGGTCCCGACCATCGAACGCGCCCTGAAGGAGGCCGGGGTCAGCGCCCGCGACCTCGACGGCATCGCGGTCACGGCCGGTCCGGGCCTCGCGGGGGCGCTGCTGGTGGGCGTCTCGGCGGCCAAGGCGTACGCGTACGCGCTCGGCAAGCCGCTGTACGGGGTGAACCACCTGGCCTCGCACATCTGCGTGGACCAGCTGGAGCACGGGCCGCTGCCGGAGCCGACGATGGCGCTGCTGGTGTCCGGCGGGCACTCCTCGCTGCTGCTGGCCCCGGACATCACCTCCGACGTACGGCCGCTGGGCGCCACCATCGACGACGCGGCCGGCGAGGCCTTCGACAAGATCGCGCGCGTGCTCCAGCTGGGCTTCCCGGGCGGCCCGGTCATCGACCGGCTGGCGAAGGAGGGCGACCCGAAGGCGATCAACTTCCCGCGCGGGCTGACGGGGCCGCGCGACGCGGCGTACGACTTCTCCTTCTCCGGGCTCAAGACGGCCGTCGCCCGCTGGATCGAGGCGAAGCGGAACGCGGGCGAGGAGGTGCCGGTGCGCGATGTGGCGGCGTCCTTCCAGGAGGCCGTGGTGGACGTGCTGACCCGCAAGGCGATCCGGGCGTGCAAGGACGAGGGCGTCGACCACCTGATGATCGGCGGCGGTGTGGCGGCCAATTCCCGCCTGCGCGCGCTCGCGCAGGAGCGGTGCGACGACGCGGGGATCATCCTGCGGGTGCCGCGGCCGAAGCTGTGCACCGACAACGGCGCGATGGTGGCGGCGCTGGGCGCGGAGATGGTCAAGCGGAACCGGGCGGCCTCGGACTGGGACCTGTCGGCGGACTCCTCGCTGCCGGTGACGGACCCGCACGTGCCGGGAGCCGCGCACGGCCACGGCCACGCGCACGGGTCCGGGCACGGGCACGGTCATGCCCACGACCACGACCACGTGCACGAGCTGAGCAAGGACAACCTGTACTCGTGAGCACCGTCGCGCTGATGTGGGAGGCCCGGGCCGCAGCCGGCCGGGGCAACGAGCTGCTTGAGTGGGCCCGTTCGCAGGTACTGGCGTACGAGCCGGTGCGCCGCGAGGTGTTCCGGGCCCCGCAGGACCGGGTGCTGGTCGTGACCTGGTGGGAGACCGACGAGGGGATCGCGGCGGAACTTCCCGAACTCCCCGAGCCCGCGGCGGACTTGATCACGCGGGCGGTGCACCGCTGGCGGTTCGAGTCGGTGGAGGTCGCGACCGGCGGGAGTTTCTGACCCTTCGGCAGATCCGGGGCGGGCCCTGCGCCCGCAGCCGGATATCGTCGTGTTCATGACTAGCCGCGACCTGCCGCCCCCGCCCCCTCCCGCGCACCTGCGCGCCTGGACGGACGAGGACGTCGTACGGGCCGACCGCGCACGCTTCCTGGCCGACCTCGGCCGGCGCAGCCTGGGCCTGGGGCGACTGCTGCTGCTCTGGGCCGTCGCGGCGGTCTTCGCCCTCGGCTGGTCCTTCGTCGGCATGGCCCTGACGGCCATCGAGGAACACGACCCGCTCTCGTATCTCTTCGGGCTCATCTTCGCCGTCCTCGGCGCGGGGGTCCTGATCCCCGCCGGGTTCTGGTTCGCCCGGGGCGCCAAGCGGGACCGGCAGGTGCGCCGGCTGCTGCACGCGTGGGCGGAGTACGACCCGGACCCCTCCTCCGCCGCCGGGCTGCGCGCGCCCGGACGGAGCCTGACCTGGCTGCTGGCCTCCTTCGCGGTGGGCGCGCTCGGCCTGTGGGTGACCTTCGGGTCCGCCGCCTCCGCCCGCCCGGGCCACACCACGTACGGCGAAGTCACGTACTACATCGGCCTCGGCATGATCCTGTGGATCACCGGCCTGCTGGGCCTCGCCAAGGCCGGCGCCCACTACCGCTGGGCGCTACGGGCCGTGCGGACCGGCGGCTAGCGCCCCGCCGTCACGGCTTCGGCGGCTTCGGGGGAGGCGGCGCCGTCGGCGTGGCGGGCGGGGGCGTGGCCTCGGGCTGCGCCGCGGCCGGCAGCTCCCACCGGTGGTCCGGAGTGGCGATCTCGGTGACGGTCTTGCCGATGAGGGTGCTCAGGCTGCCGGTGTCCTTGTCGATGTCGGAGTTCACGATCACGACCAGGACCGCGTTCTGCTGCGGGAGCCGGGCGGCGATCGTCTCGTAGCCGGGCAGCTCGCCGTTGTGCCCGATCCAGCCGTTGACGTCGGCGATGCCGAGCCCGTAGCCGACGCCCGGGTGGCCCGTCGGCAGGGTCCGTACCCGCTGCGCCTGCGTGCCCGGCTCCAGCAGCCGGCCGCCGTCGGGCAGCTTCCCGCCGGTCAGCGCGGGGACCCAGGTGTGCAGGTCGTCCAGGGTGGAGGTCATCGCACCGGCGGCCCAGGCCCAGGACGGGTTCCAGCCGGAGGAGTCGACCACGTTCCCGCCGGGCGAGAAGGTGGTGTAGCCGTGGAGGTACGGGCTCGGGATCTCGGCGCCCTTCGGCAGCGCGGTGTCGTCGAGGCCGGCCGGTTCGAGGACGTGCTCGCGCAGGTAGGCGGCGAGGTCCTGCCCGCTGAGCTTCTCCACGAGCAGCCCCAGCAGCACGGTGTTGGTGTTGCAGTACTCCCACCGGGTGCCCGGCGGGGACGTGGCGGGATGCCGGAAGGCCGTGGCCAGCAGCTGCTGCGGGGACCAGCTGCGGGCCGGGTCGGCCCGCAGCTCGGCCAGCCACGCCGTGTCCTCGGTGTAGTTGGGGAGCCCGCTGCGCATCTCGGCGAGCTGGCGGATGGTGATCCGGTCCCCGCCCGGCACGCCGCCGAGGTACTTCGAGACGGGATCGTCGAGGCGGAGCTTGCCCTGGTCGACGAGCTGGAGCACTGCGGTGACGGTGAAGGTCTTGGTGACGCTGCCGATCCGGGTGTAGAGGTCGGCCTTCATGGGGGTGCCGGCGGCCTTGTCGGCGGTGCCGAAGGAGCGCTCGTAGGAGCCGCCGCCGTCGAACCACAGCCCGACGCCGACCCCCGGGATGCCCTCCTTCTTCATCGCCGCGGTGATCGCGTCGTCGAGCCGCTCGGCGGTGGCCGGATCGACGCCGGCCCGCCCGGACGACACCGCCGCGGGGGCCTGGCCCGCACACAGCGCGGTCAGCAGCAGGGAAGCAGCGGCCATGACGGGAACGGCCCGGAAGCTGCGCATCGCGCACCACCTCAGAACGACCGGGACCCCGAGGCTGACCCTCCCATCGTAGGAACCGGGCCGCCGCCCGGCGACCCGGCGGGTTCCGGCCGCACCGGGCGCGCCGCCGGCCGGGCTGCGGGCCCCCTCAGCGGCCCGCCACGGGCGACCCGATCAGCATCGACGGCGCACCCGCCACGCGGGTCAGGAAGACGGTCGCCGCGTGCGGGCCCTGCGGCTTCACCTTCTTGCGCAGCTCCTCGGGCTCGATGGCCGAGCCGCGCTTCTTCACGGTCAGGACGCCGACCTCGCGCTCGCGCAGCAGCGCCTTCAGCTTCTTGAGCCCGAAGGGCAGCACGTCGGTGATCTCGTACGCGGTCGCGTACGGCGTCGCGCGCAGCGAATCGGCGGTGATGTAGGCGATCGTCGGGTCGATGAGCCGCCCTCCCAGCTGCTCGGCGACCTCCGCGACGAGGTGCGCGCGGATGACGGCGCCGTCGGGCTCGTAGAGGTAGCGGCCGACCGGACCGGCCTCCGGATCGGGCAGCGGATCGGCGGTGTGCAGGCTGCGCGGGCCGGGGAGCAGGGTCGCGCGGACGGTCGCGGGAGCCGTCCCGAACCACAGCACCGCCTCCTTCACGTCGCCCTGGTCGGAGATCCACTCGGCCTCGGCCTGTGCGGGGACCGCCTCGTGCGGGATGCCGGGGGCGATCTTGATGGCGGCGTACCGGGCGCTGCGGGCGGTCTCGACGGCCCAGGACAGCGGGGGCGAGTAGCTCTCGGGGTCGAAGATCCTCCCGCGGCCGCCGCGCCGGGCCGGATCGATGAAGACGGCGTCGTGGCCGGAGACGTCGACGTCGGTCACGGCCGCCTCCCGGACCTCGATCAGGTCCGCCAGCCCCAGCGCCTCGGCGTTCGCCCGCGCCACGGCCGCCGTCAGCGGGTCGTGGTCGACGGCCAGCACCCGGATGCCGAGCCGGGCCAGGGCGAGGGCGTCCCCGCCGATGCCGCAGCACAGGTCGGCGAGGCTGCGTACGCCGAGGGCCGCGAGCCGCTCGGCGCGGTACGCGGCCACCGTGGCGCGGGTGGCCATCTCGGCGCCGCCGGGCGTGAAGTACATCCGGAAGGCGTCCTGCGCCCCGAACTTCGCCACCGCGCGCTGCCGCAGCCGGGCCTGCCCGAGGGCCGCGGAGACCAGGCCGGCGGGGTGCTCGCGGCGCAGCCGGGTCGCGACGGCGATCTCCTGGGACGGGTCGTAGTCGCGGAGCGAGTCGAGGAGGGCACGGCCCTCGGGGGTGAGGAGCGCGGCGAAGTCTTCGGGGGTCACCGCTTCATTGTCGGTCAGTGTGGGCCACCCGGTGGAAGGTCGCCGTCCGCTCGCGGTGTCGGCGCGGGCGCGCGCGTGTCACGGTGTCAGGATTCGCTGCTATGCAGCTAGTACGACAAAAGGAACATAAGAGGCTCCATGGTCACCGGTCCGCGGCGGCACCGCGCGGACGGGTCGGGGTGGCACTGGCCGCGCTGCTGGTCGCCGCCCTCGGTACGGCGTGCGGCTCCTCCGCGGACTCGGGTCCCGCCCGCAAGGGCGGCAAGGGCGCCGACGCGCCCGCGGGCGCCGCGGGCGCGGCCGTGAACCAGGCCGAACAGCAAAAGGCCGACCGGCAGAGCCGGGTCACGGCGGCGAAGAAATGGAAACTGGCCAAGCCGCCGCTGACGGCCCCGGCCCCGCCCAAGAAGAAGCCGGAGATCACCACGCGCGACGGTTTCGAGGTCGAGGGACAAGAAGACCTCCCGCCGGTCTTCACCACCGTCCCCACGGAGGACAAGGTCGTCTTCCTGACGATCGACGACGGCGCGGAGAAGGACCCCGAGTTCCTGAAGATGATGCAGGAGCTGAAGATCCCCTACACGGCGTTCCTCAGCGACTACCTCATCCGCGAGAACTACCCCTACTTCAAGAAGATGCAGGCCGCCGGCGTCACCCTGAACAACCACACGCTCAACCACCGCTACCTGCCGGCGTTGTCGTACAAGGCGCAGCGGGAGGAGATCTGCGGCCAGCAGGACACCATCCAGAAGCAGTTCGGCAAGCGGCCGACGCTGTTCCGGCCGCCGTACGGCAACTACAACGAGGACACGCTGCGCGCGGCCAAGTCCTGCGGCATCAAGGCGGTTCCGCTGTGGAACGCGGAGGGCTTCCCCGACCGGATGGACTACCGGGAATGGGACCGCGACCTGCACCCCGGGGACATCATCCTCACGCATTTCCGGGGGCAGGAGGACTGGAAGGCCACGATGCCTGACATGATCCGTCATGTCATGAAGACCGTCACGGACAAGGGGTACGCCGTGGCTCGCCTGGAGGACTACCTGTGAACTATGCGCGCCGGTTGGTAGCCGGAACGCTGGCGGCCGGCGCGCTCGCGCTGTCCCTGACGGGGTGCGGGGACAGCGTGGACCCCATCGAACGACTGGGCCGCAACGCCACGGAGGAACAGCGGCCCACACCCTCCCCGTCCGCACCGACGACGTCCGCGCCGTCCCCCGCAGCCGGGGACGAGGCGTACCGGAAATGGGGCCTGACGGCCCCTCTCCAGTTCGCCCCCAAGCCCGAGCACAAGCCCCAACTCCCCGGCGCGACCCCGGGCAAGGCCCAGGTGGTGGACCGAATACCCGTCGCGCCCGCCGACAAGGTCGTCTTCCTGACCTTCGACGACGGCGCGGAGAAGGACCCCGAGTTCCTGAAGATGGCGGCCGACCTGAAGCTGCCGATCAGCATGTTCCTCACGGACAACATCGCCTCGTCGGACTACGGCCACTTCGAGAAGCTCCGTGACAACGGCTCCGGCAGCACGATAAACAACCACACCCTGACGCACCCGAACCTCCGGACGCTGCCCTTCGCGGCGCAGAAGAAGGAGATATGCGGGCAGCAGGAACGCCTGGAGAAGCGCTTCGGCACCAAACCCGTCCGCTTCCGCCCGCCCTACGGCAACTACAACGACGACACCCTGAAGGCCGCCTCAGAATGCGGCATATCCCAGGTCGTCCTGTGGCGGGTGTCGATGCAGATCAACAACTTCCAGTACGCGGAGGGCTCCGCCCTCAAACCGGGCGACATCATCCTGGCCCACTTCCGCGGCCCGTCGGAACTCAAGGGCGCGACGGAAATCCAGATGACCACCCGCATGCTCCAGCGCATCCAGGAACAGGGGTACCGGATAGGAAGGCTGGAGGACTACCTCTGAGGGGGCGGGGCGGGGCGGGGGTCCCGGGGGCGGGGTCGGTAGGCGGGGCGGTGGCTTCGGGGGTCGGGATACCCGCACCCGGCATCAGGGAGGGTCCGGGGGCGTCCCGTCAGTCCACTGTCCTTCCGTGTCGTGCCGGGCCGTCAAGGGCGCTCTCTTCGTTCGCGTCGCTTCGCGATGGCCTTCGGCCA